>NZ_CAJNKE010000410.1 GCF_905232215.1 Burkholderia sp. LMG 13014
TCGACGTATTCCGCGAGCCGCTCGGCCACCTGCTCGTGGCTGCCGACGATCACGCAGCCGGGGCCGCCGCGAATCTGCGACATCCCGGCCCACAGGTTCGGGCCGACGATCAGGTCGTCGAAGTGCTGCGTGTGGCCCTGGTGCAGCGCGAACTGGCGTTTCGCGCCGACCGATTCCGACGATTCGCCGCGCCCGCCGAAGCCGTTGCGCGTCGTGTCGCCCACCGTCGCGAACATCTGCCGCAACTCGGCCCACGCCTGCTCCTCGGTCTCGCGCGCAAGGATGTCGATGCGCATGCCGAAGCGCAGGTCGCGCTCGGCGTTCTGGCGATCGAGCGCGCGGCGCGCGGCATCGATCACTTCCTTCTGTTTCGCGAGCGGCTCGCCCCAGCTCAGGTGCACGTCGCCGTGCTTCGCGGCAACCGCGAGCGCGGCGTCGCTCGCACCGGCCAGGTAGATGCGCGGCGGCTTCTGGCCGCTCAGCGGCGGCAGCAGGCCACCGGCTTCGACGCGGTAGAAGCGGCCGTCGAACGTGAACGGCTCGCCGGCCGCGACGCCCTTCACGACATCGAGGAATTCGTCGGTGCGCGCATAGCGGCTGTCGTGATCGATGAAGTCGCCGTACGCGCGCTGGTCGGGGCCGCCGCCGCCCGTGACGACGTTCCACTCGACGCGGCCGCGGCTGATCCGCTGCAGGCTCGCGGCCATCTGCGCCGCGTAGACCGGATGCACGAAATGCGGCTGCAGCGCGATCAGGAGCCGCAGCCGGCGCGTCTCGCGCGCCAGCGCGGCGGCCACGACCCACGGTTCCTCGGTGAAGCGGAAGATCGGAATCAGCGCGCCGTGGAAGCCGGTGATGTCGGCCGCACGCGCGACCTGCGACAGATAGTCGATGTAGCCGAAATCGTCATCGTCGACTTTCGGCGCGACGCGCGATGCGCGCTGGCGGTTCCATTCGCCACGCGTATGCAGGTCGTGTGCGCGCCGGCCGTCGCCATGCATCGGCAGGCGCCACAGAAATTCAACAGCCATCGGAGTTCTCCTGGTCGGGCCATTCGGATTGCGTGCGGCATCGGCGTGCCGCGCGTGTGCTGCGCTGTAAAGCACGCGGTGTGCCAGCGCGCTCGCCACTGCGCGAGCGTGGCCGCCGGCGAACGCGCGCGGCGCCTTGCATACCGGGCGTCAGCAACAGTCGGATCGCACCCGCTGGCGGTTGCCGGCGACGTCTCGACAGGCCCGTCCCGCGCTGCTGCACCGGCCGCACTGCTGCTGCGCGCGCAACAGCGACCGACGCGACTGTTGCTGACGCAACAGGCGATGAATCGGCACGTGCGTCGCGCCTGCCGCGCGATGCCCGCGCCGCGTGCAACCGCGCCGTTTCCGCTCACTGGCCCGGAACTTGCAACGTTGACCGGCCCGCGCGTGCGACACCGACACCGTGCGCGACCGGGCTTCAACCATGCTTACGCAGAGAGGGAATCTCACCCATGACAGACAGGCCCGATTCGTCATCGGACAAGCAGCAGACGTTCTGGTACGCCCGATCGCCCGTGCCGACCCCGCTCGGCATCGCCGTGCATCTCGGCTGGCTCAACGGCGAGACGTCGGCCGACGGCGTCGCGATCCGCTCGCCGCGCGGCGCCACGCGGCACGACGTGTCGTCGATCAGCGATCACACGCTCGCGCAGTCGTTCCGCCAGGGCGGCAGCATCCCCGCGATGTGGGCGCGCTCGAACGGCGCGAATACGCGCGTGATCGGGCTGTCGTGGGTCGACGAATCGCAGTTGATCCTCGCGCGGCCCGAGTCGGGCATCCGTTCCGTGAAGGCATTGCGCGGGCGGCGCATCGCGATCCCGAGCCGCCCCGACGACCGCATCGACATCTTTCGCGCGTCGGCGCTGCGCGGCTTCAGCAACGCGCTGAGCCTCGACGGGCTGACCACGCGCGACGTCGAATGCGTCGACGTGCGCGCACGCACGCTGCAGGCCGTCGGGCCGGCGCGTGCGGCGGACCTGTTCGCGTCGCCGCACGGCTTCTCGAGCCGCGCGCTATATGCGGCCGAAGCCGGCGCGCTGCTGCGCGGCGAGGTCGACGCGATCTACGTGAAGGGCTCGACCGGTCTCGAGATCGCGCAGCTGATCGGCGCGCACGTCGTGATCGACATCGGCTTTCATCCGGAGCGCTCGATCCGCAACAACAACGGCACGCCGCGCCCGCTGACCGTCAACGCGGACGTGCTCGCGAACCATCCGGACATCGTCGCCGGCTTCCTGAAGCTCGTGGTCGCCGCCGGCGAATGGGCCGGCACGCATCCCGACGAGACCGCCCACTACGTGGCCGGCGAAACCGCGTCGTCGATCGACTGGGTCCGTGCCGCGTACGGCAACCAGCTGCACCGGCATCTCGGCGTCAACCTCGACGACGAATCGGTCGCCGCGCTCGACGACTTCAAGACGTTCCTGCACGACCAGGGTTTTCTGGAAGCCGACTTCGACGTCGCCGACTGGATCGACCCGCGCCCGCTCGCCGACGTGCTGCGGCCGTCGTTGCAGAAACGCGCGTGAGCCCCTTTTCCGCCTACTGTTCCGGACCATCATGAAACCCACGCTCTCCCTCGTCTCGCTGCGCGCGCTGTTCGCCGCGCTGCCGTTCGCCGCGGCATCGCTCGCCACATCGGCCGCGCATGCGGACGACGCGCCCAAGGTCGTGCGGATCGCCGTCGTCGCCTATTCGAGCGGCGGCAAGACGCAATACGCGGGCGCGTCCGCGCTGATCGACGCCGACAAGTCGCTCGAGAAGGCGCTCGCCGCGCGGCATGTGAAGCTTCAATGGGTGCCCGTGTCGACCGCGGCGGTCGGCACGCTCGTGAACGAAGCGTTCACGAACGGCAGCATCGATTTCGCGGGCTACGGCGACCTGCCGTCAGTCGTCGTCAACGCGTCGGGCACCCACACGCGCCTGATCGTGCCGGGCGGTGTCGGCAGCAACACGTATCTCGTCGTGCCGGCCGGCTCGACCGCGAAGTCAATCGTCGATCTGAAAGGCAAGCGCATCGCGCTCAATCGCGGCCGGCCGTGGGAAGTCACGTTCAGCAAGCTGCTCGCCGAGAACGGGCTGAAGCTGTCCGACTTCAAGATCTACAACCTCGACCCGCAAGCCGGTGCGGCAGCCGTCGCGGCGGGCCGTGTCGACGGCTTCTTCACGCTGTCCGACGCGTATTCGCTCGTCGACAAGAACGTCGGCAAGATCATCTGGTCGACCAAGACCGCGCCCGACGACTGGAAGATGCGCGCGGAACTGTGGGCGTCCGACGATTTCGTGCGGCGCTACCCCGACGTCACGCAGCTCGTCGCGACGGCCTACGTGCGTGCCGCGCACTGGATCTCGCAGCCGCAGAACCGCGACGCGTACGTGAAGATCCTCAGCGCGTCCGGCCAGCCGGAAAGCGTCGTGCGCCGCGAATACGCGGATGAGGCAACACCGTGGAAGGAGCAATGGACACCGCTCTTCACGCCCGCGCTGACCGGCCACTACCGCGACGTCATCGCGTACAGCCGCCAGGCCGGCCTGACGTCCACGCCGGTCGACGTGAACGCGCTGCTCGCGCCGACGTTCGTGTCGACCGCGCTCAAGCAGCTCGGGCTCGACGGCTACTGGCGTGCCGACGCGGCGCGCGTCGCGAGCCGTTGATGCCGATGCATGCCCTCGCGTCGAACGGCACGCGCGCGCTCCGTCTGCCCGGCATTGCACGGCTCGGCGGACTCGCGCTGTGGTGGGCCACGCCTGTCGCGTTCGTCGCGCTGTGGTGGCTCGCGAGCGCGCAGCGCTGGTTCCCGCCGCAGCTCGTCGTGCCGCCCGAACGGCTCGCGGCGACGCTGCGCACGCTGCTCGACACCGGCGAACTGCGCGACAACCTGCTGATCACGCTGCATCGCCTCGCGCTCGGCTTCGCGATCGGCGCGACCGGCGGCGCCGCGTTCGGCATCCTGCTTGCGCGCAACCGGCTGTTCGCCGACTACCTGCGGCCGACGTTCGACCTGCTGCGGCAGGTGCCGACGCTCACGCTGATTCCGCTGCTGATCCTGCTGATCGGCGTCGACGAGCCGCTGAAGCTCGTCGTCGTCGGCAAGGCCGTGTTCTTTCCGGTCGCGCTGGCCGCATACACGGGCGTGTACGACGCACCGCGCGACCTCGTCGAGATGGCGCGGCACTACGGGCTCGGCCGCTTCGCGCTGCTGCGCGACGTGCTGCTGCCGGCCGCATTGCCGCCGCTGCTGACCGGCGTGCGGATCGCACTCGCGCGCGCGTGGCTCGCGCTCGTCGCGGTCGAGCTGCTCAGCGCCGACAGAGGGATCGGCCAGATGATGGAACTGGCGCGGCAGATGCTGCGGCTCGACGTCGTGCTCATCGACGTCGCGGTGATCGGGCTGATCGGCTTTGCGATCGACCGGTCGATCGCACTCGTGCAACGCTACGCATTGCGCTGGCAGACGCCCGCGCGCTGAACGGACAGGTTTCTGAATGACCCTCGCCAAGCCCCCCTTCTCGATCGCCGCGCTGCGCCGTCGTGCGCGCGGCCTCGTCGTGCCGGCCCTGCTGGTCGCCGCGTGGCAATACGCGTCGTCCGGCGATGCGGCCCATCAATACGCGTTCGTGCCGTTGCAGCAGGTTGGCGCCGCGCTCGTCGAACTCGCACGCAGCGGCGAACTCGCAACGGATCTCGGCGCGAGCCTGCGGCGCACGACGCTCGGCCTGGCGGCAGGCGTCGCGCTCGGGCTCGTGTTCGGCGCGGCGATGGCGCGCTCGACGCTTGCGCGCAAGCTCGGCGAACCGGCGTTCCAGGCGCTGCGCTACGTGCCGCTGCTCGGACTGATTCCGCTGCTGAGTTTATGGGCCGGCACCGGCGAATTCGCAAAGGTCTTCATCATCGCGCTCGCCGCGTTCTACCCGATGACCACCGCCAGCTTCGACGGGCTGCGCCGCGTCGATCCGCGCTACGTCGAACTCGCGCAGTCGTATCGCCTGACTCGCATCGGCCTGTGGCGCGACGTGCTGATCCCGGGCGCGTTGCCCGACCTGTTCGCGGGCGTGTTGCAGGCCGTGCCGTTTGCATGGATCACCGCAACCAGCAGCGAGCTGCTGTTCAATGCGGGCGCGGGGGTCGGCAGCCTGATGCAGAACGCGCAGGCGGGCGCGCGCGCCGACGTGTTGCTGGTCTGCGTGCTGGGCGTGACGGCGCTCGCCGTCGGCATGAGTGCGCTATGCGAGCGGATCGCGCAGCGCGCGCTGCGCTGGCGCGATCACGCCTGACGGCGCAGCCGCGCGTCGGCGTCGCCCGCGTCGCGCGGCTTCAGGATGCCAAGCTGCGCGAGCCGCGCGCGCACGATGTTGCGCGACTGGTCGAGCAGGCGCGACATGCGCAGCTGGTTGTGGTCGCTGTAGTCGAACACGCTGCGGTAGACGGTGTCCTCGATGTGCTGCCAGAGCGCCGGCGTGCCGAGATCCAGCAGCTCGATCACCGCGTGGCGCAGC
>NZ_CAJNKE010000411.1 GCF_905232215.1 Burkholderia sp. LMG 13014
GCCCCGCGCCGGCCCAGGTCAGCCGCTCGCGCAGCAGGAAGTGCGCGTAGATCGCGGTCCACGCGGGGGTCAGGTAGAACAGCAGCATCACGCGCAGCACCTCGCCGTGGATCGTGCCCCACACGAACCCGAGGTTCGTCACGCCGGCCGTGACCGCGATGCCGGGCAGCACCCAGTGCCAGCGCAGCGTCGCGATCGTGCGATGCCGCGCGACGATCACGAACAGGAATGCGACGAGGCTCGTCAGCGCGCTCGCCAGCGTGCCCGTCACGCCGAGCGACGCCAGGATCCGCAGCGGATACCAGATCAGGCCCCATACCGACGCGCCGATCAGGATGGCCAGCGTCGGCAGGCTGCCGCGTACCGCGTTATTCATTTTGTTCAATACCCTTTATTCAGCCGGCCCGGCCGCCGTTCAGGCGGGCCGTGACCGCATTCCGTCACGCTATAATCGTCCGTTGCAACTCGCGCGCCATCGGCGCCCGTTCGCAGCTGCGCGGCGCGCCCGCCGCTTCTTTCGCTCCAACCGGCCGCGATGGCCGCTTCGCCCGTGAACCCTCGACTCGACTCGCTCCAGCCCTATCCCTTCGAAAAGCTGCGCGCCCTGTTCAAGGACGTGACGCCCTCCGGCGCCCTCAAACCGATCAGCTTCGGCATCGGCGAGCCCAAACATGCGACCCCGGCGCTGATCCGCGACGCCGTGGTGGCCGCGCTCGACGGTCTCGCGTCGTACCCGGCCACCGCCGGCTCGGACGCGCTGCGCACGTCGATCGCGCACTGGCTCGAGCGCCGCTACGGGCTGCCGGCCATCGATCCGGCCACGCAGGTGCTGCCGGTGTCGGGTTCGCGCGAGGCGCTGTTCTCGCTCGCGCAGACGGTGATCGACGCACGCCCGTCCGAACAGGGCGAGAAGGCGATCGTACTCTGTCCGAATCCTTTCTATCAAATTTACGAGGGCGCGGCGCTGCTGGCCGGTGCCGAACCCTATTTCGCGAACAGCGACCCGGCCCGCAACTTCGCGTGCGACTACGCGTCCGTGCCCGACGAAGTCTGGGCGCGCACGCAACTGCTGTACGTGTGCTCGCCGGGCAACCCGACCGGTGCCGTGCTGACGCTCGACGACTGGCGCGAGCTGTTCGCGCTGTCCGACCGCCACGGTTTCGTGATCGCGTCCGACGAGTGCTATTCGGAAATCTATTTCGACGAAGCGGCACCGCCGCTCGGCGGCCTCGAGGCCGCGCACCGCCTCGGCCGCGGCTTCGAGCGGCTCGTGATGCTGTCGAGCCTGTCGAAGCGCTCGAACGTGCCGGGCATGCGCTCGGGCTTCGTCGCCGGCGACGCGGCGCTGCTGAAGAAATTCCTGCTGTACCGCACGTACCACGGCGCGGCGCTGTCGCCGGTCTGGCAGCACGCGAGCATCGCCGCGTGGAACGACGAGGCGCACGTGCGAGAGAACCGCGCGCTGTACCTGCAGAAGTTCAATACCGTCACGCCGATGCTGGCCGACGTGATCGACGTGAAACTGCCCGACGCGGCGTTCTACCTGTGGGCCAACGTGTCGCGCACCGGGCTGTCGGACACCGAGTTCG
This sequence comes from Burkholderia sp. LMG 13014, assembly GCF_905232215.1. GTDB lineage: Bacteria > Pseudomonadota > Gammaproteobacteria > Burkholderiales > Burkholderiaceae > Burkholderia. Next base: position 1,590 of record NZ_CAJNKE010000411.1, read on the forward strand.
CCCGTCGCCTGTACGCCGACTATAATGTGACGGTTCTGCCCGGCTCGTACCTGGCGCGCGACGCGCACGGCACGAATCCGGGCCGCGATTTCATCCGGATCGCGCTCGTCGCGGGCACCCCCGAATGCGTCGAGGGCGCGCAACGCATCGTCGATTTCTGCCGGTCTCTCGCGCGGTAATCGTCCATCCGATCAATTCCATCCATCTCCTGCGAAAACGAACATGTCGCAACAACTTCAGCAAATCATCGATACCGCCTGGGACAACCGCGCCGAGCTGTCGCCGAAGGCCGCACCGGCCGACGTCCGCGAAGCCGTCGCGCACGCGATCGAGCAGCTCGACAAAGGCGCGCTGCGCGTTGCCGAGAAGATCGACGGCAACTGGACCGTGCACCAGTGGCTGAAGAAGGCCGTGCTGCTGTCGTTCCGCCTGGAGGACAACGCGCCGATGCCGGCCGGCGGCTACTCGCAGTTCTACGACAAGGTGCCGTCGAAGTTCGCGAACTACACGGCTGAAGATTTCGCCGCGGGCGGCTTCCGCGTCGTCCCGCCGGCCATCGCGCGCCGCGGCTCGTTCATCGCGAAGAACGTCGTGCTGATGCCGTCGTACACCAACATCGGCGCCTACGTCGACGAAGGCACGATGGTCGACACGTGGGCCACGGTCGGTTCGTGCGCGCAGATCGGCAAGAACGTGCACCTGTCGGGCGGCGTCGGCATCGGCGGCGTACTCGAGCCGCTGCAGGCGAACCCGGTCATCATCGAAGACAACTGCTTCATCGGCGCGCGCTCGGAAGTCGTCGAAGGCGTGATCGTCGAGGAAAACTCGGTGATCTCGATGGGCGTGTACCTCGGCCAGAGCACGAAGATCTACGATCGTGAAACCGGCGAAGTCAGCTACGGCCGCATCCCGGCCGGCTCGGTCGTGGTCGCCGGCAACCTGCCGTCGAAGGATGGCTCGCACAGCCTGTACTGCGCGGTGATCGTCAAGAAGGTCGACGCGAAGACCCGCGCGAAGGTCGGCCTGAACGAGCTGCTGCGAGGCGACTGATGGCGAAGCCGCACACCGTGGTCGTCTACGGCATTCCGAACTGCGACACCGTGAAGAAGGCCCGCGTGTGGCTCGACGATCACGGCGTCGAATTCGAGTTTCACGACTTCAAGAAGCTCGGTGTCAGCGCACCGCTCGTCGAGGACTGGCTGAAGGACGTGTCGCTCGACGCGCTCGTCAACAAGCGCGGCACGACGTGGCGCGGCCTGGACGATGCGATGAAGGCGGCCGCCGAAACGAAGGCCGGCGCGGTCGCGCTGATGATCCACAAGCCGTCGGTCATCAAGCGCCCCGTGCTGGTGGTCAACGGCCGCGTGAAATCGCTCGGCTTCGCGGCCGATCAATACGCGGCGCTGTTTGCCGCATAGGGCTGCCCGCGCTGCGCCTGCGGGCGCAGCCCGACGTCTTGTCGCTGCCGGCCACCGCGCCGGCATTTTTTATCGAAAGTGGTCCGAACCATGTCCGCCACCCTAGCCCTTACCGAACAGCTGATCGCCCGCGCGTCCGTGACGCCCGACGACCAGCACTGCCAGCAGATCATGACCGAGCGCCTCGCCGCGCTCGGCTTCGAATGCGAGACCATCGCGTCGCACGGCGTGACCAACCTGTGGGCCGTCAAGCGCGGCACCGACGGCCGCGACGGCAAGCTGCTCGCGTTCGCGGGCCACACCGATGTCGTGCCGACCGGCCCGCTCGAGCAGTGGAGCTCGCCGCCGTTCATCCCCGCCCATCGTGACGGCAAGCTGTACGGCCGCGGCGCGGCCGACATGAAGACCTCGCTCGCGGCATTCGTCGTCGCGTCCGAGGAATTCGTCGCGGCCCATCCCGGCCACCGTGGCGCGATCGCGTTCCTGATCACGAGCGACGAGGAAGGCCCCGCCACCGACGGCACCGTGAAGGTCGTCGAGCTGCTCGAAGCGCGCGGCGAACGCATGGACTACTGCATCGTCGGCGAGCCGACGTCGACCGCCGAGCTCGGCGACGTCGTCAAGAACGGCCGCCGCGGCTCGATGTCGGGCGAACTGGTCGTCAAGGGCGTGCAGGGTCACATCGCGTATCCGCACCTCGCGAAGAACCCGATCCACCTGCTCGCGCCGGCGCTGGCCGAGCTCGCCGCCGAGCAATGGGACGAAGGCAACGAATACTTCCCGCCGACCACCTGGCAGGTGTCGAACCTGCACGCCGGCACCGGCGCGTCCAACGTGATTCCCGGCCATGCCGACCTGCTGTTCAACTTCCGTTTCTCGACCGCCAGCACGGTCGAGGGCCTGCAGGCACGCGTGCACGCAATCCTCGACAAGCATGGCCTCGAATACACGCTGAAGTGGTCGGTGAGCGGCCTGCCGTTCCTCACGCCGCGCGGCGAGCTGTCAGGCGCGCTGGAAAACGCGATCCGCACCGAGACCGGCATCACGACCGAGCTGTCGACGACGGGCGGCACGTCGGACGGCCGTTTCATCGCGCGCATCTGCCCGCAGGTGATCGAGTTCGGCCCGCCGAACGGCAGCATCCACAAGATCGACGAGCACATCGAAGTGCGCTTCGTCGACCCGCTGAAGAACGTGTACCGCCGCGTGCTCGAACAACTGATCGCCTGATGGAGCCTCGCATGACGACACCTTTTGCAACTGTTCGCGACCTGCTGCGCTACGCGGTGACGCGCTTCTCGAAGGCGAAGCTCGCGTTCGGCCACGGCTCCGACAACGCTTACGACGAAGCGGCCTACCTCGTGCTGCGCACGCTCGACCTGCCGCTCGACACGCTCGAGCCGTTCCTCGACGCGCGGCTGCTGCCCGACGAGATCGCGGCCGTGCTCGCGGTGATCGAACGGCGTGCGGCCGACCGCGTGCCGGCCGCATACCTCACGCATGAAGCGTGGATGCACGGCCACCGCTTCTACGTCGACGAGCGCGTGATCGTGCCGCGCTCGTTCATCGGCGAACTGCTCGACGACGGGCTGCAGCCGTACGTCGCCGATCCCGAGCAGGTCGGCGCGGTGCTCGAGCTGTGCACGGGCTCCGGTTGCCTCGCGATCCTCGCGGCGAGCGCGTTCCCGAACGCCGAGATCGACGCGGTCGACCTGTCCGACAAGGCACTCGAAGTCGCCGAGATCAACGTGCGCGACTACGGCCTCGAAGACCGCATCGGGCTGCACCGCGGCGACCTCTACGCGCCGCTGCCCGCGTTCCGCACCGACCCGGGCTCCCGCTATGACGTGATCCTGACGAACCCGCCGTACGTGAACGCATCGTCGATGGCCGCCCTGCCGCCCGAGTACCGGCATGAGCCGGAGATGGCGCTCGCGGGCGGCGACGACGGGATGGACATCGTGCGACGCATCGTCGCCGAAGCCCATCGCTGGCTGCACGACGACGGCGTGCTCGTCGTCGAGATCGGCAACGAGCGCGAAAACGTCGAAGCCGCGTTCGGCGGCCTCGAACTCACCTGGCTGCCCACCAGCGCGGGCGACGACGCCGTATTCCTGATCCAGGCGTCGGACCTGCCCCGCAAGGCCTGAGCCGTTTCGGCTCACCCACCGTGCGGTGCACCGTTGCGCCGCACGGTTGGGTAAGATGCGCGTAGGCGGCCGCCCGGCCGCGCGACCTCAGGAGTCCGTCACGCGCCCATGACCCTCGACTGGCTACATCTCGGCACCCTGATCCTGACCATCCACGTGCTCGGGATCGTCGCGGCGTGCCACGCGATCATGAACACGCGCACGTCGCAAGGCGCGATCGCGTGGGCCGTCTCGCTCGCGGCCATGCCGTACCTGACGCTCATCCCGTACCTGTTCCTCGGCCGCAGCAAGTTCTCCGGCTACGTCGACGCGCGGCGCCACGAGCTGGAAATGTTGCGCATGCACACACCGCGCTCGCCGTGGCT
>NZ_CAJNKE010000412.1 GCF_905232215.1 Burkholderia sp. LMG 13014
GCGGGGATGGGAATCGGGCTGATTCCGGCGGAAGCCGCCAGCGCGCTGCCGCCGAACGTGCTCGCGCGGCCGCTCGACCTGGCCGGGCATCGTACGGGCATCGGCCTCGCGTGGACCGACCTCGACAGCCCGCTGAAGCGCGCGTTCGTCGCCGCGCTCGAGCAGGTGACGGCGGCATCGAGCAACAACGGCGGACAATAGCGGCGGGCAATAAAAAAGCCCGGCCGGAAAACCGGGCCGGGCTCGTTCGCTACGCCGGCCGCCTTGCGGCGGCCGCGCAACGTGCGGGATTACTTCGCGTTCGCGAACGCGACAGCCGTATCCAGCATGCGGTTCGAGAAACCCCACTCGTTGTCGTACCAGCTCGACACCTTCACGAGGCGGCCCGACACCTTGGTCAGCGTGGCGTCGAACGTCGACGAAGCCGGGTTGTGGTTGAAGTCGATCGATACCAGCGGTGCGTCGTTGTAGCCGAGGATGCCCTTCAGCGCGCCTTCCGATGCTTCCTTCATGATCGCGTTGACTTCCTCGACCGTCGTGTCGCGCTTCGCGATGAACGACAGGTCGACGACCGACACGTTGATCGTCGGGACGCGGATCGCGTAACCGTCGAGCTTGCCGTTCAGTTCCGGCAGCACGAGGCCGACGGCCGAAGCAGCGCCCGTCTTCGTCGGGATCTGGCTATGCGTGGCCGAACGCGCGCGGCGCAGGTCTTCGTGATAGACGTCCGTCAGCACCTGGTCGTTCGTGTACGCGTGGATCGTCGTCATCAGGCCGGTTTCGAGGCCGATCTTGTCGTTCAGCGGCTTGACGAGCGGCGCGAGGCAGTTCGTCGTGCACGATGCGTTCGAGATGACGGTGTGCTCGGCCTTCAGCACGTTGTGGTTCACGCCGTAGACGATCGTGGCGTCGACGTCCTTGCCGCCCGGTGCCGAGATGATCACCTTCTTCGCGCCGCCCTTCAGGTGCGCGCTTGCCTTTTCCTTCGTCGTGAAGAAGCCCGTGCATTCCATCACGACGTCGACGCCGAGCTCGCCCCACGGCAGTTCGGCCGGGTTGCGGTTCGCCAGCACGCGGATCTTGTCGCCGTTCACGACGAGGTAATCGCCGTCGACCGACACTTCACCCGGGAACTTGCCGTGCGCGGTGTCGTACTGGGTCAGGTGCGCGTTGGTCTTCGCATCGCCCAGATCGTTGATCGCGACGATCTCGATGTCGTGCTTCTTGCCGTTCTCGTAGAACGCGCGCAGCGTGTTGCGGCCGATACGGCCGTAGCCGTTGATTGCGACGCGAATCGTCATGGTCTATCTCCTGATGGCTGAAAAAATTCGTTTCGTGCAGCTTCACGGTGCGACGCGCGCGAGGGGTGGCGCGCGTCGCGAATGCTTTTAGGCGAGCACGGCCTTGGCGGTCTCGACGACGTGCTCGACGGTGAAGCCGAAGTGCTTGAACAGCACGCCGGCCGGCGCCGATTCACCGAACGTGTCGATCCCGACGACGCCGCCTTCGAGGCCGACGTACTTGTGCCAGAAGGCGGTCACGCCCGCTTCGATCGCGACGCGGCGCACGCCGTGCGGCAGCACGCGTTCACGGTACTCGGCGTCCTGGCGGTCGAACACGTTGGTCGACGGCATCGACACGACACGTGCCGCGATACCTTGCTGCGCGAGCGGTGCGACGGCCTTCATCGCCAGTTCGACTTCCGAGCCCGTCGCGATCAGGATGATCTTGCGCGCGACGATCTCTTCGTCCCAGTCCTTCAGCACGTAACCGCCCTTCTCGATGTTCGCGATCTGCGCATCGGTACGCGGGTTGAACGCGAGGTTCTGGCGGCTGAAGATCAGGCTCGACGGACGGTCGGCTGCGATCGCGTGGGTCCATGCGACGGCCGTCTCGACCGTGTCGGCCGGACGCCACACGTCGTGGTTCGGGATCAGGCGCAGGCTCGATACGTGCTCGATCGACTGGTGCGTCGGGCCGTCTTCGCCGAGGCCGATCGAATCGTGCGTGAACACGAAGATCGACGGCACCTTCATCAGCGCGGCCACGCGCAGCGCGTTGCGGCTGTAGTCGGAGAACGTCAGGAACGTGCCGCCGAACGGCTTGTGGCCGCCATGCAGCGCGAGGCCGTTGATCGCGGCGCTCATGCCGAATTCGCGCACGCCGTAGTTGATGTGGTTGCCCAGCTGGACGCCCGGGCCTTCCGGATTCGCACGGACGGCCTTCGACGCCTTCCAGTTGGTCAGGTTCGAACCGGTCAGGTCGGCCGAGCCGCCGAGCAGCTCGGGCAGCGCGGCAGCCAGCCCTTCGATCGCCTGCTGCGACGCCTTGCGGGTCGCCACCGTCTCGCCGCGCTCGTTCGCGCCGGCGATGATCGCCGCAGCCTTCTGCGCCCAGTCGGCCGGCAGCTGGTTGGCCATCCGGCGCTCGAATTCGGCGGCTTCTGCCGGGAACTTGGCGCGATATGCAGCGAACTTCGCGTCCCATTCGGTTTCCGCGCGCTTGCCGGCTTCCTTCGCGTCCCATGCCGCATAGACTTCCTGCGGGATCACGAACGGTGCCCACGTCCAGCCGAGCGCCTCGCGCGTCTTCGCGATTTCTTCCGCGCCGAGCGCCGCGCCGTGCACGTCGTGGCCGCCGGCCTTGGTTGCCGCACCCTGGCCGATCACCGTCTTGCAGCAGATCAGCGTCGGCTTGTCCGACAGCTTCGCCTTCGCGATGGCGGCGTCGACCGCGTCGACGTCATGGCCGTTCACGTTCGGGATCACGTTCCAGCCGTAGGCTTCGAAACGCTTCGGGGTATCGTCGTGGAACCAGTTCACGACGTCGCCGTCGATCGAGATGCCGTTGTCGTCGTACAGCGCGATCAGCTTGTTCAGCTTCAGCGTGCCGGCGAACGAGCAGGCTTCGTGCGAGATGCCTTCCATCAGGCAGCCGTCGCCGAGGAACACGTACGTGTGGTGATCGACGATCTTCGCGCCGTCACGGTTGAACTCGTCGGCCATCAGCGCTTCGCCGAGCGCCATGCCGACCGCGTTCGCGAGACCCTGGCCGAGCGGGCCGGTGGTCGTCTCGACGCCCGGCGTGATGCCGTATTCCGGGTGGCCCGGGGTCTTCGAGTGCAGCTGGCGGAAGTTCTTCAGCTCTTCGATCGGCAGGTCGTAGCCGGTCAGGTGCAGCAGCGAGTACAGCAGCATCGAGCCATGGCCGTTCGACAGCACGAAGCGGTCGCGGTCCGCCCAGTGCGGGTTCGTCGGGTTGTGCTTCAGATGGCGCGACCAGAGCGCGACACCGATTTCGGCCATGCCCATCGGCATGCCGGGGTGGCCGGAGTTCGCTTGCTGGACGGCGTCCATCGCGAGCGCGCGGATCGCGTTGGCCATCAGGGTGGTGGAGGCGGGAGACGAAGTCGTCATGTCGAGTCCGGAGAACGAGTCGAGGAAACGGGGGCACGGCGGCATCCGGAAGCTCGGGCGTCGATCGTTCCCGGCGCGCGGTGCGGCGCCTGACGGACGCGAAGCGGACGGAGCCTACGGACGAGGCTGCAAAGCTCGTCATTTTAACAGATGGGCTGACATTTCCCTTGTCGGCGCGTAGTGTTCCGGCACGGTTTTCCGTCAAACCGCCCGCCTCCTATAATTCAGACGTCGGAACTGCCAGCCCTGAGCCGCCCGCCCGTGAGCACCACGCTTCTCTTTCACCCTACGCCCGATGCCGCCTACGGCTTCCCGAACGCCCGGCGGCTCGCGCGCGTCGCGTCCCCGCACCAGCAGATCGAAGTCTGGGAGACCCCGCAGCTCGGCCGCCTGTTTACGCTGGACGGCCGGCCGATGACGTCGGTCGGCGACGAGTACGTCTATCACGAGTGCATGACGCACCCGGCCGCGCTCGCGCATCCGGCGCCGCGCCGGGCGCTCGTGCTCGGCGGCGGCGACGGCGGTGCAGCACGCCAGCTGCTCAAGCATGCGTGCATCGAGCGGATCGTGATCGCGGAACTCGACGACGAGGTGGTCGGGATGGCGCGCCGTTATCTCGACGACGTGCACCAGGGCGCGCTCGACGACCCGCGCGTCGAGGTCGTGATCGGCGACGCCGCACATTTCGTCGAGTCGACCGTCGAGCATTTCGAGCTCGTCGTGTTCGACCTCACACCGCCCGATTCGCCGGCGGCCGGCCTCTATACGCGCGAGTTCTACGCGCGGCTCAAGCGGATCCTGACGCCGTGCGGCGCGATCTCGATGCACCTCGGCTCACCGGTGTTCCACGCGGCGCGCATCGCCGCACTGCTCGACGACCTGCGCGCGTGCTTCGCGGTCGTCGATCCGTTGTCCGCGCACGTGCCGTTGTACGGTTCGCAGTGGCTGATGGCGATCGCGAGCGACACGCTCGACGCGGCCGCACTGTTCGCGCACGACATCGACGAACGGCTCGCCGCCCGCCGCGTCCAGGGCTTGCGCTACTACGACGCGCGGCTGCATGCGTCCCTGTTTGCCCTGCCGTGCGCGCTGCGCGATACACTGGGCGTCCGCCGCTGAACGTCCGGGCGACCGCCTCGCTTCCGTTTTCCATCGCGTCCTCGCAGGATTCGTGATGCATCGCACCGGGGCGGAACACCCCGGACGCCCGCGCCGCCCCCTGAACGAACGCCGAAGCATGGAATCAGAGCACGTGCCGAAGCGCCCACACAGGAGATTTTCATGACCGATCCACGTCCGGCCAACGTGCCTTGGTTGACGCCCTACCTGGCCGTACGCAATGCGCGCGCGGCCATCGATTTCTTCAAGGCCGCATTCGGCTTCGAGCTGCGCGACGTGCACGACGAGGACGGCGCGATCATGCACGTCGAGATGGCGTACCGCGGCCAGCTGATCGTGATGTTCGCGCCCGAGGGCGCGTTCGGCTCGACCGCGCTCACGCCGAAGAGCGCGAACGCCACCGCGCCGCAATCGTTCTATCTGTATGTCGACGACGTCGACGCCACCTGGCAGCGCGCGCTCGACGCGGGCGCGAAATCGCTGAGCGCGCCGCAGGATCAGTTCTGGGGCGACCGGTTCGCGCAGATCGAGGATCTCGACGGCTACCGATGGGCGCTCGGACGCCGTCTCGACGCATGAACCACACCGCTACACGCATGAACGAAGCCACCACCACCGCGGCCGTGCCGCGCTTTTTCGTCGACGCAGCACTGCGCGCCGACGCCACGCTCGCGTTGCCGGCCGATGTCGCGCGCCACGCGCAGGTGCTGCGCCTGCAGCCCGGCGACGTGCTCGCGCTGTTCGACGGCACCGGCGGCCAGTACCGCGCGCGGCTCGTCGAGATCGACAAGCGCAGCGCGCTCGCGCAGATCGACACGTTCGACCCGGCCGAAGCCGAACCGCCCTATCGCGTGACGCTCGCGCAAGGCATCGCCGGCGGCGACAAGATGGACTGGGTGATCGAGAAGGCCGTCGAGCTCGGCGTCGCGGCGGTCGTGCCGCTGTCGACCGCACGCGGCGTTGTGAAGCTCACCGGCGAGCG
>NZ_CAJNKE010000413.1 GCF_905232215.1 Burkholderia sp. LMG 13014
GCGCCCCCACCCTTTCCCGCTCTCGACAACCGGCAGCCGGCCCACGGCCGCCGGATTTGTCTGTTCATTTAAAAAAACTTACACACCGCCCGGTTAAGATCGCCGCTTTCCGACTGATGCGCGCCGCCGCTCGTCTCGCGCGGCCCGGGAAGCACCACGCGCGCCGTCGCCCATGATGCATGGCCACGCCGGTTTCCGGCTCATTTTGCATCGTCATCCTAACGACAGGCACCACCAGGTGCCCGCCGGCGAGCCGGCCCGATCTCCTCATGCTCAACCATCCCGACCCGCTGACACCCCTCCCGTTTCCAGGTCGCCGCCGCTTCCTCGCGCAAGGTGCCGCCGTGCTCGGCAGCGGCATGCTCGGCGCCTGCGGCGGCGATTCTGTCGATTCGTCCGAACACTTCGCCGACGGCTTCGTGTGGGGCGTCGCCACCGCTGCGCCGCAAGTCGAAAGCCGCGGCGGCCGAGGACGAAGCAACTGGGATGTGTTCGCCGACCAGCCCGGCACGATCGCCGACGGCTCCACGAACGCGCGCTGCATCGAATTCGAGCAGCGCTACCCGGGCGATCTCGCGCTGCTCGCCGGCGCGGGGGTCCAGGCGTTCCGCTTCTCGACCGCGTGGCCGCGGGTGCAGCCGGACGGCGCCGGCGCAACGAGCGACGCGGGCCTCGCCACCTACGATCGCATGGTCGACGCGATGCTCGAGAATCGGCTCACGCCGTACCTGACGCTCTTTCACTGGGACATCCCGGTCTGGGCCGGCGATTTCCGCGACCGCGACATCGCGTACCGGCTGGCCGACTACGCGGACATCGTGTCGCGCCGGCTCGGCGACCGCGTCAAGCACTGGATGATGCTGAACGAGCCCAACGGCGTCGCGCTCGCCGGCTACGGCTTCGGCGCATCGCCGCCACGCGCGCACTCGATGGCAGACATGTTCGCCGCGATCCACCATCAGAACCTCGCACAGGGGCTGATGTTCCAGGCCGTGCGCGCGAACGTGCCGGGTGCGGCGCAGACCGGTACCACGATCAGCGGCCGGCCCGTGCATGCGGCGACGAATACGGCCGCCGACCAGGCCGCCGCCGCCCGGTTCGACGCGATCTGGCATCGCGCGTTTCTCGATCCGCTGTACGGCAAGGGTTATCCGGCCGAGCTGCAGGCGGCGCTGACGACGCTCGTGCAGCCGGGTGACATGGCGACGATCGCCGCGAACCCGGATTTTCTCGGCGTGCAGTACTACAACTGCTTCTACGTGAAGGCCGACGCGAGCAGCGCGGGCTTCGCGCTGGCCGACAGTCCGCCGGACGAAATCCAGACGATGGGGTATCCGGTCGAACCGTACGGGATGAGCGAGATGCTGCTGCGCGTTCATCGCGACTACGGCGCGCCGCGCATCGTCGTCACCGAGACGGGCTTCGCGATCGCCGAGCCGGCGCCGAGCAACGGCATCGTCGACGACGGCCCGCGCATCGACTATCTCGCCAGCTACCTGAATGCCGCACACGATGCCTATCGGCAGGGCGTGCGTCTCGGCGGGCTGTTCTGCTGGGCCGGGCTGGACAGTTGGGAGTGGAGCAGCGGCTTCGCTAAGAAATTCGGGTTGATCCACGTCGACCCGGCGACGCAGGCGCGCCTGCCGAAGCGCAGCCTCGCGTATTACTCGCGCTGCATCGCCGGCAATCGCGTCGCGTAAGCGACGGGCGTGGGCGTATCGGCGTCGACATGCCCACCCCATGAAAAACGGCGACGCCGGAAGCGTCGCCGTTTTCACATCCGCCCGCGTTCGCGCTACTTCGCGACGACGACCGGAATCCCCTTCAGCATCCCCGCGCCCTTCATCTCGTCGAGCGCGTGCTGCACGGCCGCGCTCGTCGCCGCTTCGATGCCGAGCTGCAGTGCAAGCTCGCGCTCCGTGCGCTTCACGCCGGCAAGATTGCGCACCTTCACGTGACCGAAGCCGCGCACGCGTGCGTGCAGGTCGGCCAGTTGCGCGACCTGCGCCGCATTGCCGGCCGTCGTCGCGGCGAGTGCACGCGCAAGCGTCGTCTCGTAGTCGTCGGCGAGCGCACGCTCCATCTTGCGCTCGACGGTGCGGCCGAACGGATCGAGCCACGTGCCGCGCAGGCTGCGCACGCGCGCCAGCATCCCGAACACCGGCCACATCCACTGGCCGAACACGCGCTTCTTCGGCGCGCTGCCGTCGCTGCCGGCCTTCGCGACCGTCGGCGGCGCCAGGTTGAACTTCACGCGATACGCCTGCCCCGGCACGCCTTCGAACTGCGCTTCGAGCGCCGTGCGGAAAGCGTCGTCCGTGTACAGCCGCGCGACCTCGTATTCGTCCTTCACCGCGAGCAGCCGGTAGAACGTCGTCGCGACCGCGCGCGTCAGCGCGTCGTCGCCCTTCGCGTGCGCCGCGCTCACGAGCGCACGGTAGCGCTCGACATAGCGTGCGCCGCCGTACGCATCGAGACGCGCTTCGCGATCGGCGATCAGCTCGGCGAGCGTCTCCGGCGCGGCATGCGTGGCCACCGTGTGGCGCGCGTTCCACAACGCGTCGAGGCCCGCCGCATCGCCGGCCGCCATCCGGCCGATCGAGAACGCGAGCTTGTTCATCGGCACCGCGACGTTGTTCAGCTCGATCGCGCGCATCATCGCGGCGAGCGACACCGGCACGAGGCCGAGCTGCCACGCGTAACCGAGCATCAGGATGTTCGCGCCGATCGAATCGCCGAGGAACTTCGCGGCGAGCGCCTGCGCGTCGCAGCTCGACAGGTAGCCGTCGCCGGCCGCGTGGTGCATCTTTTCGAGCAGCGCGTCCGCGTGCAGGTTCGCGTCGGGGTTCTGCACGAACGACGCGTTCGGGATCCGGTGCGTGTTGACGACGATCCGCGAACGTTCGTGACGCACCGTCTGCAGCGCCTCGGCGCTCGCGCCGACGACCATGTCACACGCGAGCAGCACGTCGGCCTGCTGCGTGTCGATGCGCACCTGGTTCAGCCACCGGTCGCTCGATGCGATCCGCACGAACGACAGCACCGAGCCGCCCTTCTGCGCGAAGCCCATGAAGTCGAGCACCGACGCGCTCTTGCCTTCGAGGTGCGCGGCCATGCTGATCAGCGCGCCGACCGTCACGACGCCCGTGCCGCCGACGCCCGTCACGAGCATGTCGAACGGTGCCGCGTCGAGATGCGTCGCCGGCACCGGCAGCGCATCGACGCGCACGGCGAGCGCCGCTTCGTCGAATGCGGCACCGGCGGCCTTCTTCAGCGCCGCGCCTTCGACCGTCACGAAGCTCGGGCAAAAGCCGTTCACGCACGAATAGTCCTTGTTGCACGACGACTGATCGATGCGGCGCTTGCGGCCGAGCGGCGTCTCCAGCGGCTCGACCGACAGGCAGTTCGACTGCACGCCGCAATCGCCGCAGCCTTCGCACACCGCGTCGTTGATGAACAGACGCTTGTCCGGGTCGGGGAATTCGCCTTTCTTGCGGCGGCGGCGCTTCTCGGCCGCGCAGGTCTGGTCGTAGATCAGCACGGTGACGCCCGGCGTCTCGCGCAGCTCGCGCTGCACGGTGTCGAGTTCGCTGCGGTGATGGAACGTCGTGCCCGGCGGGAACTGGCCGTGATGGCCGTCGTACTTCTCCGGTTCGTCGGACACGACGACGAAGCGCGACACGCCTTCCGCCTCGACCTGCCGCGCGATCTGCGGCACCGAGATGCTGCCGTCCACCGGCTGGCCGCCCGTCATCGCGACCGCGTCGTTATAGAGGATCTTGTACGTGATGTTCGCTTTCGCGGCGACCGCCTGGCGGATCGCGAGGATGCCCGAGTGGAAGTAGGTGCCGTCGCCGAGGTTCTGGAACACGTGCTTCGTGTTGGTGAACATCGCATGCGCGGCCCAGTCGACGCCCTCGCCGCCCATCTGGATCAGCCCGGTCGTGTCGCGCTCCATCCACGACGCCATGAAATGGCAGCCGATGCCGGCCTGCGCGATCGAGCCTTCCGGCACCTTCGTCGACGTGTTGTGCGGGCAGCCCGAGCAGAAGTACGGCGTGCGCTTCACCGCGTCCGCCTCGTTCGACAGGATCTGCGGCGCGACGAGATCGACCACGCGTTCGCGGCGGTCGAGCGCCGGCTTGTGGCGCGCGAGCCATGCGGCGAACACCGGCAGGATGCGCGACGGGCGCAGCTCGCCGAGCTCGGACAGCAGGCAGGCGCCGGCGGCGTCGTGCTTGCCGAGCACGCGCGGGCGAGCGCCGTCCGCGCGGTTGTACAGGTAGTCCTTGATCTGCTGCTCGATGACGGGGCCCTTCTCCTCGATCACGAGCACTTCGGCGAGCCCGTCGACGAAGGTTTCGAGCCGCGTCATTTCGAGCGGATACGACAGGCCGACCTTGTAGATCCGCACGCCGGCCGCGTCGAGGTCGGCCACCGTCAGGTCGAGGCGGCGCAGCGCTTCCATCAGGTCGAGGTGCGCCTTGCCGCAGGTCACGATGCCGACGTTCGCCTGCGCGCTCGGCGCGATCCACTTGTCGATGCTGTTGGAGCGCGCGAAATGGCGCACCGCGTCGAGCTTCGCGGCGAGGCGCGCCTCGATCGTGAGGCTCGGCAGGTCGGGCCAGCGGTTGTGCAGGCCGCCCGCCGGCGGCGTGAAGCCTTCGGGCGCCGGCCACTGCGTCTGCAGCGCGTCGAGGTCGACGGTCGAACCCGACTCGACCGTCTCCGAGATCGCCTTGAAGCCAACCCACGCGCCCGAGTAGCGCGACAGCGCCCAGCCGTACAGCCCGAATTCGAGCATGTCGGCGATGTTCGCCGGGTTCACGACCGGCATGTGCCACGCGATCATCGCGAAGTCGCTCTGGTGCGGCATCGACGACGACACGCAGCCATGGTCGTCGCCCGCGACGACGAGCACGCCGCCATGCGGCGACGAACCGTACGCGTTGCCGTGCTTCAGCGCGTCGCCCGCGCGATCGACGCCCGGGCCCTTGCCGTACCACATCGCATACACGCCCTCGACCGTGCGCTCGGGATCGGCCTCGACGCGCTGCGTGCCGAGCACCGCCGTGCCGCCGAGTTCCTCGTTGATCGCGGGCAGGAAGCGCACGCCGCCGGCGTCGAGCAGTTTCTTCGCCTTCCACAGCTGCTGGTCGACCATGCCGAGCGGCGAACCGCGATAGCCGCTGACGAAGCCGGCCGTGTTGAGCCCCTGTTCGGTGTCGACCGTGCGCTGCATCAGCAGCAGGCGAACCAGCGCCTGCGTGCCGGTCAGGAAGATCCGGCCGCGCGTCGCGGTCAGGTTGTCGGTCAGGCGGTAGTCGGACAGGGCAGGCGTGCCGTCGGGCAAGCGGGCAGTCATGGGGGATGTCTCCGGATTGTGCTGTTCTGGGCTGCTCGGCAGGGCGTCAGGCGACGCGTGGGGGCCGGCAGCGAATGGCTCTATTTTTTCGCGCGGCGCCGAGAATGTTTTTTCTCATCTTGCTCGGGCGGGGCCGGGGTGAGA
>NZ_CAJNKE010000414.1 GCF_905232215.1 Burkholderia sp. LMG 13014
GATCGCGGCCAGCGTCGCGAGGTACGCGACGATCTGGATGCCCGCCGGGCGTGCGGTATAGCCGATCAGCGTATGCAGCGCCTTGCCGACGATGCTGGTTTCCTTGAGCAGCCACGACGTATCCCAGATCACATCGCCCCACGACGGCACGAGGCCCGCCGCGAGCAGGAAGCCCACACACTGGCTGGCCATCCCCGCCGCAAGCAGCACGATCAGCCAGTTGGTGACGGAAAACAGGCGCTTCAGCGGAATCTGCAGCAGGCCCGCATACATCCCGTAGCCGAGCCCGGCGCCGCCCAGCACGCCGAGCAGCCCGCCGGCGATCATCTGCGGCGTCTGTCCCGGATCGCCCGCCGCGATGCCGTACAGGAACAGCACGGCCTCGGAGCCTTCACGCAGTACCGCGACGCCGACCACGATCGCCAGCCCCGTCAGCGGCTTGCTGCCGGCCGCGACGGCCCGTCCGACCTCGGTCATCTGCATCGCCATCTCGCGACCGTGCCGGCTCATCCAGATGCTGTGCCACGCGAGCATCAGCGTCGCGACGAACATCACGCCCGCGTTGAAGACCTCCTGCCCCATGCCGGACGCCCACTGCGAAATCACGTCGGCGAACGCGGCGATCAGTCCGGCGCCGATCACGCCGCCCACCAGCCCGCCGCCGACCCACCAGCCGCGCCGCGGCACGCCCTTCGTGGCGGCCATCACGATCGACACCACCAGCGCGGCCTCGAGCACTTCACGAAAGACGATCAGAGCGGTAGACAACATGGCGATATCGGCTTACTTGACGGTCAGGTGCGTCTTCGACTGCGCTTCGTGATACTCGTCGTGGAATTCGTACGTGCCGGCCTTCAGCGGCCCGACCAGGATCTCCACCGACTTGCCGGCGGGCACGACCTTCTCCGCCTTGAAGTCGTCGCTCTCGAATTCAGCAGGCGTCGCGTCGAGGTTCTTCACGACAAACTTCACCTTCTTGCCGGCCGGGATCGTCACGCCTTCCGGCGCAAACTTGTGATCCTTCAGGGTCAGGTTGACGACATCGTCGGCCGCGAATGCGGACGTTGCCGACGCGCCCAGCAGGGCCAGCGCGAAGCCGAAAGCGAAACGGTTCATGTAGGTAACGAATTGAAATATCGGATAGGATTGATACTAAGAGCGATTCGCATTTTCACCTCGCGTACCCTTACTCGCAATATGGTGATCGCACTTCATGGATCGACGTCGCGCGCGGCCCGGCAAGGCATCCGCCCTGCTTCGACCGGAACGCGTCGCCGTCAATCAGGACAAGTGCCGAATGACGTCGAAGGCCCGCCTGATATTCATCAGACCTGATTTTTACAACAGGCTGTCTCCGGAACCAGACGCCACACCGATTTCCGGCGACACGCGTACGCTTGACCTTCCCACCGTGGCAAGCTTCATGCTGTCGATGCTTGTCAATCGTCAACTCAGGAGAACACGATGGAATTCGAAGTCCAGGACATGACCTGCGGCGGATGCGCCAATGCCATCACCCGCGCGGTGACGGCCGCCGATCCCGCCGCGAAGCTCGACATCGACGTCGCGGCGAAGATCGTCAAGGTCGAATCGGCGCAAGGCGCCGAGCGCGTGCAGTCGATCATCGAAGCCGCCGGCTTCCACCCCGCGCTGCGCACCGCATAACGCCCGCCTCCGCGGGTGCGGGCACGCCGTCGTACGGCGCCGCGCCCGCACCCGGCAACGCGTCAGCGCAGCCGGATCAGCGTCGACTTCAGCTCGGTGTACTTCTCGAGCGCGTGCAGCGACTTGTCGCGGCCGTTGCCCGACTGCTTGTAGCCACCGAACGGGAAGTTCATGTCGCCCCCCTCGTCGTAGCAGTTCACCCATACGGTGCCCGCACGCAGCCGGCGCGACACGTCGTGCGCGGTCGTCAGGTTCGACGTCCACACGGCCGCGGCCAGCCCGTATTCCGTGTCGTTCGCGATCCGCACGGCCTCGTCGACATCGTCGAACACGATCACCGACAACACCGGCCCGAAGATTTCCTCACGCGCGATCTTCGCATCCGGCTTCACCTCGAACACCGTCGGCTCCACGTAGAAGCCGCCCGTCTCCGCCTTCACGCGCGCACCGCCGGTGACGAGCTTGCCTTCGCTGCGCCCGGCCTCGATATAGCCGAGCACACGCTCGAGCTGGATGCCGTCGACGATCGCGCCCATCGACACCGACGGATCGAGCGGATTGCCGGGCACGTACGCACGCGCGGCCGCGACGAGCTTCTCGATGAACGCGTCCTTGATGTCGCGATGCACGAGCAGCCGGGAACCGGCCGTACACATCTCGCCCATGTTGTAGAAGATCGCGCCGGCGGCAGCCTGCGCCGCACGGTCGAGATCGGGACAATCGGGCAGCACGATGTTCGGCGACTTGCCGCCGAGTTCGAGCCACGCCCGCTTCAGGTTCGACTGCGCGGCGTACTGCATGATCAGCTTGCCGACCGCCGTCGAGCCCGTGAACGCGATGCAGTCGACATCGCGATGCAGCGCGAGCAGCTTGCCGGGCTCGCCCGCGCCCGGCACGACGTTGAACACGCCGGCCGGAATGCCGGCCTCGTATGCGAGTTGTGCAACGCGGATCGCGGTCAGCGGCGATTTCTCCGACGGCTTCAGCACCACGCTGTTGCCGGCCGCGAGCGCGGGGCCGAATTTCCACGCGGCCATCAGGATCGGGAAGTTCCACGGCACGACGGCGGCCACCACGCCGACCGGCTCGCGCGTGACGAGGCCGACGAGATGGTGATCGGCCGGTGCGACCTCGCCGCCCACCTTGTCGATCGCTTCCGCAAACCATTCGACGCAGTACGCGGCGCCCGGCACGTCGACCGTCGTGGTGTCGCCGATCGGCTTGCCGGCGTCGAGCGTCTCGAGCAGCGACAGCTCGTCGAGATGCTCGCGCATCAGCGCGGCCCAGCGCAGCAGCACGGCCTTGCGCGCACGCGGGTTCAGCCCGGCCCACACGCCCGCGTCGAATGCGCGGCGTGCGGCGGCGACGGCCGCGTTCACGTCGGCTTCGCCGCAATCGGCGACCTTCACGAGCACGCGGCCGTCGATCGGGCTCACGCAGTCGAACGTCTTGCCGCCATGCGCGTCGCGCGACGCGCCGTCGATGAATGCGCGCCCTTCGATCTTGAGCGACGCCGCCTTGTCCTGCCAGTCAGCCAAAGTCAACTTGTTCATCAGGATGCCTCAGTTTTTTGGCATTCGCGATGCGGCACGCCGCTGCGCGTGACGCGCAGCCGGCCGGCAGCGAATGCAGTGACGCGCGGTGGGAAGGTCAGAAGGTCGCCGGCGAATTGGCCGAAACGACCTCGCAGATCAGGTCCGCGCTGGGATTGCGAAAACGGTGCGGCAAACGGCTCTCGAAGTAGTAGCCGTCTCCGGGGTCGAGCAGCCACGTCGCGCCGTCGACGGTCAGCTCGAGCCGGCCCGACACGACGACACCGCCCTCGTGCCCCGCGTGCACGAGCATCTCGGGCCCCGTATCGGCCTGCGGCTGGTAGATCTCGCGCAGGATGCACATGTTGCGGTCCTTCATGCTCGCGCCGACCAGATGGAACGCGAGCGTGTCGTTGCCGAGGTTCGGCATCTCGTCACGACGCGACACGACCGAACGCGAATCGACGAGCTCGAACGTGAAGAACTCCGCGAGACTCATCGGGATGCATTCGAGCAGCTTCTTCAGCGAGCCGACCGACGGACTCACGCGGCCCTGTTCGATCAGCGAGATCGTGCCGTTGGTCACGCCGGCCCGCTTCGCGAGTTCGCGCTGCGACAGGCCATGCTTGTTGCGCACGAAACGCAGGCGCTCGGCGACTTCGGTGGACATCGATTCGGTTTCGGACACGATAAGTGCGATGACAAAGTGAAACGACGCGGTGGACAGCCGTTGAATATTCTAATCACTTTATGCCGCGCATCAGCGGGGAAAACCCTGAAAGGCGTTCGAAATAATGAACACCCTGCACATTATTCCGTTTACGAATCTTTTGTTCGCACTGCTCGGGAAAGCCCTGATGTAGCGCCGTTAAAAAACATTTGACGCCGTTTTTGGCTCGTATATGCTGGCTCTCAGGTTAGCGTCATCAAGCTTTCATGGGCAGCAAAAACGTTATTGCAACGCAAAAATTGATGCCCATCAATGTAAATAACGCGTAACCGGCGCCTTGATTATTTTAAACGCCCAGCGCGTCGAAACGGTCAGGTGTTCAATACTTTCAACAACCCAGTCGAGTGTAATCGTGAGAGTCCGTGGCCCTCTGGTGAGGTGGGATCGAGGCGATGTGCGAAGTTTGCGCAGCGCGGCGTCCGCTTCCGACGACGGCAGTTGCGGCTGGCATAGTCCTCGCCTGCTTCATCTGTCGATCTACACCATCCTGTCCCGTCGTTCCGTTCGGCGTCACAACGCCGTATCCGCACGCGCCTTCGTCGCCGTCGATACCGACGAAGTGGCGTCGCTGCTGCCGTAGCGCCTCTCCTTTCTTTACGTCGTTCGTTTCATCAGCCGATTCGCCAACCGCATCGTCCATGCGGTGACGGAACGCGTTCGCGCATGCGTTGCTGCGTCGCGTATCGCGATGAAATGAACGACGGCCTGATCGTCGCGCGCAGCGCGGATCGCCACACCATCCCGTTGCGCCCATTCACCAGCGGCCCTGCGTCTCGCGCAAGGCTGCGGGGCTGTTGCACTCCGGCGTTTCGCCACATCCGGCAAGACGTAAGCAACAACCCTCCGGATAACTGATTGACGTCATGGAAAGAAGGAAACCCCTCGTCGGCATCACCGCCGACCACACGCAAATCGGCGCTCACGCGTCGCATACGGTCGGCGACAAGTACGTCGCCGCGATCGTCGACGGCGCGCAAGCGTTCGCGATGGTGCTGCCCGCGCTCGGCGAGCGCCAGTCGGTCGACGACGTACTCGACACGGTCGACGGCCTGCTGTTTACCGGCAGCTACTCGAACGTCGAGCCGCACCTGTATGGCGGCGAACCGAGCGCACCGGGCACGAAGCACGACCCGGCCCGCGACGCGACCACGCTGCCGCTGCTGCGCGCGGCGATCGCTGCTGGCGTGCCCGTGCTCGCCGTCTGCCGCGGCTTCCAGGAGCTGAACGTCGTCTGCGGCGGCACGCTGCACCAGCGCGTGCATGAAGTGCCGGGCTTCGCCGATCACCGCGAAGACGACGACGCGCCGATGGACACGCAGTACGGCCCCGCGCACGTCGTGCGCCTCACACCCGGCGGCAAGCTGCACGCGCTCGCCGGCGGCCGCGACGAAGTGCACGTGAACTCGCTGCACAAGCAGGGCATCGCACAGCTGGGCTCCGGCCTCGCCGTCGAGGCCGTCGCGCCGGACGGGCTGATCGAAGCCGTGAGCGTCGTCGATGCACCGGCTTTCGCCCTCGCCGTGCAGTGGCATCCGGAATGGCGCCATGCGCAGGACCCG
>NZ_CAJNKE010000415.1 GCF_905232215.1 Burkholderia sp. LMG 13014
CGACATCTTCATCACGCCCGGCTATCGTTTCCGCGTGGTCGACCGGCTCGTCACGAACTTCCACCTGCCGAAGTCGACGTTGCTGATGCTCGTGTCCGCGTTCGCGGGCGTCGAGACGATCCGCGCCGCGTACCGGCACGCGATCGAGCAACGCTACCGCTTCTTCAGCTACGGCGACGCGATGCTGCTCACGCGCCGCGACACGCCGGAGGCGCCGCGCGCGTAAGCGCGGCATCCGCGACGGCCCATGCACCGCGCGGCCGCCGCGCCCCGTTTTCCCGCTGCGCGCGCTACGATGGCGCGCACCCGATTTTTCCCCGCCGCCGGTCTTCCGGCGGCGTTTCCAACATGCGCCGGACTGTTTTCCGGTAGCGAGGAGAATGACGCGATGACCGAAGGTTCATCCCACGATACGCACGCCCCCGTGCAGGACCGCCCGGCGAACGGGCTCGAATTCGAACTGCTGACGACCGACGGCCACGCGCGCCGCGGCCGCGTGAAGCTCAACCACGGCGTGGTCGAGACGCCGATCTTCATGCCGGTCGGCACCTACGGCACCGTGAAGGCGATCCAGCCGCGCGAGCTGCACGAGATCAAGGCCCAGATCATCCTCGGCAACACGTTCCACCTGTGGCTGCGCCCGGGCCTCGACACGATCGACGCGCACGGCGGCCTGCACGGCTTCATGGGCTGGAACAAGCCGATCCTGACCGACTCGGGCGGCTTCCAGGTGTTCTCGCTCGGCGACCTGCGCAAGATCACCGAGGACGGCGTCACGTTCGCGTCGCCGATCAACGGCGACAAGCTGTTCCTGTCGCCGGAAGTGTCGATGCAGATCCAGAAGGTGCTGAACTCGGACATCGTGATGCAGTTCGACGAGTGCACGCCGTATGCGACCAACGGCGTGCCGACCACGCACAAGGAAGCGGCCGACTCGATGCGCATGTCGCTGCGCTGGGCGAAGCGCTCGCTCGACGAGTTCGACCGGCTCGGCAACCCGAACGCGCTGTTCGGGATCGTCCAGGGCGGGATGTTCGAGGACCTGCGCGACGAATCGCTCGCCGGGCTCGCCGAGCTCGGCTTCCACGGCCTCGCGATCGGCGGGCTGTCGGTCGGCGAGCCGAAGGAAGACATGATGCGCGTGCTGCGCCACGTGGGCCCGAAGCTGCCGGCCAACAAGCCGCACTACCTGATGGGCGTCGGCACGCCGGAGGACCTGGTCGAAGGCGTCTCGAACGGCATCGACATGTTCGACTGTGTGATGCCGACCCGTAATGCGCGCAACGGCTGGCTGTTCACGCGCTTCGGCGACGTGAAGATCCGCAACGCGACGCACAAGAACTCGCTGAAGCCGCTCGACGCGAGCTGCACGTGCTACACGTGCCAGAATTTCTCGCGAGGCTACCTGCATCACCTGCACCGCGTCGGCGAGATCCTCGGCGCGCAGCTCAACACGATCCACAACCTGCACTACTACCTGCAGCTGATGAGCGAGATCCGCGAAGCGATCGAGACCCATACGTTCGACGCGTTCCGCCAGCGCTTCGCGGAGGATCGCGCAAGAGGGGTCGACTGACGGGCCGGCGGCCCGCATCGCGGGCTCGTCACATAGGACGCGTACTAAATAACGCGTCCCGACTGTCGAACCCGACCGCCAAATATTACAATTACCTTTCCAAACAAGTCGCAACGGACCCGGTTCGCGCTTTAACAGCTTGATCCGAAAGCGCATTTGCCGATCCGTTTGCGCATGGGGCCGGTGGTAGAATAACCGGCTTATTTTTCGATCTTCCCTTACGGAGAGACCAACGTGCCGTTCATTTCCAACGCGTTCGCCCAAGGTGCCGGTGGCGCCGAATCGAGCCTGATGAGCTTCCTGCCGCTCATCCTGATGTTTGCCGTGCTCTACTTCATCATGATCCGTCCGCAGATGAAGCGTCAGAAGGAGCATCGCAACATGCTCGCGGCCATGGCCAAGGGCGACGAAGTCGTCACGAGCGGCGGCCTCGTGGGCAAGGTGACGAAGGTCACCGAAGGCTACATCGGCGTCGAGATCGCCGAAGGCACCGAAATCACCGTGCAGAAGGCTGCGGTCACGACCATTCTGCCGAAGGGCACGATCAAGTCGCTGTAAGCCCTTCACCGAGCGTCCGGCTCCCCGCGCCGTGCCCGCCTGAGAGAGCGGGCCGCCGCGGCGCCGGACGCGACGCTTTCACGCCAACCACCCGTTCGGCTCCCTCATGAATCGTTATCCACTCTGGAAATATGTCGTGATGGTCGTGGCGCTCGCCATCGGCCTTCTGTACACATTGCCCAACTTCTTCGGCGAAGCGCCGGCGGTGCAGGTGTCGAGCGGCAAGGCCACGGTCAAGCTCGACTCGACCACGCTGACCCAGGTCGAATCGGCGCTCGCGTCCGCGCAGATCACGCCGGACGACGTCACCTTCGAGAACACGGCGACCAACGCGAACATCCGCGTGCGCCTGAAGGACACCGATACGCAGCTGCGCGTCAAGGACCTGCTGCAGAAGTCGCTGAACGCCGACCCGAACGATCCGCAGTACGTCGTCGCGCTGAACCTGCAGAGCGCGTCGCCGCGCTGGCTGACTGCCCTGCACGCGCTGCCGATGTATCTCGGCCTCGACCTGCGCGGCGGCGTCCACTTCCTGCTCCAGGTCGACATGACGGGCGCGCTGACGAAGAAGCTCGATTCCGACGCGTCCGACGCGCGCACGCTGCTGCGCGACAAGAACATCCGCGACGGTGGCGTGAGCCGCGTCGACCAGTCCGTGGTCGTCAATTTCAGCGATGCGCAGACGGCGGAAGACGCCCGCAAGGTGCTCGCGCTGTCGATCACCGAACTGCAATGGGCAACCCAGCCCGGCGGTGGCGGCACGCAGGTCGTCGGCACGTTTACGCCGGCCGTGCAGAAGTCCGTCGAGGACGCCGCGCTCAAGCAGAACCTGACGACGCTCCACAACCGCGTGAACGAACTCGGCGTGTCCGAACCGATCCTCCAGCAGCAAGGCAGCGACCGCATCGTCGTCGAACTGCCGGGCGTGCAGGACACCGCGAAGGCGAAGGACATCATCGGCCGCACCGCGACGCTCGAGGCGCGCCTCGCCGACCCGATCAACACGCATCCGAACCCGAACGACCCCGTTCCGCCGGGCGAGGAACTGTTCACGCAGGGCATCCAGGCGCCCGTGCTGCTGAAGAAGGACGTGATCTTCACCGGCGACCGCATCATCGATGCATCGGCCGGCTTCGACGAACACCAGCGTCCGTCGGTCAACATCCGCCTCGACTCGGCCGGTGGCCGCGCGGTGCGCACGGTATCGCGCGACAACATCGGCAAGCCGATGGCGATGGTGCTGTTCGAGAAGGGCAAGGGCGAAGTGCTGACGGTCGCGACGATCCAGTCGGAACTCGGCGACCGCTTCCAGATCACGGGCCAGCCGACGCCGCAAGCCGCAGCCGACCTCGCACTGCTGCTGCGCGCCGGTTCGCTCGCAGCGCCCATGGACATCATCGAGGAACGCACGATCGGCCCGAGCCTCGGCGCCGACAACATCAAGATGGGCGTCCACTCGGTGATCTGGGGCTTCTGCGCGATCGCCTTGTTCATGATCGCGTACTACATGCTGTTCGGCGTGGTGTCGGTGATCGGCCTGTCGGTGAACCTGCTGCTGCTCGTCGCCGTGCTGTCGCTGATGCAGGCGACGCTGACGCTGCCCGGTATCGCCGCTATCGCGCTCGCGCTCGGTATGGCGATCGACTCGAACGTGCTGATCAACGAGCGCGTGCGTGAAGAACTGCGCGCCGGCCAGCCGCCGCAGACCGCGATCCAGGCCGGTTACGCGCACGCATGGGCGACGATTCTCGACTCGAACGTCACGACGCTGATCGCCGGCCTCGCGCTGCTCGCGTTCGGCTCGGGCCCGGTTCGCGCGTTCGCGATCGTGCACTGCCTCGGTATCCTGACGTCGATGTTCTCCGCGGTGTTCTTCTCGCGCGGGATCGTCAACCTCTGGTACGGCGGCCGCAAGAAGCTGAAGTCGCTCGCGATCGGCCAGGTATGGAAGCCGGAAGGCGCCGCTGCCGGCGCGTCGTTCACCGACGCCGACGAATCGACCGACACCGCACGCGCCGCGAAGCTCGCCGCCCCCGCGAAGAGCAACGCGCCGCGCGCCGGCAAGCCGCAGCTGCGCAACCGCGCGCAGCAAGGCGTGTCGCCGAAGAAACCGGGCTCGACCCAATAAGGCCCCGGAGAAGACCATGGAATTTTTCCGCATCCGTAAAGACATTCCGTTCATGCGGCACGCGCTGGTGTTCAACGTGATCTCGCTGGTCACGTTCCTCGCCGCCGTGTTCTTCCTGTTCCACCGCGGGCTGCACCTGTCCGTCGAATTCACCGGCGGGACGGTGATCGAGGTGCAGTACCAGCAGGCCGCTGAACTCGAACCCGTGCGCGCGACGCTCGGCAAGCTCGGCTACGCCGACGCGCAGGTGCAGAACTTCGGCACGTCACGCAACGTGCTGATCCGCCTGCAGCTGAAGGAAGGCCTCACGTCCGCGCAGCAGAGCGACCAGGTGATGGGCGCGCTGAAGGCGCAGAGCCCGGACGTCACGCTGCAACGCGTCGAGTTCGTCGGCCCGCAGGTCGGCCGGGAGCTCGCGACCGACGGCCTGCTCGCGCTCGCGTGCGTCGTGATCGGCATCGTGATCTACCTGTCGTTCCGCTTCGAGTGGAAGTACGCAGTGGCCGGCATCATCGCCAACCTGCACGACGTCGTGATCATTCTCGGCTTCTTCGCGTTCTTCCAGTGGGAGTTCTCGCTGGCGGTGCTCGCGGCAATCCTCGCGGTGCTCGGCTACTCGGTCAACGAGTCGGTCGTCATCTTCGACCGGATCCGCGAGACGTTCCGCCGCGAACGCAAGATGAGCGTGCAGGAAGTGATCAACCACGCGATCACGACCACGATGTCGCGCACGATCATCACGCACACGTCGACCGAAATGATGGTGCTGTCGATGTTCTTCTTCGGCGGCCCGACGCTGCACTACTTCGCACTCGCGCTGACGGTCGGCATCATGTTCGGCATCTACTCGTCGGTGTTCGTCGCGGGTTCGCTCGCGATGTGGCTCGGCATCAAGCGCGAAGACCTGATCAAGGAAAAGAAGACCGCGCACGATCCGGACGATCCGAACGCAGGCGCGCAGGTTTAAGCGCCACGCTGCTTCGGCATCGACGAAAAGCCGGCCCGGTTGGGCCGGCTTTTTTTTGCCTGCGCCACCGCCGCGCATCGCGCCGCCCACTCGCCGTGCCCCGTCACGCGCGTCGGCTACAATCGTGACCGTCCCGCCGTACCGCACGCCGGCCGCGCGTCGGCGGGACAGCACCTTCGCCCTCCGTTCAAACGTGCGGTCCCGATGATGCCTCCCACGCGTGTCGTTCTTCGCCTTGC
>NZ_CAJNKE010000416.1 GCF_905232215.1 Burkholderia sp. LMG 13014
CTGCAGGTACAGCGCGCCGCCGGCCTTCGGGCCCGTGCCCGACAGCCCTTCGCCGCCGAACGGCTGCACGCCGACCACCGCGCCGATCACGTTGCGGTTCACGTAGATGTTGCCCACGTGCGCATTCGAGATCACATGCGCGATCGTCTCGTCGATCCGCGTGTGGATGCCGAGCGTCAGGCCGTAGCCGGTCGCACGGATCTGCTCCAGCAGCTTGTCGAGCTGGCTGCGGCGGTAACGCACCACGTGCAGCACGGGGCCGAACACCTCGCGCTTCAGCTCGTCGATGCTGCCGATCTCGATCAGCGTCGGCGGCACGAACGTACCGTGCGCACAGGCCTCGGGCGCCGGCAGCTGCGTGACGCCGTGACCCTTGTCCTTCATCGCCGCGACGTGCGTGTCGATCGTCTGCTTCGCTTCGCCGTCAATCACCGGGCCGACGTCCGTCGACAGCCGGTCGGGGTTGCCGAGCGCCAGCTCGTGCATCGCGCCCTTCAGCATCGTCAGCGTGCGGTCCGCGACATCGTCCTGCAGACACAGAACGCGCAGCGCCGAACACCGTTGACCGGCCGAGTCGAAAGACGACTGCATCACGTCCGCGACGACCTGCTCCGCGAGCGCCGACGAGTCGACGATCATCGCGTTCTGGCCGCCCGTTTCCGCGATCAGCGGGATCGGCTTGCCGTCCGGGTCGAGGCGCGAAGACAGCGTCTTGTTGATCAGGCGCGCGACTTCGGTCGAGCCGGTGAACATCACCGCGCGGGTGCGCGGATCGGCCACCAGCGCCGCGCCGACGGTCTCGCCGGTACCCGGCAGCAGTTGCACCGCACCGGCCGGCACGCCGGCCTCGCGCAGCAGGCGCACGGCCTGCGCGGCGATCAGCGGCGTCTGTTCGGCCGGCTTCGCGAGCACCGTGTTGCCGGCCGCGAGGGCCGCGGCAACCTGGCCCATGAAGATCGCGAGCGGGAAGTTCCACGGGCTGATACAGACCACGGGGC
Source organism: Burkholderia sp. LMG 13014 (assembly GCF_905232215.1). GTDB lineage: Bacteria > Pseudomonadota > Gammaproteobacteria > Burkholderiales > Burkholderiaceae > Burkholderia. The sequence continues at coordinate 999 of NZ_CAJNKE010000416.1, forward strand.
CCAGCGGACGGTGCGTGTCGTTCGAGAATTCGTCGCGGATCTGCGCGGCGTAGTAGCGCAGGAAGTCGACCGCTTCGCGGATCTCGGCGATCGCGTTCGGCAGCGATTTGCCGGCTTCGCGCACGATCAGGCCCATCAGCGTGTGCATCTGCGCTTCGAGCAAGTCGGCCGCGCGCACCAGGCAATCGGCACGTGCATCGACCGGCGTCGCCTGCCAGATCGGCGCGGCGGCCACCGCGTGCGCGAGCGCCGCGCTCACGTGTTCGGCCGTCGCTTCGCTGACCGTACCGACCAGGTCACGCTGGTCGGCCGGGTTGCGCACGTCGCGGGCCGGCGCGTCGGCGAGCGTGTCGTCGTCGAGCATCGGCGCCGCGCGCCACGGGAAATGCGCGCTCGCGAGCAGCGCGGACGACAGCGACGCGAGACGGTGTTCGTTCGACAGGTCGAGGCCCATCGAGTTGGGACGCTCGTCGCCGTACAGGTGGCGCGGCAGCGGGATCTTCGCGTGCGGCGCGCCGAGCGGCACGACCTTCGACGCCTCGTCGACCGGATCGGCGACCAGTTCCTTCACCGCCACGGTCTTATCCGCGATGCGGTTCACGAACGACGTGTTCGCGCCGTTCTCGAGCAGGCGGCGCACCAGGTACGCGAGCAGCGTTTCGTGCGTGCCGACCGGTGCGTACACGCGGCACGGACGGTTCAGCTTGTCGCGGCCCGTGACTTCCTCGTACAGCGGCTCGCCCATCCCGTGCAGGCACTGGAATTCGTACTGGCCCGGGTAGTAGTTCTGGCCCGCGAGCTGGTAGATCGCGGCAAGCGTGTGCGCGTTGTGCGTCGCGAACTGCGGGTAGACGGCATCCGGCGCCGCGAGCAGCTTCTTCGCGCACGCGAGGTACGACACGTCGGTGTAGATCTTGCGCGTATAGACCGGATAGCCTTCGAGGCCGTCGACCTGCGCACGCTTGATCTCGGTATCCCAGTACGCGCCCTTCACGAGGCGGATCATCAGGCGGTGACGGCTGCGGCGCGCGAGATCGATCAGGTAGTCGATCACGAACGGGCAGCGCTTCTGGTAGCCCTGCACGACGAAGCCGATGCCGTTCCAGCCCGCGAGCTCCGGGTCGAAGCACAGCGCTTCCAGCAGGTCGAGCGACAGCTCGAGGCGGTCGGCCTCTTCCGCGTCGATGTTCAGGCCGATGTCGTAGCGGCGTGCGAGCAGCGCGAGCGCGCGCACGCGCGGCAGCAGTTCGCTCATCGTGCGGTCCTGCTGCGAGCGCGAGTAGCGCGCGTGCAGCGCCGACAGCTTGATCGAGATGCCCGGGCCTTCGTAGATGCCGCGGCCGCCGGCCGCCTTGCCGATCGCGTGGATCGCCTGTTCGTACGACGCGTAATAGCGCTGCGCGTCCTCCTCGGTCGTCGCCGCTTCGCCGAGCATGTCGTACGAGTAGCGGAAGCCGCGCGCTTCGTACTTGCGGCTGTTCGCGAGCGCTTCGGAAATCGTCTCGCCGGTGACGAACTGCTCGCCCATCAGGCGCATCGCCATGTCGACGCCCTTGCGGATCAGCGGCTCACCGCCGCGGCCGATCAGGCGCGTCAGCGCCGACGACAGCCCCGCCTCGCTGTTGGTCGTCACGAGCTTGCCGGTGATCATCAGCCCCCAGGTCGCCGCGTTCACGAACAGCGACGGCGCGTGGCCGACGTGCGAACGCCAGTCGCCCTTGCTGATCTTGTCGCGGATCAGCGCATCGCGCGTCGCGCGATCGGGAATGCGCAGCAGCGCTTCAGCGAGGCACATCAGCGCGACGCCTTCCTGGCTCGACAGCGAGAACTCGTGGATCAGCCCTTCGACGCCGCCACCCGAGCTCTTCTCGCGCAGCGCCTCGACGAGCTTCGTCGCGAGCGCCTGCACGTCCGCCTGCAGGTTCGCGGGCAGGCGCGCCTGGCCGAGCAGGAACGGTACGCATTCCGGCTCGGGGCGGCGGTACGCGGCCGTGATCGCCGCGCGCAGCACCGATTGCGGCTGCACGTTCTGCGCGAACTCGAGGAACGGATGCGGCGAGTTGTCGTCGTCGCCATCCGTGGACTGACCGTCGGCGAGCTCCGTCACGCCGCTGTGGCCCGACAGCTCGGGCGGCAACTGGCCGTGCTCGATCCGCTCGAGGTACGCGAAGATCGCCTGCTTGATCAGCCAGTGGGGAGTGCGCTCGAGACGCGCGGCGGCGTCCTTGAGGCGCGAGCGGAGAAGGTCGTCGACTTTGACGCCGAGAGTCGTGCTTGCCATGGTGGGTTCGTGCGCCGGTGCGAGCCCGGCAATGTGGTGTGAGAGGATGCGCGAAATCCTACGGCACGCAATAAAAAGGTGCAACCAAATTGCGAGATAGGTTGCACCCACAAGTTACTCAATATAATCAGCCACTTATGCGGTTGCAACCTAGGGGTTGCCCGTGGTCGGGGGATCGGTGTTTTCCCTGAGCGGGCCGGTTTGACATGCGTGCGCAACCTTCCGCGGGCCTGGCGGCGCACGAAAACCGGTTGCACTGGGTGTGATGGCGGACGGGGCGCCCGGGTGCGGCCGTGCGGCAACAGACGGTTCGGGGGTGCCCGGCGCGGCGGCCCGGGCTTCAACGCAGCGCCACGCAGCACGACGGCCGCATGGCGCGCCGCTCAGATATCCAGCGGATCGACTTCGACGCTCCACCGCAGCACGCCCTTCAGCGCGCGCAACTCCGGCTGCCACGCGCGCAGCGCATGCTGCAGCGCCGCCCGCGACGCGCTTTCGAGCAGCAACTGCGCGCGGTGGACGTTCGCGACCTTGACGATCGTCATCGGCACCGCGTCGTACACGGTCACGCGATCGGCGCCCGGCAGCCCGGGCAACGCGGCCGCGGCTTGCAGCAGGAAGGCGAGCGCCGCGTCGAGCGTGCGCCCTTCGGCGCGCAGCAGCGCCTGGTAGACGAACGGCGGCAGGTGCGCGTCGCGGCGCTCGCCGAGCGTCGAATTCGCGAAGCCGACGTAATCCTGCCGCCCGAGCGCGTGGTACAGCGCATGACGCGGGTAACGCGTCTGCACGAGCACCTCGCCCGGCAGCCCGGCGCGCCCCGCGCGGCCGCTCACCTGCATCAGCTGCGCGAACAGCCGTTCGCTCGCGCGGAAGTCGTGCGAGAACAGCGCGGTGTCGGCATTGAGCACGCCGACGAGCGACACGCGCTGGAAGTCGTGCCCCTTCGCGATCATCTGCGTGCCGACGAGGATATCGACCTCGCCCGCATGCACGTCGGAAAAGAGCGCCTGCGCGCTGCCCTTGCGGCGCGTGCTGTCCGCGTCGATCCGCAGCACGCGTGCGCCCGGCACGGCCTCGGCGAGCGCCTCCTCGATGCGTTGCGTGCCGCGCCCGAGCGGCGCGATGTCGACGTTCCCGCACTCGGGGCACGATCGCGGAATGCGCGATTCCCAGCCGCAGTGATGGCAGCGCAACGCATGCTCGGGCTTGTGCAGCACGACGTACGCGCTGCAGCGCGGGCAGCCTGCGACCCAGCCGCAGGCGTCGCAGGCAAGCTGCGGCGCGTAGCCACGCCGGTTCAGGAACACGAGGCTCTGCTCGCCGCGTTCGAGCCGCGCCTTCAGCGCCGCGACGAGCGGCCCCGACAGCCCGCCCATCGACGCGCGCCCGCGCCGCCGCTCCTCTTCGAGGTCGATCAGCCGCACGGTCGGCAGCGTCGCGTCGGCCACTGCGCGGCGCGACAGCGTGAGCCGCGTGTAGCGGCCCTGCTCGGCCTGCCACCAGCTTTCGAGCGACGGCGTCGCCGAGCCGAGCACGACCGTGATGCCGAGCTGTTTCGCACGCCACACGGCGAGATCGCGTGCCGAGTAGCGCAGCCCTTCCTGCTGCTTGTACGCGGGCTCGTGCTCCTCGTCGACGACGACCAGCGCGAGCGTTGGCATCGACGCGAGCACCGCGAGGCGCGTGCCGAGCACGATCCGCGCGCGGCCCGTATGCGCGGCAAGCCAGTTGCGCGCACGCTCGCCCTCGGCGAGCCCGCTGTGCAGCGTGACGATCGCGTCGTCGGCGAGCGCGCCCGCGAAGCGCGCACGAAACGCGGCCTCGAACTGCGGCGTCAGGTTGATTTCGGGGACGAGCACGAGCGCTTGCGCGTCCGGCCGCGCGTCGAGCAACGACGCGAGCGCATGCAGATAGACCTCGGTCTTGCCGCTGCCCGTCACGCCGTGCAGCAGGAACGGCGCGAAGCCCTGCGCGGCGCGGATCGCGTCGAGCGCCTCGGCCTGCTGGTCCGTGAGTGCCGGCGGCACAGTTCGTCCACCGGCTGCCAACAGGTTATCCACAGCTTTGGGCACAGGCGCATCGGCCCAGCCGATCTCCTCGACGTCGACCCAGCCGCGCGCCGCCCAGTCGTCGAGCGTCGCGACCGCCTTCGGATGCAGCGCGCGCGCATCGGGCAACGCCAGCG
>NZ_CAJNKE010000417.1 GCF_905232215.1 Burkholderia sp. LMG 13014
TCGATGCCGAGCATGTGCGCCAGCCGCCCGAGGTCGATCCAGCCTTGCGAGGCGGCGTCGTAGCCGGCCTGCATGTCGGCCGAGCGTGCGCGCGCGAGCGTGACGAGGCTGTAGTGATGGGCCCGCTCGCCGAGGTCGACCACGCCGCCGCGCACGTGCAGCAGCATGCGCACGTGCTCTTCGTTACGGCTGACGAAGAATTCGAGCAGTTGCGCCGGCGCGGCCGGATCGGCGGGCACCGCGAGCATCATCGTCGAGCCTCTGCTCACGAGCGCCACGCGCCACGTGAAGTCGCCGGTCGACACTTCATCGCCGTCGTGGAGCGCGCGAGGCGGAAGCGTGTCGTCGCACAGCCATTCGCCGATCGCCGACCGGACGATCGTGACCGGCCGCGCAGCGCGGGCCGGCAGGATCTGGCGCGGCGCGAGCACGATCGGCGGCGCGGCGCCTCGTATCGGCCACAGCGTATCGGCCGGATCGTCGAGCGCATGGACACGCCAGGGTGCGAGACCGTCCCGGCCGAACCGGATCACGTCGCCGGGTTGCAGCACCGCATGCTCGCCGTCGCGCAACGGAACGCCCGATACCAGCGTGCCGTTGCTGCTGTGATCGTGGAGCTCCCACTGCCCGCCGCTCCAGCGGATATGGGCATGGACGCGGGACACCGACGCATCCCGGATGACCGTGTCGCAGCGCGCGGCATCGCGACCGAACACGTGATATGCGCGAAGCAGGCACGCTTCCCCGGAAGAACCGTTCTTGAGTATCGCCATGACCGCCCCGCGTCGGATTCGCCCGGATCGATGCGGTGACGCATCGACACTGCCGGGCAAGCGATTGATTCACCAATTGCGAACAATGTCGCCTGTTCGCCGCCTCGCCACCTGTTTTTGTCATCCGTCTGTCAAACCGTTGCTCGTCCGGCGCGTGTCATTTCGGTTAATTGAATTGTCGACCGCTTTGTTTTTTTGAACCGAGCAACCAGATGAAAATCCTGCCAAATAAAGTCACGCACAGCAACTGGAATAATCAGTCCACGATTTCGGCTTGTAACGCCTTACATTTTCGACAGATTTCGAAAGAAAAATCAGCGGTCGAACGGCTCGTTGTGCACGGCGCATGGGGGTTCGCACGCCGCTGGACGGCCGTCCAGCCGGATGATGAGTCGGATTTGTAAAGCCGATGTCACAAAACATTCCCAATCGAAATACGCTCAGCAATCAGCTTGACAATTTCCGGAAATCACACAATCGCGCCGCGTTTTAATCAACGCATTAATTCACTTATTCATTTATCCAGGCATTCCGATTCGGTGCGCGGATCATCGATAAATATGATGTCAACCGGAGAACTTCCGCACCGCACAATCAAGCCCCCTTTATTATGCAATTGCTGAAATCCTGCTGCCCAAACCAGCCTCATGGCAATTCGCACCGCCCTTTTACTTCGGAATACGAATTTGAAAGATTTCGCGCCTGCTACTCGGGAGGGAGGGATGTCCCTGTCACGACCGGCGGCATCGCGCCGCGTCGGGAATGATCGACGGAGGAATCGACTTCGACATGGCAGGTCGCGTGCCCCTGCACGCGTCGATAACGTCGACCGAGCGATACACGGCACGCCACCCGCAGCACACACATCGCGGAAAACTGTTGCGGCGGAAGGCGGCCAACGCCAACCACCGCTCGTACAGACCCGCCAGACAAGCCGCCCTGCAAGCCGCCGGACCGGCCAGCGTGTCATAGACACTCACGAGCCATTGAGTGCTTGGCGCCGCTCGAACCGCACCGGTGACAAGTCGCCCACGAAACCGCGCCGGCAATTGGCGTTGCAGAACATCTCCCTGCAGTTGAAGCCATCCCCGGTTGCCATCACCGCGACCGCTCCGTCGCCGCCACCGGCTCCAGCAGCGAATCGTCCTCTCCCGCGCCACGTTCGAAACGCCGCGCCAGTCGGTCGAAATACAGGTAGACGACGGGTGTCGTAAACAGCGTCAGCAGTTGCGACAGGATCAGCCCGCCGACGATCGCAATGCCCAGCGGCACGCGCAGCTCGGCGCCCGCGCCATGCCCGATAGCGAGCGGCAGCGCGCCGAACAGAGCGGCAAGCGTCGTCATCATGATCGGCCGGAAGCGCAGCACGCAGGCCTGGCGGATCGCCGCGACCGGCGCGAGGCCCTGTTCGCGTTCGGCCACCAGCGCGAAGTCGATCATCATGATCGCGTTCTTCTTGACGATGCCGATCAGCAGGATGATGCCGATCATGCCCATGATCGACAGGTCCTGCCTGAAGAGCTGCAGCGCAAGCAACGCCCCGACGCCCGCCGACGGCAGCGTCGAGATGATCGTCAGCGGATGGATCGGGTTCTCGTACAGCATCCCGAGCACGAGGTACACGACGACGAGCGCGGCGAGAATCAGGTACGGCTCGCTCGCGAGCGATGCCTGGAACGCCTGAGCCGTGCCCTGGAACGTGCCCGAGAGCGTGTCGGGCTTGGCCGCGGCCACCTCCGCCGCGCGAATGGCCGCGACCGCGTTGCCGAGCGAATGCCCCGGCGCGAGATTGAACGAGATCGTCACGGCCGGGAACAGCCCCTGGTGGTTGACCGAGATCGGCGACACATTGTTCTCGATGCTCACCAGCACGTTCATCGGCACAAGTTCGCTCGTCAGCGGAGACCGCACGTACAGGTGCGCGAGCGCGTCAGTCGTCAACTGGAAGGCCGGATCGACCTCCTCCACGACGTGATACTGGTTCAGCGACGTGAAGAGCGTCGCGATCTGGCGCTGGCCGAACGCGTCGTACAGCGTGTCGTCGATCGCCTGCGCGGTGATGCCGAAGCGCGACGCGGTGTTGCGGTCGATCACGATCGTCGCGCTCGTCGCCGACGCCTGCTGGTCGGACGTCACGTCGGTCAGTTGCGGCAGCGTGGCAAAGCGCTTCGTCAGACGCGGCGCCCACTGGTTCAGCTCCTGCACGTCCGCGTCCTGCAGCGTGTACTGGTATTGCGCGGCGCTGATCCGTCCGCCGACCTGGATGTCCTGCCTGACCTGCATCGACAGCGTGATGCCCGTCACCTTCGCCAGCTTCGGCCGCAACCGCGCAAGCACCTGCGCCGCGCTCGCCGTGCGCACGCCGAACGGCTTCAGGTTGATCATCACGCGCCCCTGGCTCACGGTGGGATTCGGGCCGATCCAGTAATAGGTGTTGTCGACGGCCGGATCGGCCTCGACGATGCGGCCGAGCTGCTGCATCTTCTGCGCCATCGCCTGCGGCGAGATGTCCGGCGCGGCCTGCGCGACGCCCATGATCAGCCCGGAATCCTCCTGCGGGAAAAAGCCTTTCGGCATGGTGACGAACAGCGCAGCCGTCAGCGCGACGGTACCGATGGTCACCGCGAGCATCGTCCTGCGATGCGCGAGTGCCCAGTCGAGGCCGCGCTCGTAACGGCGCTCGACCGCGACGAACGCGACTTCGAGCCAGCGTTCGAGCGTGCGCAGCCGGCCGCCGTCCGAGCCCGGCGGGCGAATCAGCCAGCCGCACAGCATCGGCGTGACGGTCAGCGAGACCAGCGCCGACATCACGATCGCGACGCTCACCGTCACCGCGAATTCGCGGAACAGGCGGCCGACGATGCCGCCCATCATCAGGATCGGGATGAACACGGCGATCAGCGAGATCGTCATCGACACGATCGTGAAACGCACCTCGCGCGCGCCGAGCAACGCCGCGCGCATCTTCGGCACGCCCTCCTCGATGTGGCGCATCACGTTCTCGATCACGACAATCGCATCGTCGACGACGAAGCCGACCGCGATCGTGAGCCCCATCAGCGACAGGTTGTCGAGGCTGTAGTCGAGCAGATACATCACGCCGAACGTCGCGACCAGCGACAGCGGGATGGTGAGGCTCGGAATCACCGTGGCCCAGACGTTGCGCAGGAACGAGAAGATCACCATCACGACGAGCGCGATCGTCAGCATCAGCGTGAACTGCACGTCGTGCACCGACGCGTCGATCGTCTGCGTGCGGTCGCCGACCACCTGCACGTGCGCGGCCGCGGGCAGCGACGCCTCGAGCTGCGGCAGGCGCGTAGTGATATTGCGGATCGTCTGGACGACGTTGTAGCCCGGCTGCTTGTGCACGTCGATGATGATCGCGCGCTCGTGCTGCAGCCACGCGGCCTGCTGCGTGTCCTCCGCCGCCTCGACCACGGTGCCGAGATCGTCGAGCCGCACCGGTGCGCCGTTCTTGTAGGCCACGACCAGGTTGCGGTAGCTTGCCGCCGACGTGAGCTGGTCGGTCGCATTGAGCACGACCGAGCGGTCCGGGCCGTTGAGGTTGCCCTTCGGCGCATTGACGGTCTGCACGCCGACGATCGAGCGGACGTCCTCCAGCGTGAGCCCGCGCGCCGCGAGCTTGTCCGGGTCGAGACGGATCCGCACCGACGGGCGCTGCTGCCCGTGGAAATCGACGAGGCCGACGCCGGGCATCTGCGAGATCTGCTGCGCGAGGAAGTTCTCCGCGTAGCTGTCGAGCTGCGTGAGCGTCAGCGACGGCGAAGTCAGCGCCAACGACAGCAGCGTGAAGTCTGCCGGGTTGACCTTCTCGTAGGTCGGCGGATTCGGCAGGTTCTTCGGCAGCGTGCCGCCGGCCGCGTTGATCGCCGTCTGCACGTCCTGCGCCGCGCTGTTGATGTCGCGCGACAGATCGAACTGGATCGCGATCGAGGTCGTGCCGAGCGAGCTCGACGACGTCATCTGCGTGATGCCGGAGATGTTCGACAATTGCCGCTCGAGCGGCGTCGCGACCGAGGTCGCCATCGTGTCCGCGCTCGCGCCGGGTAGCTTCGCGACGACCTGGATGGTCGGGAAATCGACCTGCGGCAGCGGCGCGACGGGCAGCATGAAGTACGCGACGAGCCCGACGAGCAGGACCGCGACCGCGAGGAACGACGTCGCGATGCGTCGGCGGATGAACAGTTCGAGCAGGCTCATGACGACGCATCCAGCGTGGCGGGCGGCACGGGTGCCACGGCTTCATCGCGCGCGTCGACCCGCTTTGCCGCGACGGGCGTGCCGGGATTGAGGCGGCTCTGTCCTTCGAACACGACGAGATCGCCAGCAGCGACGCCGCTCGCGATCTCGATCATCCCGTCGACCGCCGCCCCCGTCCGCACCGCGCGCAGTCGCGCGGTGCCCGACGCATCGATCGCATAGACCTGCGGGCCCGCCTGCGTGTTGACGATCGCACGGCTCGGCACCGCGAGCCGCTGACGGTCGGTGCGCAGCAGCACCTGCGCGGTGACGAGCTCGCCCGGCCACAGCTTGCGATCGGTGTTGGCGAACGCGCCCTTCAGCCGGATCTGGCCGGTCGTGCGGTCGACCTGGCTGTCGATGAAGCTCAGCGTGCCCTGCGCGAGCGGCGCGCCGCCCGCGCGTGCCGTGACGGTCA
>NZ_CAJNKE010000418.1 GCF_905232215.1 Burkholderia sp. LMG 13014
GCGGCGCACGACCGCTTCATCAACGTGCCGGCCCGCCACGCGGGCCTATCCCGTCAATTCCAACACCCCAGGGGCGCCACCGAGCGCCCCTTGTTTTTGAAGGAGCCGCCCAGATGCAGCGCCCGCAACTCGCCTTGCCGTTCCCCGGCGAACTCATCATCGACAACTTCGCCGGCGGCGGCGGAACCTCGACCGGGCTGGAAGCCGCGTTCGGGCGCCCCGTGGACATCGCCATCAACCACGACCCCGAGGCGCTTGCGATGCACGCGCTGAATCACCCCTACACCAAGCACCTGTGCGAAAGCGTGTGGGACATCGACCCCATCGAAGTGACGGGAAACCGCCCGGTGGGCCTGGTGTGGCTCAGTCCCGATTGCAAGCATTTCTCGAAGGCGAAGGGCGGGACGCCGGTTTCCAAGCACATCCGGGGACTGGCCTGGGTGGGGATGCGCTGGGTGGCGCTCACGAAACCCAGGGTGCTGATGCTGGAGAACGTCGAGGAATTTCAAACCTGGGGGCCGGTCATCGTCGGCGCCGACGGCAACCTCTACCCCGATCCGGCAAAGAAGGGCAAGACCTTCGAGAGCTTCGTCCGGCAGCTCCGCCAGCACGGCTACAAGGTGGATTGGCGCGAGCTGCGCGCGTGCGACAACGGCGCACCGACTATCCGAAAGCGGCTGTTCCTGGTGGCACGCCGCGACGGCCTGCCGATCATCTGGCCGGAGGCGACGCACGGCGAGCCGACCTCGCGCGAGGTGCTGGCCGGGATGCTGGCTCCCTACAGAACGGCGGCCGAGTGCATCGACTTCGGGCTGCCCGCGACCAGCATCTTCGACCGGCCGAAGCCGCTGGCGGCCAATACCCGCCGGCGCGTCGCCAAGGGCCTGTGGCGCCACGTCCTGAGCAGCGCGCGGCCCTTCATCGTGACGAACACCAGCGGCCACCCCGGCGCTGGCATCGACCAGCCCATGCCGACCGTCACCACTGGCAACCACCACATGCTGGGCCAGCCCGTGATCGCGCCGCTGGCCGCGAACCCGGAGCCGTGGCCGTTCGAGCCAATCTTCCCCACGCCGCCGGCGACGGCCGAGCGGCCGCACGATTTCTGCTGCACCACCTGCGGCAACACGTTCCCGTCCTGGCGGCCGGAAGATGAGGGAATCCCTGGCGCGTGCCCGACCTGCGGCAACGAGGCCGGTATCCATCCCATCGACGCCATGCCGTCGATGCCGTTCCTCGTCGGCGCCGGTGGGCCGGCGTACTCGGGCAAGCCCACGGCAGCCAACCAGCCGCTGGGCACGCTGACCACGGAGAACCACCGCGCGGTCGTGATGCCTACGCTGGCGCCGTTCCTCACGGAGCACGCCAACGCGAGCAACCAGCGCACGATGCCGGCGGATGCTCCGCTGCGCACCGTCTGCGCCCAGGTCAAGGGCGGCCATTTCAGCGTCGTGGCCCCAACCCTGGCCCCGCTGCGCGGCACCAGCGACGCCCACATGGGCGGGCACAGCGTCGAGCAACCGCTTTCCACCGTGGCGGCCAGCGGCACGCACCATGCGATGGTGGGCGCGCACCTCGTCACCATCGGCTACGGAGAGCGCGAAGGCCAGCAGCCGCGCGCGCAGGACATCGAGACGCCGCTTGGCACCGTCGTGACGGCTAACAAGCACGCCCTGGTGGCCGCCCATCTGGCCCACCTGACGCACCACGGCGACCGCGCCGGCACCACGCCGGCCGAACCGCTGCCGACGGTGACGGGGGCGAACCGGGGCGAACAGGCCCTGGTCGTCGCCAACCTCATCGACATGGGGCACGGGGAATCGTGCAGCACAGGCGCGAAGCGGTGGAGCAGCGGCGTCCGCAGCCTGGAAACGCCGCTCAACTCGGTGACGGCCAGCAGCGTGCCCAGCGCACTCGCGTCGGCCTTCTTCGAACAGGCGAACGGCGGGTTCTACGACGGCGACGGGCGGCCGGCCAGCGCGCCCATCTCCACGATCACTGCATCGGGCAGCAATCAGCGCCTGGTGACGGCCTACCTCGTCCAGTATTACAGCGAGGGCGGCCAGGATTCGGGCTGCGCCAAACCCATGCCCACGGTGACGACCAAGGCACGCATGGGGCTGGTGCAGTCCGTCCAGGTGCCCGCCGAGGCACTTTCCCCCGAACACCGAGAGAAGGCGCGCGCGTGCGCGGCGCTCCTGCACGAACATCTGCCCGATCTGTTCCCCGAGGCAGCCGAGCTGGTGCTGATGAGCTACGGCGGCATCTGGTGGGTGCTGGTAGACATCACGTTGCGGATGCTGAAGGCCCGCGAGCTGTACCGGGCGCAGTCGTTCCCCGACGACTACATCATCCACGAGATTCCCGACCCCAAGCTGCTGTTCAAGAACGGCGTGCAGGTGCCGGGCGACCCGCGCCTGATTCCCCGCATCCCTCTTTCGATCACGGCCCAGGTGCGCATGTGCGGCAACTCCGTTTCGCCCGCGCAGGCCGAGGCCCTTGTCCGCGCCAACTTCCGCCACGAGGAAGCCTTCATGGAGCGGCGCGCCTGATCGGAAATTTGAACCATGCCGGCATCCGTGACATTGCAATCATGGGTGTCGGCGCGCAACCACGCGAACTACAAAAGGATTCCGACATGACCGACGAACAAAACAAAGTCGCCGGCGCGAGCATTGAAAGCCGGCCGACCTCTGGCTATGGGCAGGCGCACGCGCGCCAAGCACGGCGTGATGGAGGGCATCATGGCTGAACTGACCCTGCCCCCGATCTGCGTTGAACTGGAGCAATTGGAGAAGCTGACAACTCTTTCGGCCACCACCATCCAGAACATGGTCGCGCGCAACGAGTTCCCGCCGCCGCGCGAGCTGTCCGCGCGCCGCGTGGGCTGGCTGTACCGTGAAATCGCGGAATGGGCTGAAAACCGCCCGGTTTCCAATATCCCGCCCCCGCCGAACACCGGGGCCAAAAAGCCACGCTCCGCTACCGCTTCGCCAGCTTCTCAAGGTAGTCCGACAGCTTCGTGAGCCACTTCCGCCGCTCCTTGTCAAAGGTGTAGCGGTTGTAGGTTCCTTCGTCCCCCTCCAGCATGTGCCCCAAGATCACCTCGCCCACGTCCCTTGGGCAGCCAAGCGACGCCAGGAACGTGCGCGAGGTGCGCCGCAGGTCGTGGGGCGCCCAGTTTTCGACCGGAAGCCGCACCCTCGGGCGATCTGGAGCCGTGCGGCAATACGGCATATGGTGATACACCGCCACCCCCGCCGACTTCTGCGGGAAATACCCCTCTTTGCTGTCCGACGGGAACAGGTAGCCATCGCCATAGGCTTCCTTCCGCCGACGCACCACCTCGGCCGCACGCCCCACCAATGGCACCCGCTGATCGTCAGCATCGGGCCGATGGGCGTTCTTCGTCTTCGCCTTCGGGATTGTCCACCACAGGCCCGTGGGTTCCTCGGCCACCTCCTTCCCTTCCATTTTTTCGATTTCCGCCCCGCGCACCGCAGTCCATAGGTAGAGCGTCAGCATGTCATCGACGTTCTTGGAAAAGTTCGGCAGCCACCGAATCACCTGGCCGGCCTCGGCCGGACTCAATACCCGCTTCCCGGCCCCCTTCTTGACGCCCAGCTTGTTGTGGCCCTTGGACTTCAGTTTGCCGCGCAGCACCAAGCGCCACCAGTTCGGCGTGTCTTCTGGAAGATCGCCAGAATCCAGGCAGTAATCCCAGGCCGCCCCCAACTCGCGCCGCAGGTTTCCAGCCTGCACCGGGGCATAGTCGTACTGCTTGATATGGTCGAACGCGATCTTTCGGGTAATAGCCACGGCCGGCGTTTCCTCGATGCCGGTCAGCATGGTCTTGAAGGTTCGGGCCACCTCGTCGCGCCCCTTCTTGGCCCGGTTCTTGATGTGCCCCTCAAGGTAGATGTCGCAGACCTCGCGCACCGTCGGGCCGCCTGGACGACTCGCCGCCGGCGTGCGCCCTGACTGGCGCCGCTCCTTCTTCTCCAGGGCCAGGTCGATACCCTCATCGCGGCGCTTGCGCAGCACTTCCCATTGCGCCACCGCCGCGTGATACGACATGGCGGGCCAGTCCCCCACCTTCACCTGCCGCATCCGCTCATCAACAGGGCTTTTGTACCGATACGTCCAGGTGCGCCGGGTCTTGGTTGCCTCCAGGCGAAGCCCTGGTTGGTCGTCGATGGTAATGTGTTGCCCAGGCTGAAGAAGCCGGGCTTCGCGTGCGTCGAAAGCCATATGCGGTACGAGAGGTCAGCGTAACTTTTTTGTGGATACTAAAATCCCTCAGCGTAACCTGTCCAGAACCGCGAAAAAAAGCTACGCTATTGGCGTAAGTGTAGATGGGTTTTGTTGGGCATTGTTGAGTTTCAAGCGCGTGAGGAATGGTGTGAAAGATCGGCCGGAGAACGAGCAAAAACAAGGGATTTCCGAGAAATATCAAGGTTCTCCGGGGGTTAGCGTCGCCAATCACACGCCGATGATGCAGCAGTACCTGCGCATCAAGGCCGACCATCCCGACACGCTCGTCTTCTACCGGATGGGCGACTTCTACGAGCTGTTCTTCGAAGACGCGGAAAAAGCCGCACGCCTGCTCGACCTGACCCTCACGCAACGCGGCGCATCGGCCGGCACGCCGATCAAGATGGCGGGCGTACCGCATCACGCAGTCGAGCAGTATCTGGCCAAGCTCGTGAAGATGGGCGAATCGGTCGCGATCTGCGAGCAGATCGGCGATCCGGCCACGTCGAAGGGCCCCGTCGAGCGCAAGGTCGTGCGCGTCGTCACGCCCGGCACGCTGACCGACGCCGCGCTGCTGTCCGACAAGAACGACGTCTACCTGCTCGCGATGTGCACGGGCCACAACAAGCGTGGCGTCGCGGTGAACATCGGCCTCGCGTGGCTGAACCTCGCAAGCGGCGCGCTGCGGCTCGCCGAAATCGAACCCGAACAGCTCGCTGCCGCGCTCGAGCGCATCCGGCCGGCCGAGATCCTCACGCCGGACGGCGCGACCGATGCCGTCCCCGCAGGCGCGGGCACAAGCAAGCGCGTGCCGGCATGGCACTTCGACATTGCATCGGGCACGCAGCGCCTGTGCGACCAGCTCGATGTCGCGAGCCTCGACGGTTTCGGTGCGCATTCGCTGACGAGCGCATGCGGTGCAGCCGGTGCGTTGCTGCTCTATGCGGCTGCCACGCAAGGCCAGCAGCTGCGGCACGTGCGCAGCCTGAAGGTCGAGAACGAAACCGAGTACATCGGGCTCGATCCGGCCACGCGCCGCAACCTCGAACTGACCGAAACGTTGCGCGGCACCGAGTCGCCGACCCTGTATTCGCTGCTCGACACTTGCTGCACGACGATGGGCAGCCGCCTGCTGCGTCACTGGCTGCACCATCCGCCGCGCGCGTCGGTCGCCGCGCAGTCGCTGTC
>NZ_CAJNKE010000419.1 GCF_905232215.1 Burkholderia sp. LMG 13014
CGCGCCGCGCGCCGGACAGCGTTTTGCGTAGCGCAACCTTCGGGTTTGGCACAGGGTTGCGTGCTATGCTTTCGCTCACTTCGCGCTCCATTCAAAACGATGTCGAACAGCCTTTTCCGAGTATATCGCGCGGTCGCGCTGACGCTTTCGGCCACCGCGCTCGTCGCGGGCACGGCCGCGTGCGCCGCACCGAACGACGATACGGTCTCCGGGGACGACCAGACCTTCGTGCAGCTTCGTGAAGCCGCACGCCGCAACGACGCCGCGAAAGCCGCGCAGCTCGCGTCGATGATCCCGAACTATCCGGTTCCGTCCTACGTCGAGTATTTCCAGATCAAGCCGCAGCTGTTCGATCCGACGGGCCGCGCGCGCGTGGACGCGCCGGACGCGCCCGTGCAGTCGTTCCTGCAGCGCTACGACGGCCAGGCGATCGCCGACCGCCTGCGCAACGACTATCTGCTCGTGCTCGGCGCGCGCCACGACTGGCGCAACTTCGACGACCAATACAAGCGCTTCGTGCTCGACGACGACACGCAGGTGAAGTGCTATGCGCTCGAATCGCGCGCTTCGCGCGGCGAGAACGTCGCCGATGCGGCGCGCGCGCTGCTCGTCGAGCCGAAGAACTACGGCGACGCGTGCGTCGACCTGATCACCGCGCTGACGGTCAAACAGCAGTTCACGAGCGACGACGTGTGGCAGCAGGCGCGCCTCGCGTACGAGCAGAACTACACGACGCTCGGCGGCAAGATCGTCGACGCGCTCGGCCCGCGCCCGGTCGGCTTCGACCAGGCGACGAGCGCGCCGCCGCTGTACCTCGCGCGCGGCGTCGGCGCCGACGCGACGTCGCACCAGCTCGCGCTGATCGCGCTCGGCCGCATGGCGCGCAATGATCCGGACGCCGCCGCCGGGATGCTGACGTCGGTCGCCGCGTCGCTGACCAAGCCGGAACAGGCGATCGCGTGGGGCGCGATCGGCTACCAGGGCGCGATCAAGCGCTCGCCGCTCGCGTCGGTCTGGTACGCGAAATCCGCGAATGCGCCGCTGTCGAACCCGGGCTACGAATGGCGCACGCGCGCCGCGCTGCTCGCCGGCAACTGGCCGATGGTGCGCTGGTCGATCGAGCAGATGCCGCCGTCGCTGCGCGACGATCCGGCCTGGATCTACTGGCATGCGCGCGCGCTCAAGCAGAGCGGCGACACGCTGCAGGCGAACCAGGAATTCGAGCAGGTCGCCGGCCAGTTCAACTTCTACGGGCAGCTCGCCGGCGAAGAGCTCGGCCAGCGCACGACGATCCCGCCGCGCACGAAGGTGAGCGACGCCGAGATCGACGCGATGAGCAAGATTCCGGGCTTCGCGCTTGCGCAACGCTTCTTTGCGCTGAACCTGCGCCTCGAAGGCAACCGCGAATGGAACTGGCCGCTGCGCGGGATGACCGATCGCCAGCTGCTCGCCGCGGCCGAGTACGGCAAGCGCATCGAGCTGCTCGACCGCACGGTCAACACGGCCGACCGCACGAAGGCCGAGCATGATTTCACGCTGCGTTACCCGTCGCCGTACCGCAACATCGTCGAGCGCTACGCGCAATCGACGGGCCTCGACACCGAATGGGCGTACGGGCTGATCCGCCAGGAGTCGCGCTTCATCACGAGCGCGCGTTCGTCGGTGGGCGCGGGCGGCCTGATGCAGCTGATGCCGGCCACCGCGCAGATGGTCGCGAAGAAGCTCGGCATGGGCACGATCTCGCGCGCGCAGATGCACGACATCGATACCAACATCCAGCTCGGCACCTGGTATCTGGCGGACATCTACAACAACTTCGACAGCTCGCCGGTGCTCGCCACGGCCGGCTACAACGCGGGCCCGGGCCGGCCGCGCCAGTGGCGCCAGGTGTTGACGCAGCCGGTCGAAGGCGCGATCTTCGCAGAAACGATTCCGTTCAACGAGACGCGCGACTACGTGAAGAACGTGCTGTCGAACACCGTCTACTACGCGGCGCTCTTCGAGGGCAAACCGCAGTCGTTGAAGAAACGTCTAGGCATGATCTCGCCCTGATCCGCAATCTTCACACTGCCGCGCGAGACGCGGCAGTGTTTAAGGGGCTGTTCACGCTAATAACGGGCTTGCGCTGGCCGCCAGAAGGGCCGAGCGCAAGGATTGCGACGAAGCGAATACTCAACGTATTCGCGAGGAGCATGACGCGGCGATCGGCCCTTCTGGCGGCCAGCCCCGCGAATGATTTTATCCAAACAGGGGAACGAGCCTTGCCGGCCGCATTGCGGCGTCGCGCGTCGCTTGTTTGGCTCGGCCAAACGGCGCTCCTTACTTCTTGCACTGCAGCCGGCAAGGCTCGTTCGCAAGCCCGTTATTAGCGTGAACAGCCCCTTAGAGGCCTCGAACATGGATCGCCAGACCGTCGCGCTGCTGGGCGGCACCGGCTTCATCGGCAGCCGGCTCGTCAATGCGCTGATCGAATCCGGCAAGCAGGTACGGATCGGCACGCGCCGGCGTGACCACGCGCGCCACCTGCAGATGCTGCCGGTCGAAATCGTCGAGCTCGAAGCGCTCGACACGCGTACGCTCGCGCGCTTTGTCGCCGGTGCGCATGCGGCGATCAACCTGGTCGGCGTGCTGCACGGCGGCCGCGGCACGCCGTACGGGCCCGGCTTCGAGCGCGCGCACGTCACGCTGCCGGCCGCGCTCGCGACCGCCTGCACCGAGGTGGGCGTGCAGCGCGTGCTGCACATGAGCGCGCTCGGCGCCGATTCGCACGGTGCGAGCATGTACCAGCGCTCGAAGGGCGACGGCGAGGCCGCGCTGCATGCGATCGCGGCGACCGATTCGCTCGCGCTGACGATCTTCCGCCCGTCGGTCGTGTTCGGCCCAGGCGACGCGTTCCTCAACACGTTCGCGAACCTGCAGCGCACGGTGCCGGTGCTGCCGCTCGCGATGCCCGACGCGCGCTTCCAGCCGGTGTTCGTCGGCGACGTCGTGCGTGCGTTCGTCAACACGCTCGATCTCGTGGCCGCACACGGCAAGACCTACGAACTTGGCGGCCCGACCGTCTACACGCTCGAGCAGCTGGTGCGCTATTGCGGCACGCTGGTCGGCCGGCAGGCTCGTATCGTGCGGCTGCCCGACGCGCTCGCGCGGCTGCAGGCGAGCGTGTTCGAATGGCTGCCCGGCGAGCCCGTGCTCACGCGCGACAATCTCGCGACGATGTCGGTGCCGAACGTGCTGTCGGGGCCGCTCGCGCCGGAGCTCGGGATCTCGCCCGCGAGTCTCGAAAGCATTGCGCCCGCGTATCTCGGCCATGCCGCGCAGCGGTCCCGGTTCGACTGGTTCCGCTCGCGCCGCTAGGCCGGCAGCATCCTCCTTTCCACCTTCGCGTTTTCCGGAACACCGTCATGAAACTCGTCATTGGAGACAAGAACTACTCGTCGTGGTCGATGCGCCCGTGGCTGCTGCTCGCGCATTTCGGCATCCCGTTCGACGAGATCGCGATCGAGCTGCGCCACGACGACACGGCAGCACGCATCCTCGAATATTCGCCGTCCGGCAAGGTGCCGTGCCTGATCGACGACCACGGCGTCGCGATCTGGGATTCGCTCGCGATCGCCGAGACGCTCGCCGAACGCTATCCGCAGTTCCCGATGTGGCCGGCCGATCCGCTCGAACGCGTGCATGCGCGCTGCGTCGCGGCCGAGATGCATTCGGGCTTCGCGGCGCTGCGCACGCAGATGGGCATGAACGTGCGCGCGTCGATGCCGGGGCGCGGTGCGACGCCCGACGCGCTCGCCGATGTCGCGCGCATCGATGCGCTGTGGAGTGAGTGTCTGGAGGCGTCGGGCGGGCCGTTCCTGTTCGGTGAATTCGGCATTGCCGATGCGATGTACGCGCCCGTCGTGATGCGCTTCAACACCTATGCGCCCGGCCTGTCGCCGGAAGCGGCCGGCTACGCGGCCCGCGTGACGGCGCTGCCGGCCGTCCAGCGCTGGATCGACGCCGCGCGCCGCGAAACGAACGTGATCGCCGAATACGAGCCGACGCCATGAACATCTACGCAGTCGGTGGCGCCATCCGCGACGCATTGCTCGGCGTGCCCGTGCAGGACCGCGACTACGTGGTGGTGGGCGCGACCCCCGAGCAGATGGCCGCGCAGGGTTTCCGGCCGGTCGGCAAGGATTTCCCGGTATTCCTGCATCCGCGGACGCAGGAGGAGTACGCGCTGGCGCGCACCGAGCGCAAGACGGCGGCCGGCTATCACGGCTTCCAGTTCCACTACGCGCCGGACGTGACGCTCGACGAGGATCTCGCGCGGCGCGACCTGACGATCAACGCGATGGCGCGCGAGGTGAGCCCGGAGGGCGAACTGGTCGGGCCGGTGATCGATCCGTTCGACGGGCAGGCCGACCTGGGCGCGCGCGTGTTCCGGCATGTGAGCGATGCGTTCGTCGAGGATCCGGTGCGGATCCTGCGCATCGCGCGCTTTGCCGCGCGGTTCGCGGATTTCACGGTCGCGGACGAAACGCTTGCGCTGATGCGGCGGATGGTCGACGCGGGCGAGGTCGACGCGCTCGTGCCCGAACGCGTGTGGCAGGAGATCGCGCGCGGGCTGATGGAGGTGAAGCCGTCGCGGATGTTCGCGGTGCTGCGCGACTGCGGCGCGCTCGCGCGCATCCTGCCGGAAGTCGATGCGCTGTGGGGCGTGCCGCAGCGCGCCGACTACCACCCGGAAGTCGACACGGGCGTGCACGTGATGATGGTCGTCGACTATGCGGCGAAGCAGGGCTATTCGCTGCCGGTGCGCTTCGCGGCACTCACGCACGATCTCGGCAAGGCGACGACGCCGGCCGACGTGCTGCCGCGCCACGTCGGCCACGAGGGGCGCAGCGTCGACCTGCTCAAGCCGTTGTGCGAGCGGCTGCGCGTGCCGAATGAATGCCGCGACCTCGCGCTCGTGGTCGCGCGCGAGCACGGCAACCTGCATCGCGTGATGGAGATGGGCGCGGCGGCACTGGTGCGGCTGTTCGAGCGCAGCGACGCGCTGCGCAAGCCGGCGCGTTTCGCCGAGATGCTGCAGGCGTGCGAATCGGATGCGCGCGGGCGGCTCGGGCTCGAAGCCCAGCCGTATCCGCAGGCCGAGCGGCTGCGCGTCGCACTCGCGGCCGCGCGCAGCGTCGATGCCGGCGCGATCGCACGCGGCATCGGCAACGACACGGAGAAGATCAAGGAAGCCGTGCATCGCGCACGGATCGAGGCCGTCGCGCAGGCGCTCGAGATCGGCGAATAGGGGGCGGGAAGGGCGCGCATCGCGTGCCTCCCGCCCGACAGCCGTTACGACTTCTTCTTGCGCGCCGGCTTGGCGGCCGCCGGGCGTTTGCCGGCGGATGCGCGCGGCTTGGTCGCACCCTTCTTTTCTTTTCC
>NZ_CAJNKE010000420.1 GCF_905232215.1 Burkholderia sp. LMG 13014
GATGCGGCGAGAAACATCCGCATCACGGTCACGGCAACCAGCGTCCGCCTGAAGATCGTCGACTCCGCTGCGACCCCGCCCTTCTTGCTTGCCATCTGCGACTCCCCTTGTCTGTCTGAACGTGAGCGGCCATGTCCGTCTTCCGATGCAGTCCCGCTTTCGGACCGCCCGCCCGAATGACTCCAAGGTAAGCAGCCAAATCGGCCGGTGCTTTTGCGAAACGCCGAAAAACATTGGCTACCGTCCTCGGCTGTCGACGCGCGGCAAACTGCGCGCAACGAACCCTCGGGCACGTGCAACGCACCGCCGGAACACGCGGTAACCAGAACGGGAGGGCGGGAGAAAGTTAACGACGTGCGCCTTCCGTGCGTGAGTTCGCACGGAAGGCGCGTCAGTGGCAGAAGAAATGCGCGCGGCGGCGCTAAAGCGCCTGTGCGCCGACTTCGCAGTGCGGTTCGAAGCGCGTGCGGAAGGTACG
Organism: Burkholderia sp. LMG 13014; assembly: GCF_905232215.1. Classification (GTDB taxonomy): domain Bacteria; phylum Pseudomonadota; class Gammaproteobacteria; order Burkholderiales; family Burkholderiaceae; genus Burkholderia. The sequence continues at coordinate 479 of NZ_CAJNKE010000420.1, forward strand.
CAACACGAGACCCAGCAGGATCACGCTGAAGACGGCGGCCGGCACGCCGAGCCAGACGATCCCCTTGAGCAACGCGTACGGCGCGCCGTCGAGGGCATCGGATATCGCGCCGACGGAAGGCACCGACATCGCCTGAAACGCGTAGGTGACGAGCGACGAGGTGCCGACGACGCGCCCGCGCAAATGCGGCGGCGCGATGTCCTGCAACAAGGTTGGCGTCAGTGCCGCGCCGGCGATATAGGCGGCGATGATGCCGATCATGCAGGCAAGCAGCATCGCCGTACTCGTCGCGAACGACAGCATCAGCAGCAACAGCGCGGCCAGCAGCGCCATCGCGCAGCCGATCACGACCGGCAGCAGCCGGCCCCAGCGCGCGCGCAGGCATCGCACGGCCACCACGCTCGCCAGCAAGCCGAGTGCAGAACCACCGCCCACCGCGATGCCGCTGTACAACCCCGAGCGGGCGACATCGACATGAAAGTCGCGGATCAGCGACACAGGCGCCCAGCCCAGGATCGCGCCCACGTAGAAGGCCGCCATCGCATAGCCGACGATCAGGCACGCCAGCATCCCACCCGAGCGCCGCCAATAATGCGCAAGCGTCTCCTGCGCACGTTCATGCTGGTCGGCCGTGCCGCCGCGCGGCGGATGCCCGACCAGCGCGAACAAGCCCGCGACGACCGGCCCGGGGATCGCGACGAGCAGGAACGCAAGCCGCCAGGGTTCGATCGACAGCGCATGCGCGAGCGGCGCGGCCACGCTGAAGATCGCGCCGGCGCCCGCGATCCCGAGCCCGGCGCCGAACAGCGCAACCGCGAAGAAGATCGTGTTCGCCGCCGTGCGCAGTGCTGGCGGAAACAGGTCCGGCAGCATGCTGTAGACAACCGGCCCGAGCCCCGCCTCGCCCACCGCGAGCGTCAGCGTGCAGAGGAACAGCATCCAGCCTTGCGTGACGAGGCCGCAGAGCGCCGTGCCCGCGCTCCACACCAGCACGCAGGCGACGAGCAGCCAGCGCCGGTCGACCCGGTCCGTGAGCCAGCCGAGCAGCGGCGACGCCAACGCGCCGAACAGGATGGGGCCGAAGCCGACGATCGCGCCCAGGCTGGTATCGCTGAGCTGGAGGTCGCGCTTGAGCGGCTCGACGGCGAGCGTCAGCATCTGACGGTCGGTGATGCCGAGTATCGCGGCCAGCGCGAGCACGGCCAGCGCGAACCACGCACGTGACAACGACGGCGATCCCCCGGTGATTTCATTACGCACGCTGCGCCTCCTGCGCTGACGATCCTGCCTGCCCGGCCGACGCCGGGCTCATTCGTGGCCGGCCGCGAAAGCCGGCCTTCAGACGATAGCCGCTCGACGGCGGCGAAACTTTCGCGGACGGCCGGAATAGTTCTGCCGGCGTCCGCGCGACTGCCCGACGAGCGGGCCGGATCAGACCGCGATTTCGTCGAACGGCCACATCGGGCGCGTCAGGCGTGCGTAATCGTCGACCTTGAAATCGAGACTCAGCGAACCCGGCGTGTCGCAGTAGTAGATGGCGCGCGCCAACGGGCCGAACAGCGCCTGGAAATGCTGCGTCGACTTCACCACGACGGCCCGGCAACGCCGGAGGTCGACGCCGAGATCGAAAAAGCAGCTCGGGCTGTAGGTCTGCTGCCGGACGGAGTTGACCACCACGAGTACGCCGTCGACGTCCAGCACGGCGGACAGGCCCAGGCCGGGCCCCGGGAACTTGAACGTCTCGTCGTGCTGCGCCAGCCCCTCTTCGACCGCCAGGACCCGCGCGACCACGTCGAGCGGGCGGCCCGCGCGCGGGCCGCTCTTGCCGCCGAGGCGCAGCTCGATCGTCGCGCCCACGCCGGCGTCGCGCGCGAACACCGCCGCGACGGGGTCCCACATCATGCCGATCGCCACCTCGCGCAGACCGCGCTCGAGGACAGCCTCGAGGATGAAGGTGGAATCGGAGCCGGCACCGCCGCCCGGGTTGTCGGCCGTGTCGGCAATCACGAACGGCCGGCCCGACGCGTCGGGCGGCGTCGCTTCGATCTCGTCGAGAATGCGTGCGATCGGCAGACGCAGCGCATGCGTCTCGTCGCGCACGGCCACGAAGCCGCGCGCCAGTTCGCGGGCATGCGCGCGGGCCGCGCCGGCATCGCCGTCGCTCACCACCAGCACGCCCGCACCGGTATCCGGAAAATCGGACCACGGGAATCCGTGGATCAGCGACACCGACAGGATTCCGTCGCGCCCCTCCCGATCCATCGCATCCTGGTTGAGTTGTGCCATGCGCGGTTCGGTCGTGAAGAACATGCCGAGCATCGGCACGCGTTCGAAGTGCATCGTCGGCCGGATCTCGCCACGCGCGGTGCGTTCGGCAAGATCGATCAGGTCGACCGCCCGTTCGTCGAAGTCGATGTGCGGATAGTGTTTGCACGCCAGCAGGATGTCGCAATGATCGAGCATCGCACGCGTGACGTTGGCGTGCAGGTCCAGCTCGACACCGATCACGACGTCGGGGCCGACGAGCGCGCGCGTCTTCGCCAGCAGGTCGCCCTCGCAATCGTCATACCCTTGCGCCATCTGCGCGCCGTGCAACAGATACAGCACGATGTCGACCGGCTGCGCGGCGCGCAACCCGTCCAGGATCTCGTCGCGCAGCGTTTCATAGTCCTGCTTCGAGCAGGGCGCGCCCGGTTCGGCGAACGCGAAGATCGAAGCACTCACCTCATGGCCGCGTGCGCGCGCCTCGCGCACGAACGTACCGTAGCCGACGAGTTCGTCCGCCTGCCCGTCGGGCACACCGCCGGCTGGCCGGTACAGCGTGCGTTCCTCGAACGAGTGCAGGCTGGTTGGAATCGGGGAAAAGCTGTTGGTCTCGTGCGCAAGCGCCGCAACGAAGATACGCATGGTCACTCCTGCTCGGGTTTGAAATATCGGTCGACAACACGCGCTCCGACGAGCGCGTGGATTGCACGGTCGCATCGACGCCGGTTGGCCAGCCGTCGATACAATTTGCATAACGAAGCAATTTCGTTCCACCGGAGCTATCAGCTTGCGCGTGCCGCAGTGGAACGGTGTCCGCCCGAGGGCGCGTCAGCCCTCTCGGCGCAGATAGCGCAGGCGCGTATGCACGCCGTGCGGCCGGTCACCGTCGCCGCGGAAGGACACGAGCGCCAGCCGCCCGTTGATGCCGCACAGCTGCGCATCGGAGGTGCCTGGCGGCGCGAACAGGTCTTCGGCCAGCGGCGCCAGTTCGAGCACGTAGGTCGAGCCGCCATCGAATGCATAGCGGGTCTCGCCGTCGCCCGTTTCCACACCGCCGCTCGGCCACAGCGTGGCCCGCCGGCTATCGGCGTCCATCTCGGTCCAGTACGCTTCGACCGAAAGCCGTTCGTTGCCCGCCACCGATGCGAGACGCATCGGATAGTGCCGGTAACCGCCGGCATACCGGGACAGTGGCCGGCTCGACGTCCCCCGCTCGAACGGCATGACGGCCTCGTGCCCGAGATGCGCGAGCGTCGCAAGCAGTACCTGGTCGTGCAACGCGTTGGCGCCCGGCCCCGTACCGGCGGTAAATACCACGAGATCCAGTTCGGGGCAGACTGCGAAGCTCGACGTGGTGCCATACGTCGTACCGCCATGCCAGTACACGGTCACGCCGCTCACCGGCACCTTCCACCAGCCGACGCAGATCGGCGGTACACACGGGCGCCCCGCATCGAAGGTCACGGCCTGCATGGCCGCGACCGTCTCCGGCGCGAGGATCCGCGTGCCGTCGATCGCGCCGCCCGCCAGATACATGCGCCCGTACGCGAGCATGTCGCGCACCGTCGAAATCGGGGTCGAGCCGGCGCCTGCCAGCGACGGCGGCAACAGATACGCACGCGTGGCCTGCAGCTCGCCGCTCGTCGCGTTCGCGAACACGCCCACCGCATGACGATGCAGGATCGCCTGCTCGGCCGACGTGCACGACTCGTTCATTCCGCACGGACGAAACAGCGTTTCTTCAAGCACCTGGTTGTATGGCTTGCCGGACAGCACTTCGATCAGCCGCGCGGCAACCACGAAGCCGGCGTTCGAATAGTGGATCGTCTCGCCCGGTTCGAACAGCGTCCCGAAACCGGCCAGCCGCTCCACGAAATCGCGGGTCGCGCCCGCGCCGGCTTCGGTCATCGGGCTGAAGCTGTCGGCGTCGATGCCGTTCGTGTGATTGAGCAAATGCCGCACACACAGGCGCTGCGCGTGGGCCGGATCGGCCAGCGCAAACGACGGCAGATGCGCGACGACCGGATCGTCGAGGCCGATACGCCCCGCCTCGACGTAACGCATCAGCAGATGCGCCGTCATCACTTTGGTAACCGAACCGATCTGCAAGCGCGTATCGACGGTCATCTCGGCGCCCGTGTTCAGGTTCGCGATGCCGCGCGCCAGTTCGATCTGTTCGCCGCGGTGCCAGACGCCGGCGACATAGCCGGCCGTGGCCGGGCCGGCCACGGCGTTCGCAAGCAGGTCGTCTAGCTGGTGCCTCAGGATTTGCATAGCCGGATTCCATGGTAAGAAGATGGGCGTCGCCGGGCGCCGCGACAGCAATCGCGGCCGGCACGCCTGTCGCCAATGTAACGGCGTTCCACCCTGCATCCTTTTGCCAGCGGCCGGAATGCTTTTGCGTGCGACTGTCGCTCGTGTGCCCGACGCACGCCGCCGCCACCGGTCGCCCGCGTTGCAGACACGCGGCGCCGAGATGCGCGACAGCGCGGAGGCACGCGACAATTCCCCGGCGGACGGCGAAAGCGCGCCATCCATGCGTCGGGTATGGTGTGAAGTCCATCGGACGGCTCGCCATCACGCGTCGCCGTTTCTTCATGTACTGGCGGAATCGGGGAATTCCAATGTTCAAATGGCTTCAGGCCTTCCTGAGCCGCGACTGGGCC
>NZ_CAJNKE010000421.1 GCF_905232215.1 Burkholderia sp. LMG 13014
GCAGCTGTCGCACGCGCTGATGCAGGCCGCGCTGAACCGCGCGACGTCGGCGCTGGCGCTGGCACTCGCGCCGAAGGTGCGGGTCGCGGCGCTCGTGCGCGGCCACGCGCCGCACGCGGACGACATCGCGGCGGCCGCCTGCTATCTCGCGAGCGCGCCCGGCGTCACGGGCGCGACGCTGACCGTCGACGGCGGCGAGCACCTCGTGCCGCCCGCCGCCGGCCCGAATGAATGAACTGCGCGGAACGCGCGGCCTGACTGCCGCCGCCCGCGCCGCTTTGCGTGTGCGCACGCCAATTTGACTGGGACGACCATGTTTTCCGCTCTCCTGCACCCCCGCCTCGCGGACTGCCGCAGGCTCTACCTGCGCGACTACGAAGTGCACATCAACATCGGTGCCTTCGAACACGAGAAGCGCGGCGAGCAGCGCGTCGTCATCAATGTCGACCTGTTCGTGCCGCTCGCGCTGTCGACCCCCGTCGACGACCGGCTGCATGAAATCGTCGACTACGATCTGATGAAGCAGAGCGTCGCGCAATGCCTGGCGCGCGGCCACATCCACCTGCAGGAAACGCTGTGCGACGCGATCGCCGCGCGCCTGCTGGCGCACGATGCCGTGCGCGCGGTACGCGTCTGTACCGAGAAACCGGACGCTTATCCGGACTGCGACGCCGTCGGCGTCGAAGTCTTTCGCATCAAGGACGAGGAGCGAGCATGAACGCCCCCCACATGAATGACACGGCGGCCGATGCCGCCACCCTCGACGCGACCGCCGCCCCGGCCGGCCGCCCGGTGCTGACGCGCCGCGAACAGAAGGACGCGTACGAGAACAACAAGCTGTTCAAGCGGATCGTGCGCCAGGTCGGCCAGGCGATCGGCGACTTCAACATGATCGAGCAAGGCGACAAGGTGATGGTGTGCCTGTCGGGCGGCAAGGACAGCTATGCGATGCTCGACGTGCTGCTGCGCCTGCGCGAGCGCGCGCCGATCGATTTCGACATCGTCGCGGTGAACCTCGACCAGAAGCAGCCGGGCTTCCCCGAGCACGTGCTGCCGGAATACCTGAAGCAGGTCGGCGTGCCGTTCCACATCGAGAACCAGGACACCTACAGCATCGTCAAGCGGCTGGTGCCCGAAGGCAAGACGACCTGCTCGCTGTGCTCGCGGCTGCGCCGCGGGATCCTGTATCGCGTGGCCGGCGAGCTCGGTGCGACCAAGATCGCGCTCGGCCACCACCGCGACGACATCGTGCAGACGCTGCTGCTCAACATGTTCTACGGCGGCAAGCTGAAGGGGATGCCGCCGAAGCTGCAGTCGGACGACGGCAAGAACATCGTGATCCGCCCGCTCGCGTACGTGAAGGAAACCGATCTCGAGAAATACGCGGAACTGCGCGAATTCCCGATCATCCCGTGCAACCTGTGCGGCAGCCAGCCGAACCTGAAGCGCGCGGAAATGAAGGCGCTGATCCGCGACTGGGACAAGCGCTTCCCGGGCCGCGTCGAGAACATGTTCAACGCGCTCGCGAAGGTCGTGCCGTCGCACCTGATGGACACGACGCTGTACCCGTTCCAGTCGCTGCGTGCGACGGGAGAAGCCGATCCGCAAGGCGACATCGCGTTCGACGAGGAACCGTGCGCGTCGGGCGACGACACCGCGGCGCCGGGTGGCGCCCAACCGATCTCGATCGTCCAGTTCGACGACCTGTAAGCGGGGCCGGAACCCTTGCCGGAACGGCGCGCCAGCCGCCCGTTCCGGCGTTGCAGCGGCGCCGCAGCAGGCCCGGATCGACGGGGGCTGCATGCTAAAATGGACGGCTTCGAACTCTTCTGACAAGCTGGCGCCATGAATATCGTGATTTTGGCGGCAGGCACCGGCAAGCGCATGCGTTCCGCGCTGCCGAAAGTGCTTCATCCCCTGGCCGGCAGGCCGCTTCTCTCCCACGTCATCGACACCGCGCGCACGCTGCAGCCGTCCCGGCTGGTCGTCGTCGTCGGTCACGGCGCCGAGCAGGTCCAGGCCGCCGTTGCCGCCCCCGATGTCCAGTTTGCCGTGCAGGCCGAGCAGCTCGGCACCGGCCACGCGGTGCGCCAGGCGCTGCCGCTCCTCGATCCCGCGCAACCGACGCTCGTGCTGTACGGCGACGTGCCGCTCACGCGCGCGTCGACCTTGCAGCGCCTCGTCGACGCCGCGCGCGAAGGCCGCTACGGGATTCTGACCGTCACGCTCGACGATCCGACCGGCTATGGCCGCATCGTGCGCGACGCGGCCGGCTTCGTCACGCGCATCGTCGAGCAGAAGGATGCGTCGCCCGAGCAGCTGAAGATCGCCGAGATCAACACCGGCATCATCGTCACGCCGACGGCCCAGCTGTCGATGTGGCTCGGCGCGCTGAAGAACGAGAACGCGCAGGGCGAGTACTACCTGACCGACGTCGTCGAACTCGCGATCGAGGCCGGTTTCGAGGTCGTCACCGCGCAGCCCGACGAGGAATGGGAAACGCTCGGCGTGAACAGCAAGGCGCAGCTCGCCGAGCTCGAACGCATCCACCAGCGCACGATTGCCGACGCGCTGCTCGTCGACGGCGTCACGCTCGCCGATCCGGCGCGCCTCGACGTGCGCGGCACGCTGCGCTGCGGCCGCGACGTGTCGATCGACGTGAACTGCGTGTTCGAAGGCAACGTGACGCTCGCCGACAACGTGACGATCGGCGCGAACTGCGTGATCCGCAACGCGTCGGTCGGCACGGGCACGCGCATCGACGCGTTCACGCACATCGACGGCGCCGAGCTCGGCGCGCACACCGTGATCGGCCCGTACGCGCGGCTGCGCCCCGGCGCGCAGCTCGCGGACGAAGCGCACGTCGGCAACTTCGTCGAGGTGAAGAACGCGGTGATCGGCCACGGCTCGAAGGCGAACCACCTCACGTACATCGGCGATGCCGACATCGGCGCACGCGTGAACATCGGCGCGGGCACGATCACCTGCAACTACGACGGCGCGAACAAGTTCCGCACCGTGATCGAGGACGACGTGTTCGTCGGCTCCGACACGCAGCTGGTCGCACCGGTGCGCGTCGGCCGCGGCGTGACGATCGCCGCCGGCACGACGGTCTGGAAGGACGTGGCCGACGGCCTGCTCGCATTGAACGAGAAGACGCAGACCGCGAAGAGCGGCTACGTCCGCCCGGTCAAGAAGAAAAGTTAACATCACGCGGGTGCCCTACGGCACCCGCTTCCCTATAGAAGGTAGATTTCATGTGCGGCATTGTCGGCGCAGTTGCGCAACGTAATATCGTTCCGGTGCTGATCGAAGGATTGCGGCGCCTCGAGTACCGTGGCTACGACTCGTGCGGCGTCGCCGTGCTCGAGCCGGACGCGCCGAAGCGTGCGCGCAGCGTTGCGCGCGTCGCCGATCTCGACGCACAGGTGCGCGAATCGCACGTCGAAGGCACGACGGGCGTCGCACACACCCGCTGGGCGACGCACGGCGCGCCCGTCACGCACAATGCGCACCCGATCTTCTCGTCGAACGCGCTCGCGCTCGTCCACAACGGCATCATCGAGAACTTCGAATCGCTGCGCGAAGCGCTGCGCGCGAAGGGCTACGAATTCGTGTCGCAGACCGACACCGAAGTGATCGCCCACCTCGTGCACAGCCTGTATCGCGGCAACCTGTTCGACGCGGTGCGCGAGGCGGTCGGCCAGCTGCACGGCGCGTACGCGATCGCCGTGATCCACAAGGACCAGCCGCACACCGTCGTCGGCGCGCGCCAGGGTTCGCCGCTCGTGGTCGGCCACGGTGACGGCGAGAACTTCCTCGCGTCCGACGCGCTCGCGCTCGTGGGCAGCACCGACCGCTTCACGTTCCTCGAGGAAGGCGACGTGTGCGAGCTGTCGCTCGACGGCGTGAAGATCGTCGACCGGAACGGCGCGCTCGCGCAGCGCGAGATCCGCGTGGTCAGCACCTACGGCGGCGCGGTCGAACTCGGCCCGTATCGTCACTTCATGCAGAAGGAAATCTTCGAGCAGCCGCGCGCGATCAGCGACACCGTGCCGCAAACGGACGCATTCGACGCGACGCTGTTCGGCGACGCCGCGCCGGCCGCGTTCGCGAACATCGACAGCCTGCTGATCCTCGCGTGCGGCACGAGCTACTACTCGGGCCTGACCGCGAAATACTGGCTCGAATCGATCGCGAAGATCCCGACGCAGGTCGAGATCGCGAGCGAATACCGCTATCGCGAATCGGTACCGAACCCGCGCCAGCTCGTGCTGGTGATCTCGCAGTCGGGCGAGACGGCCGATACGCTCGCGGCGCTCAAGCACGCGCAGTCGCTCGGCCACACGCATACGCTGGCAGTGTGCAACGTCGCGACGAGCGCGATGGTGCGCCTCACCGAAATGCAGTTCCTGACGCATGCAGGCACCGAGATCGGCGTCGCGTCGACCAAGGCGTTCACGACCCAGCTCGTCGCGCTGTTCGTGCTGGCCGCGACGCTCGGCAAGCTGCGCGGGCACGTCGACGCCGCGCAGGAAGCGGAATTCCTGAAGCAGCTGCGCCACCTGCCGGCCGCGCTGAACAGCGTGCTCGCGCTGGAGCCGCAGATCATCGCGTGGTCGGAGGAATTCGCGCGCAAGGAAAACGCGCTGTTCCTCGGTCGCGGGCTGCACTACCCGATCGCGCTCGAAGGCGCGCTGAAGCTGAAGGAAATCTCGTACATCCACGCCGAGGCCTATCCGGCCGGCGAACTGAAGCACGGGCCGCTCGCGCTCGTCACGGAAGCGATGCCGGTCGTCACGGTCGCGCCGAACGACACGCTGCTCGAGAAGCTGAAGTCGAACATGCAGGAAGTGCGTGCGCGCGGCGGCGAGCTGTACGTGTTCGCCGATGCCGACACGCAGATCGTCAACGACGACGGCCTGCACGTGATCCGGATGCCGGAGCACTACGGGCAACTGTCGCCGATCCTGCACGTCGTGCCGCTGCAACTGCTCGCATATCACACCGCGTGCGCACGCGGCACCGACGTCGACAAGCCGCGGAACCTCGCGAAGTCGGTGACGGTGGAGTAAGGCTGGCCGCCGATCGGCGCGGCCTGCCCGGCGCGCCGCTGAGACAGACGGAGAGACAATGGTAAGACTGATTGGATGCGGTTTGCTGGCGCTGACGTTCGCGTCGACGGGCTGGGCCGCCGAGCATTACGTCGAGGTCTGGAACCCGCCCGAGGCACGGAAGCCGGAAACCCATGCGCCGGATGCCCGTACCCCGGCCGCGCACACCGGCGCCGATGCGCGCGCCGGCAAGAGCGCGGAGAAGCACGCGAATGCCACACCGAAAGCCGCGGTGAAGCCGCACAAGCGTCGCGTCG
>NZ_CAJNKE010000422.1 GCF_905232215.1 Burkholderia sp. LMG 13014
GGTAGCGCGTTTGCGCAGCACGACGAAAAAGGCACGCCCCGCAAACCGCGGGCGCGCTGATCGCGTTGTGGTTCGCGTCGCAGCGCGTCGGCGTGCGGCAGGTCACGCAGTGATGCCGTAGCGCGTTTGCGCAGCACGACGAAAAAAGGCACGCCCCGCGCACCGCGGGCGTGCCTTTTTTTACGATGGCGTCGAGACCGTCGCGCGAAAGCGCGAGACCGTGACCGTCAAGCAGCCACGTCCGCGAAGTCGATCAGCACCTTCATCGCACGCTGCCGGTCGCCGGCCAGTTCGAACGCGAGGTTCGCGTCGCGCATCGGGAACACGCGCGTGACGGCCGGCCGCAGGTCGACGCGCCCCGCGTTGATCAGCTGCACCGCGAGCGCGAATTCCGCGTGGAAGCGGAACGATCCGCAGATCGACAACTCCTTCGCGACCACGACGTTCTGCGGCAGGCTGACATCGCCGCCGAGCCCGAGCTGCACGACGACCCCGCGCGGACGCATCACGTCCAGCCCGTCGCGCAGCGCACGCGCATTGCCCGAACATTCGATCATCACGTCGAACGTGCCCTTGTCGGCGCCGTAACGCTCGACCCATCCGGTATCGACCGCCGCATTGATCGTGCGGTCGGCGCCGAGCGCGCTCGCCACTTCCAGCGGCGCCTCGACGACGTCGGTCGCGACGATCTCCGCCGCGCCATGCACGCGTGCCGCCGCGACCGCCAGCACGCCGATCGGCCCACAGCCCGACACGAGCACGCGCTTGCCGATCAGCGGGCCCGCGCGCGACACCGCATGCAGCCCGACCGCGAACGGTTCGGCGAGCGCCGCGAGCGACAGCGGCACGTGATCGGCAACCTTCACGCACTGCACGGCGTCGCACACGAGCGCGTTGCGGAAGGCGCCCTGCACGTGCGGCATCCGCATCGCGCTGCCGTAGAAGCGCATGTCGAGACACTGGTTCGGCAGCCCTTCGAGACAGTAGCGGCACGCGCCGCACGGCCGGCTCGGATTGACCGCGACGCGATCGCCGACCTTCACCGACGTCACGTCCGGCGCCACTTCCGCGACCGTGCCGGCCACCTCGTGGCCGAGCACCATCGGCTGCTGCAGCCGGATCGCACCGAAGCCGCCGTGCCGGAAGTAATGAAGATCGGAGCCGCAGATGCCGCCCATCGCGACATCGACGCGCACCTGGCCCGGGCCGATCTCGCCCGGATCCTGCTCTTCCACCCGCAGGTCGTTCGGCCCGTGGATCACGACGCACATGCAACGCATACGCATGACAGCCTCCTCAGGCGACCGGCGTGACCAGCGGCGCGCCGGCGAAGTGCGCGGCGAGGTTGTCGCGCACGAGCCAGCCCATCGCCTGGCGTGTCTCGATCGTACCGCTCGCATGGTGCGGCTGCAGCAGCACGTTCGGCAACGCGAGGAAACGCGGGTCGATGTTCGGTTCGTTCCAGAACACGTCGAGCGCGGCACCGGCAATCGCGCCACGCTCGAGCGCGTCGAGCAGCGCCGGTTCGTCGACGGTCGTGCCGCGCGACACGTTCACCAGATAGCCTTGCGGCCCGAGCGCATCGAGCACGGCGGCGTCGACGAGGTGGCGCGTCGTCGGCCCGCCCGCGAGCGTGACGATCAGCAGGTCGCACCAGCTGGCGAGCGCCGCAAGGTCGCCGAAGAAGCGGTGCGGGCTGTCCTCGCGCGGCGCGACGTCGAAGTAGCCGAGCTCGACGTCGAAGCCCGACAACCGGCGCGCGAGCGTCGAGCCGATCCGGCCGAAGCCGACCACGCCGACACGCTTGCCGTAAAGCCGCGTGACGAGCGGCATGTCGCCGTCGCGCCATGCGCCGGAACGCACATACGCGTCGCCGGCGCCGATGCGGCGCATCATCGCGAGCGCGAGCCCGACGCCGAGGTCGGCCACGTCGCCGGTCAGCACGTCGGGCGTGTTCGTCACGCGGATGCCACGTGCACGCGCGGCGGCGAGATCGATCGCATCGGTGCCGACGCCGTAGCACGCGATGATCTCGAGCTTCGGCAGCGCCGCGATCAGCTCGGCATTCGCGCCGAGATCGCCGCGCGTCGCGATCGCGCGCACGCCGGCGCCGTGTTCGGCGAGGAACGCCGCGCGGTCGGCGGCCTCCCACAACCGGTGGACGTCGTAGCCGGCCGACAGCCATGCGTCGTCCCACGGCTGGTAAGGGCCCGTCATCAGCAGTTCGGGCCGCTGGGTCGATTCGTGCGCCATCTGCGCTTGCTCCTGTCGTGGTCAGTTGAATGCGAAAGCGTGCCGGGCCGCGTCAGCCGCCCGGCGTGTTCATGCGTGCCGGGCGAGCGCATCGGCGTCCGGTGCCGGCGCCGCCTGCGCCGCGTCGAGCGGATCGTCGAGATCGCGGTTCAGCGTTTCCGGCATCCGCGACGTCGTGAACAGCGTGATCAGCGTCAGCAGCACCAGGTAGGCGGCGATCGGCACCCAGGCGCGCACGCCGGCCGTGTGGTCGCCGCCGTGCAGCGCGATCACGGTCGCGATGATCGTCGCGCCGACGAGCGGCGCGATCCCGCCCGCGAGCACGGCCGATACTTCGCGCGAGAACGACACGCCCATGTAGCGATGGCGCGCGCCGAACAGTTCGGGCAGCAGCGCGGCCTGTGCGCCGAGCATCCCCCAGTTCGCGAAGCCCTGCGCGACCGAGATCGCGATGACGCTCGCGACCACGTTCCCCTGGCTGAAGATCCACCACACCGGGAACGCGAGCGCGAGTTGCAGCCACGCGAACGTGCGATACACCCGCACGCGGCCGAAGCGGTCGCTCAGGCGCCCCGCCAGCGGCACCGTGCACGCGCCGACGGTCGCCGCGCACACCAGCGCCAGCGCGCCGATCGGCCCCTTCATCCCGATCACGCCGGCGAGATAGCTGACGGCGAGCGCCTGGTAGATCGACGAGCCGCCGTTCTCGGCCATCCGCAGGCCGATGCCGATCAGCAGCGAGCGCTTCGAATGCTGCACGGCGCTCTTCAGCGGATTCGCGAGGACCTGCGCACGCTTCTCGAGCCGCACGAAAGTCGGCGACTCGTGCAGCCGCACGCGCATGTAGATCCCGACCGCGACGATCACCGCGCTGAACAGGAACGGCACGCGCCAGCCCCAGCCGTCGGTGACGCGATCGATGTTCGCGAGCAGCAGGAAATAGACGGCCGCCGCGAGCACCGTGCCGAGCTGGATGCCGAGGAACGGCAGCGACGCATAGAAGCCGCGCTTGCCCGGCGGCGCATATTCGGTCATCAGCACCGCGGCGCCGGCCTGCTCCGCACCGGCACCGAGGCCCTGCAGGATGCGCAGCAGGATCAGCAGCGCGGGTGCCCAGTAGCCGGCCGTCGCGAAGGTCGGCAGCACGCCGATCAGCGTGCTCGCGACGCCCATCAGCAGCACCGTCGCGGTCAGGACGAACTTGCGGCCGATCCGGTCGCCGAGCACGCCGAACACGACGCCGCCGAGCGGGCGCACCGCGAAGCCGACGAAGTAGGTGCCGAAGCTCGCGATCAGCCGCATCTCGGCGGTCTGCGCGGGAAAGAACAGCGGCCCGAACACCAGTGCCGACGCGAGCGTATACAACGCGAAATCGTAGTATTCGAGCGCGCTGCCGAGCGAGCAGGTCCATGCCGCGCGGTTGAGCTGCTTCGTGTCGACGCCGCGGCGCTCGACGGTGTCACCCGGCGTGCCGGACCCTGCATCGTGCCGCGCGGGCGGCGGGGAAATGCGATCCATCGTTGTCTCCTGTCTCCTGCCTTCCGTTCCGGAACCCGGCGCCATCGCGCCGGGACATCGGCCCGCTCGTCTGGCGGGCTCTTCTGGGAATTCGGATGCCGGCGCGAGCCGGCGCGACGGTGCTGCGCACACGGCGCAAGCACCGTCGCTCAGACGGCGCTGGTCAGCCCGCCGTCTACGAACAGCGTCTGGCCGTTCACGAAATCGGATGCGGCCGACGCGAGGAAGATCGCCGCACCGCACAGCTCGTCGACGCGTCCCCAGCGGCCGGCCGGCGTGCGCTTGCACAGCCAGTCCGAGAACGCCGCGTCGTCGACCAGCGCGCGATTCAGTTCGGTTTCGAAATAGCCGGGCGCAAGGCCGTTCGCCTGGATGCCGTGGCGCGCCCAGTCGGCGCACATCCCTTTCGTCAGCATCCGCACCGCGCCCTTGGTCGCCGCATACGGCGCGATCGTCGGCCGCGCGAGCTCGCTCTGCACCGAGCAGATGTTGATGATCTTCCCGCGGCCGCGCGCGATCATGTGGCGCGCGACGGCCTGCGCGACGTTGAACACGCCGTCGAGGTTCACGCGCATCAGCGCCTGCCAGTCGTCCGGCTCGAATGCGTCGAGCGGCGCGCGGCGCTGGATGCCCGCGTTGTTCACGAGGATGTCGATCGCGCCGATGCGCGCCTCGAAATCGTCGATCGCCGCGCGTACCTGCGCGTGCTCGGTGACGTCGAACACCGCGTAGTCGGCCGTGAAGCCTTCCTCTCGCAGGTGCCGCACGAGCGTCGCGGCCTTCTCCTCATTGCGATCGTTGATGACGATCGCCGCCCCTGCTTCGGCCAGCCCGCGGGCGAGCGTCAGCCCGATCCCGCGTCCGGAACCCGTGATCAGTGCGCGGCGGCCGTCGAGGCGGAACCGGTCAAGCGCGTTGGTCATGTGTGTCTCCTCATACCAGTCGAGCCGACGGCCCATCGCGGCCGGTCTCGTGTTGACGGTATCTTCGGCCGCCGGCCGGGCGCCGCGCCAATGGTCTTTTTTGATCCGGTTATCATGGAATCTGATTACCACCCTCGCCTGCCCGCCGCCCATGGAACTCAAGCAATTGCGCGCCTTCGTCACGCTCGCGGAAGAGCTGCATTTCGGGCGCGCCGCGCAGCGCCTGTTCATCGTGCAGCCCGCGCTGAGCATGCAGATCAAGGCGCTCGAGGAAGAGCTCGGCGCGCGCCTGTTCGAGCGCGACCGGCACAAGGTCGAACTGAGCGATACGGGGCGCGTGTTCCTGCCCGAAGCGCGCGCCACGCTGCAGCAGGCCGCGCGCGCGGAACAGATGGCGCGGCTGTCGAGCCGCGGCGAGATCGGCACGCTGCGAATCGCGTTCGTGTCGTCGGTGCTGCCCGTGCTGCTGCCGGCCGTGCTGCGCACGATGCGCGAGCGCTATCCGCTGATCACGCTCGAACTGAAGGACCTGCCGACGCCCGACCAGATCGCCGCGCTGCGCGACCGGCGGATCGATTTCGGGATGATCCGGCTGCCGGCCGCGTATGCGGGCATCGACACGCGCGTGGTGCTGGAGGAAGGCTTCGTCGTCG
>NZ_CAJNKE010000423.1 GCF_905232215.1 Burkholderia sp. LMG 13014
GCGACCGGCTCGACATCGACATCGCGCTCGGCGACGGCACGCACGCGGTGCTGACGACGCCCGGCGCGACCAAGTGGTACAAGTCGAACGGGCTGGACGCGACGCAGCGCATCGGCATCACGGTCGGCGAGCACGCGAAACTCGACTGGCTGCCGCAGAACAACCTGTTCTTCGACGCGGCGCACGCGTCGCTCGACTTCACGGTCAAGCTCGGCGCGGGCGCCAGCGCGATCGGCTGGGATGCGTCGCAGCTCGGCCGGCAGGCGGCCGGCGAAACCTGGTCGGCGGGACGCATCGCGTCGACTTCGGCACTTGTCGATGCCAACGGCCGGCCGCTATGGACCGAACGCGCGCTGCTCGATGCGCGCGACCCGCTGCGCGGCGCATTGCAGGGTCTCGCCGGCTTTCCCGCGTACGGCACGCTGTGGGCCGCCGGCGCCGCGTGCGACGCCGCGCTCGCCGAATCGCTTGCCGCACGGATGCCGTTCGACACCACGCTGCGCGCGGGCGTGACCTGCGTGACACCGGGCGTCGTGCTCGTTCGCGCGCTGTCGACGTCGATGGAAGCGCTGCAACGCCACTTCACCGACTGCTGGCTGCATCTGCGGCCGATCGTGCACGCCGTCGACGCACGGCCGCTGCGACTCTGGCAGACCTGAGCGCGGTCGCGCCACGCACCGTTTCGGCGCAGCATCGCGGCCAGTGCTGCACGCTGCCCATGCATCGCGCACCACGAGCGCGCATCACACGGCGTTCCATGCACATGGCACGCGCCTTGCTCCTTACATAACCGATACACGACGCACGCAAAACAGCGCGGTGCTACGATGACCCGCGCGTTCGCCCCGTTGCGCACGCACCGATAAAAATTACGTTTTCCTGAACGTCTGCCTTCATGAAACTGACTCCCCGCGAGAAGGACAAGCTGCTGATCTTCACGGCGGCGCTGCTGGCCGAGCGCCGTCGCGCACGCGGCCTGAAGCTCAACTATCCGGAGGCGGTCGCCTTCATCACCGCCGCGCTGATGGAAGCCGCGCGCGACGGCAAGACGGTCGCCGAAGTGATGCATTACGGCACGACGCTGCTCACGCGCGACGACGTGATGGACGGCGTGCCGGAGATGATTCCCGACATCCAGGTCGAGGCGACCTTCCCCGACGGCACGAAGCTCGTGACCGTCCATCACCCGATTCCGTGAGGCCCTGCATGATCCCCGGCGAAATCCTCACCGACGACGGCGAACACGAACTGAATGCAGGCCGCGCCACGCTGACGCTCGTCGTCGCGAACACCGGCGACCGCCCGGTGCAGGTCGGCTCGCACTACCACTTCTTCGAAGTCAACGACGCACTGTCGTTCGATCGCGCGGCCGCGCGCGGCTTTCGCCTGAACATCGCGGCCGGCACCGCGGTGCGCTTCGAGCCGGGCCAGACGCGCACCGTCGAGCTGGTCGCCCTCGCGGGCGATCGCGCCGTCTACGGTTTTCAGGGCAAGGTGATGGGGCCGCTGTAAGCCGCGCCCCGCTCTTCAGGAACAGCACCATGACACTACGCTTGAGCCGCCGCGCGTACGCGGAAATGTTCGGGCCGACGACGGGCGACCGCGTCCGGCTCGCCGATACCGAACTGCTGATCGAGATCGAACGCGACTTCACGACCTACGGCGAGGAAGTGAAATTCGGCGGCGGGAAAGTGATCCGCGACGGCATGGGCCAGTCGCAGCGCGTGGCCGCCGACGTGCCCGACACGATCATCACGAACGCGGTGATCCTCGATCACTGGGGCATCGTGAAGGCCGACATCGCGATCAAGCACGGCCGCATCGCCACGATCGGCAAGGCCGGCAACCCCGACATCCAGCCGGGCGTGACGATCGCGATCGGCGCCGCGACCGAAGTGATCGCCGGTGAAGGGCTGATCGTGACGGCGGGCGGCATCGACACGCACATCCACTTCATCAGCCCGCAGCAGATCGACGAAGCGCTCGCATCGGGCGTCACGACGATGCTCGGCGGCGGCACCGGGCCGGCCACCGGCACCAACGCGACGACCTGCACGCCGGGCCCGTGGCACATGGAGCGGATGCTGCAGGCCGCCGACGGCTGGCCGATCAATCTCGGCTTTCTCGGCAAGGGCAATGCGAGCCTGCCGCAGCCGCTCGTCGAGCAGATCGCGGCCGGCGCGATCGGGCTGAAGCTGCACGAGGACTGGGGCACGACGCCCGCGGCGATCGACAACTGTCTCTCCGTCGCCGACGACACCGACACGCAGGTCGCGATCCACACCGACACACTGAACGAAGGTGGCTTCGTCGAATCGACGGTCGCCGCGTTCAAGGGCCGCACGATCCACACGTACCACACCGAAGGCGCCGGCGGCGGCCATGCGCCCGACATCCTGAAGGTGTGCGGCGAGTCGAACGTGCTGCCGTCGTCGACCAACCCGACGCGCCCGTACACGATCAACACGCTCGACGAGCACCTCGACATGCTGATGGTGTGCCATCACCTCGATCCGTCGATCGCCGAGGATCTCGCGTTCGCCGAATCGCGGATCCGCCGCGAGACGATCGCGGCCGAGGACATCCTGCACGATCTCGGCGCGCTGTCGATGCTGTCGTCCGATTCGCAGGCGATGGGCCGCGTCGGCGAAGTGATCATCCGCACCTGGCAGACCGCGCACAAGATGAAGGTGCAGCGCGGCGCGTTGCCGGAAGACGGTACGCGCAACGACAACTTCCGCGCGAAGCGCTATGTCGCGAAGTACACGATCAACCCGGCGCTCACGCACGGCATTGCGCACGAAGTCGGCTCGATCGAACCTGGCAAGTGGGCCGACCTCGTGCTGTGGGAGCCTGCATTCTTCGGGATCAAGCCGACCATGATCCTGAAGGGCGGGATGATCGCGATGGCGCAGATGGGCGACCCGAACGCATCGATCCCCACGCCGCAGCCGGTCCACTATCGCGAGATGTTCGCCACCCGCGGCGGTGCGCTCGCACGCACGTCGCTGACCTTCGTGTCGCAGATGGCCGCCGATGCGGGCATCGCGGAACGCTATGGCCTCGCGAAGCGGATCGTGCCCGTGCGCAACTGCCGCAACGTGACGAAGGCCGACATGATCCACAACGCGTGGCGCCCGTCGATCAGCGTCGACCCCGAAACCTACGACGTGATCGCCGACGGCCAGTTGCTCACCTGCGAGCCGGCCACGGTGCTGCCGATGGCGCAGCGCTATTTCCTGTTCTGATCCGATTGCCGGTTTTCGATTCATGCGCACCCTCGACAAACGCATTGCCCCGAACGTGAAACTCGCCGCGTCGCTCGTCGCGCGCGCGCCGACGCTCACGCTCGCCTACGACGCCCGCTGCAAGAGCCGCCTCGCGGCGACGCTCGACACCGGCGAGGACGTCGCGGTCCTGCTGCCGCGCGGCACGATCCTGCGCGACGGCGACGTGCTCGTCGCCGACGACGGCGCACTCGTGCGCATTGCCGCGGCACCCGAGACCGTGCTACGCGTGCGCGCGGCCGATCCGCTCACGCTGATGCGCGCCGCGTACCATCTCGGCAACCGCCACACGCCGGTCGAGATCGGCGACGGCTACCTGAAGCTCGAAGCCGATCCCGTGCTCGCGGACATGCTGCGCCGGCTCGGCACGCAGGTCGAGGAAGCGAGCGTGCCGTTCCACCCGGAAGCCGGTGCGTACGGTGGTGGCCACAAGCACGGGCACGACGCGACGTTCGCCGAGGATTACGCACTCGCGCAGCAAGTGTTCGGCGAGCATCACGGCCATTCGCACTCGCACTCGCACTCGCATTCGCACGACCACGATCACGATCACGATCACCAGCATGGTCCGGGTTGCTCGCACGGCCACGGCCATGACCACCACTGAACTCGTCGCACTGCTGCACCTCGCGTCGCCGGCACTGCCGATCGGCGCGTTCAGCTATTCGCAGGGGCTTGAAGCGGCGCTCGACGCAAACCTGATCCGCGACGCCGACACCGCGCGCGACTGGATTGCCAGCGGCCTGACCGACGTGCTCGCGCACGGCGAGTTGCCGTTCCTCAAGCACCAGCTCGCGCGCTGGCACGCGCACGACGCGTCGGCGCTCGCCACCGAAAACGCGTGGTACGTCGCCAGCCGCGAATCGGCGGAACTGCGCCGCGAGACCGAACAGATGGGCTGGTCGCTCGCGCAGCTGTGCGCATCGCTCGAATGGGGGGATGCCGCGCGCCGCGCGACACTCGCAACGATCAAGCCGATCGCGCTCCCCACCGCGTTCGCGTACGCAGCCGCCGCGCACGACGCGAGCGCCGACGCGGTGCTCGCCGCATACGCATTCGGCTGGGTCGAGAACCAGACGTCCGCCGCGCTGAAGGCCGTACCGCTCGGCCAGCTCGCCGGGCAACGCATCATCGTCGCGCTACGCGGCGCGATTGACGCGGCCGTGCGCCGTGCGCTCGCGACGCCACCCGACGCCGTCAACACGTTCGCGCCGCAGCTCGGCATCCTGTCCGCGCGGCACGAGACCCAGTATTCGCGGTTGTTCCGCTCCTGAACCCGACACCCTCCGCCATGAACGCACCTGCCCCTTCCCCCGCCCGCCGCACGAAGAAACTGCCGCCGCTGCGCGTCGGCATCGGCGGCCCTGTCGGCTCCGGCAAGACCACGCTGCTCGAGATGCTGTGCAAGGCGATGCGCGACCGGTACGACCTCGTCGCGATCACCAACGACATTTATACGAAGGAAGACCAGCGACTGCTGACGGTCGCGGGCGCGCTGCCCGAGGAACGCATCATGGGCGTCGAGACGGGCGGCTGCCCGCACACGGCGATCCGCGAGGATGCGTCGATCAACCTCGAAGCGGTCGACCGGATGCTGTCGCGCTTCCCCGACGCCGACATCGTGTTCATCGAATCGGGCGGCGACAATCTCGCGGCAACCTTCAGCCCCGAGCTGTCGGACCTGACGATCTACGTGATCGACGTCGCGGGCGGCGAGAAGATCCCGCGCAAGGGCGGCCCCGGCATCACGAAGTCCGACCTGCTCGTGATCAACAAGACGGATCTCGCGCCGCTGGTCGGCGCGAACCTCGACGTGATGGCGTCCGACACGAAGAAGATGCGCGGCGAGCGGCCTTACGTGATGACGAACCTGAAGGCGCTCGAAGGCGTCGCGGACGTGATCGCGTTCATCGAGAAGAAGGGTTTGCTGACGGTCTGAGCGGCGTGGCGGCGCCATACGGTGCCGCCACGCGTGCTCCCGGCGGCATTGCGCCGCCTTTGTCTATTCGTCGGACGTGTCCTGCG
>NZ_CAJNKE010000424.1 GCF_905232215.1 Burkholderia sp. LMG 13014
CGCCGGTCGTCACGCTCGTCGGTGCGGGCGGTATCGGCAAGACGAGCCTGGCCGAGCGGGTCGCACACGAACTGCGCAGCCGGTCCAGCGAGCGCGTCCTGTTCGTTGAACTGGCGCGTGCCGCGACGCGCAACGATGTGCTGCTCGCGATTGCCGCGGAACTCGGGCTCGAGACGGATGGCATGCCGGCCGTCGACCGGATCGGCGATGCGTTCGCCGCGTCGGGCGGCCTGCTCGTGCTCGACAACGCGGAGCACGTCGTCGATCTGGTGGCCGACCTCGTCGAAACACTGACATCACGCGCCGCGCCGCTGCGCGTGCTCGTGACGAGTCGCGAACCCCTTCATATCTCGGTCGAGGCCGTGTTTCGCGTGAGTCCGCTGGCGGTGCCGGACGGCAGTGCGTCCGTGGACGAAATCGTGCGCCATTCGGCCGTCGAGCTGTTTCTGGCGCGGATTCGCGCCGCCACGCCCGATTGCGCGGTCGACGCGGCCGGCATCAGAGTGATCGGCGATATCTGCCGCCGACTCGACGGGCTCCCGCTGGCGATCGAACTGGCCGCCGCGCGCGTCGCGACGCTCGGGCTCGAGATCGTCGCGTCGCGTCTCGACGACCGGCTGAACCTGCTGACGGGCGGGCTTCGGTCGGCGTTGCCGCGCCACCAGACGTTGCGGGCGACGTTCGACTGGAGCTACGTGCTGCTGGATGGGGCCGCGCGGTCGCTGTTTCGCCGGATGGCCTGCTTCATCGGCCCGTTTACGTTCGATGCCGCGCATGAGGTTGCGATGGATCCCGGCATGCCGGCCGCGGATATGATCGCGGTGCTCGGCGAGCTGGTCGCGAAATCGCTGGTGGCCGTCGAATTCAACGGCGCGCAGGCGCGCTACCGACTGACCGAATCGACCCGGGCGTACGCGGTCGAGAAGCTGCACAACGAGGGCGAATTCGACACCATCGTCGAGCGTCATGCGCGCTACCAACGCGAGCAGGCGGAAGCCCGGATGCCCGCTCAAGCGCAAGCAGCGCAACCGGCGAGCCCGGATCTTGCCGCGTGCGAGCCGGCAATGCACGAGCCCGCGACGGTCGAACCGCAAGTGTCGGCAGCCGACGTGCTGGTGCTCGGATTGCTGGAGCCGGCGCGGATGCGCGAATGTTCGATACCGGCGCGACGCGCGCTCGACGCCATCGAGGCTGGGGCGCCCGATGCCGTCGACGCCGCGAGCGAGATGCGCTTGCGCGCGGCCTATGCTTCGGCGTTGCTGCATACCGATGGCGATACGCAAGCGGCGGCCGCGATGTGGGATCGGGCACACGGTCTCGCGGGCCGGCTCGGCGACGAGGCGTTCGATGCGTGCACGCTGGTGGGGCTGTGGAACACGATGCTGACGCGCTCCGACATTCACGAATCGTTGCGCTATGCGACGCGCTTCGAGCGGGCCGCCGAGCGGCGCGGCGACCGGTCGCAGCGACTGCTGGCGAACGCGATGGTCGCGACCTCGCTGCATTACTTCGGCGAGCATGCGCAGGCGCGCGAGCGGCTGGAAGCCGCGACGGCCGAGCTGGCCGAGGTCGGCAAGCCGCCCTGTGCAAAAGCGGCGCTGGGCATCGACGTTGCAACGCTCGGCCGAATGATACTGACGCGGCTGGTGTGGATGCAGGGCGATCCGGACTATGCGATGCGACTGGCTGCGCAGGCGGTCGAACGCGCGCGCCGCAGTGGCTCGGGACTGGCATTGTGCGTCGTGCTCGGCGCCGCGGCGGTGCCGATTGCATTGCGCTATGGCGATCACGACGCGATATCCGACTATCTCGCGACGCTTCGATCGACGGCCGACGCGAACGGTTTCGACATCTGGCGCAGCCATGCGGAATGTCTTGCCGGACAGTTCGACATGCAGGCCGGACATCCCGGCGCCGGGCTCGCGCGGCTCGAGCCGGCGCTGCGGAGCATCGAAGCGGGCGGATTCCGGCACCTGCTCGTGCCGCTGATCGTCGCGTATGCAGAAGGGTTGACGCGCACCGGTCGAGCGGCCGAGGCGCGCATGAAGCTCGACGCAACGCTCGCGCGTTGCCGCGGGCACGGCGAACATCTGTTCGTGCCGGAACTGCTGCGCGCCCGAGGGCTTGCGATGCTCGAACAGGCACGCACGGCCGACGCGGATCTTGCGGCCGCGTGCGAAGCGGACGGGCACCGTCATCTGCTGCTGGCGATCCATACCGCGAACGGGCAAGGAGCCGCGATGTGGGCGCTGCGCGGCACGCTGGACCTCGCCGATCACCTGATCGAGCGCGGGCGCATCGGGCAGGCGTCGTCGCTGGTGGCCAACCTGTCGGGGCATTTCGATCCGCAATCGCGCGCGTTCGACGTTCGCCGTCTGGCGCGGGTGCAAAGCTTCGTTCGCTCCTCGGAGGTGACGCCGTCGTCGAGCAGCACGCGCATGCGGCTCGGGGCGGTAGATGCGATGCAGTCGGTCGCGTAACGGCGCGCCGGGCCCGAGCAGGCGACCGCCGCGCACTCGTGCCGCGGGGCGCAGGGGCCCGATCGATCAACGTTCAAGAGGAGTGTGAATGGTCCGTGTATCGTCAAACCGGGTGCATGCCGTGTGCGACCGTACGCCGGCTTTCGACGCAAGCAGGAGGTCTGACGGTGCTTAAGGCGACGGAATCCGCGGAATCGGCGGACCTCATCGTTTTCAACGGAAAGATCGCGACGCAGGACGACCGGCAGTCGTTCGTGGCCGCGCTCGCTGTGAAGCACGGCCGGATCCTCGCGACCGGCAACGGGCACGAGGTGATGCGCCATGCGGGTGCCGATACGCGACGCATCGACCTGAACGGCCGCACCGCGATCCCGGGGCTGAACGATTCGCACCTGCACGTGATTCGCGGGGGCCTGAACTTCAACCTGGAGCTGCGCTGGGACGGCGTGCCGACGCTGGCTGAAGCACTCGGCATGCTGCGACGCCAGGTGCTGCGCACGCCTGCGCCGCAGTGGGTGCGCGTCGTCGGCGGCTGGACCGAATTCCAGTTCGCGGAAAAGCGCGGGCCGACGGTGGCCGAACTCAACGCGATCGCGCCCGACACGCCGGTTTTCATCCAGCATCTGGGCGACAGCGCGCTTCTGAACGCGGCCGCGCTGCGTGCGATCGGCTGCGGCCGCGACACGTCCGATCCGCCAGGCGGCGAGATTCAGCGCGATCGTCTCGGCAGGCCGACCGGCATGCTGATCGCGCGCCCGGACATGGCCGTCCTGCATGCGGCACTCGAGCAAGGCCCTAAGCTCGCCTACGACGACCAGATGAATTCGATGCGGCACTTCCTGCGCGAATTGAACCGCCTCGGCGTGACGAGCGCGATCGACGCCGGCGGCGATTTGCAGGCTTTTCCGGATGACTATGCCGCGATCATGGCGCTCGCGAGGCGCGGCGAACTGACGGTGCGCATCGCGTACAGCCTGTTCGCGCAGTATGCCGGCCGGGAGCTCGACGACTACGCGCGCTGGGTGACGCTGGCGAAGCCCGGCGACGGTGATGCGTTCCTGCGGATGAACGGCGCCGGCGAATTGCTGGTGTATTCCGCGGCCGATTTCGGGAATTTTCTCGAACCGCGCCCCGAACTGCCCGACGCGCTCGAGGCCGAGCTGGCCGAGGTTGTCCGCCTGCTGGTGCGGCATCGCTGGCCGTTCCGGCTGCACGCGACATATGACGAATCCATCGGCCGCTTCCTGAACGTGCTCGAAGCGGTGAACCGCGAGGCCCCGTTCAACGGGTTGCGCTGGTTCTTCGATCATTGCGAGACGATTTCGGATGCGAACATCGCGCGTATCGCGGCGCTCGGCGGCGGCGTGACGGTCCAGCACCGGATGGCGTTTCAGGGTGAGTACTTCATCGCGCGCTATGGCGCGGAAGCGGCGATTCGCACGCCACCGATCCGCGCGATGCTGGCGGCCGGACTGCCGGTCGGCGCGGGCACCGATGCGACCCGCATCGCGAGCTACAACCCGTTCATGTCGCTGTACTGGATGGTGTCCGGGCGTACGGTCGGCGGTACGGCGCTGTATCCTGAATGCAACCGGCTCAGCCGGATGGAAGCGTTGCGCCGCTACACGGTCGGCAGCGCGTGGTTCTCGAACGAAGACGATCGCAAGGGCGCGCTGGTGCCCGGGCAGTATGCGGATTTTGCCGTGCTGACGGACGACTACTTCACGATCGACGAATCGCGGATCCCGCAACTGTCGTCGGTCCTGACGATCGTCGACGGCAAGGTCGTGCATGCGGACGACGAGTTCGCAACGCTGGCGCCGCCGCCGCTTCCGGTAAGCCCTGCGTGGTCGCCGGTGGCCGGATTCGGAAGCGTCGGCGATCGTCGTCCGGGTGCATCGGCGCAACCGCGCGCAGCGGCCGGCGACGGCGCGGACGCCGGTTCCGTGCGCGGTCACGGGCGTGGTTTCGCACAACGCCTTCATGCGGCCGCGACAGGGGCCGTCGAGCAGTGCGAAGCATTCGGTCAGCCCGGTGTCGCCTTTTAGGTCGACGTGTTTCGTCGAGTATTGCGGCGGCCTCTGCCCGCGCAGCGCGAAAAATGACAATTGTCCGCCCCCGGGTAGAGGGCAGAAGGAGGCGAAATGAGTTCTGCGCATACGTGCGCATCGGCCCATGACGAAGTAGCGGGCGTCCGCGTCCCCCGGACGCCGATGGCAATCGAAGCCGCCGAAGCGGCACGCGCGTCGCTGCCGCGGGTGATCACCGACCACGCGTGCCGGGTGTTCGTCCTCGCATCGCTTGCCGCGCGCCGTGCAAGCGAGACACTGGATGCCGATGCGCTGTACGTGGCCGCGATGTACGCGAATATGGGATTGAGCGCCGCCTATTGCCGATCGACCGAGCGCTACGAGCTGGACAGCGCCGATGCCGCGCAGGCGTTCCTGCTGCGGCATCAGACGTCGCAGCGCCTACGCGACGACGTGTGGCGCGCGATCGCGCTGCATACGACACCCGGCGTGGCGGCACGCGTGTCGCCGCTGGCGCGTGCGCTGGCGTCCGCCGTATCGACGGACCTGATGGCATCCGACTTCGACGCGTATTCGGCGGACGAACGCCACACGCTGCTTGTCGCTTACCCGCGCGGCGACGGGTTCAGCGACGCGTTTCTCGACGCGATCGCGCGCGGCGTCGCGCACCGGCCCGCGTCGACGTTCGGCACATGGAGCGCCGATGTGCTCGAGCGGGCCGATCCGGATTTTCAGCGGCCGAATTTCTGCGGACGCGTGCTGGGTGCACGCTGGAACGACGCCT
>NZ_CAJNKE010000425.1 GCF_905232215.1 Burkholderia sp. LMG 13014
CGCCGCCGGCCAGGCCGGGATTAACGGTAGGTGTCGGGATAGTCATGGAACTTGGCGATTTCGACGTCATCGAGGACAGCCAGCGCATCCGGCGAATGGACCGCGAGCGAGCAATACAGCGAGATCAGGTACGACGCGATCGCCTGGTTGTTGATCCCCATGAAGCGCACCGACAGGCCCGGGCCCTGCTCGCCCGCGACACCCGGCTGATACAGGCCGACTACGCCCTGGCGCTTGTCGCCGACGCGCAGCAGCAGGATCTTGGTCTTGCCGTCCGCGACCGGCACCTTGTCCGACGGGATCAGCGGAATGCCGCGCCACGTGAGGAACTGCGAGCCGAACAGGCTGACCGTCGGCGGCGGCACACCGCGCCGCGTGCATTCGCGGCCGAACGCGGCGATCGCGAGCGGGTGCGTGA
Source organism: Burkholderia sp. LMG 13014 (assembly GCF_905232215.1). GTDB lineage: Bacteria > Pseudomonadota > Gammaproteobacteria > Burkholderiales > Burkholderiaceae > Burkholderia. The sequence goes on from NZ_CAJNKE010000425.1 coordinate 419, forward strand.
GGAAGAACGCGGGTTCCTTCCACACCTTGGTCAGCAGCTCGTCGAGATCGTCCGGCGTCGGCGCGCCCGTCAGCGGGAAGATCCGCTGGTCGTCGGTCACGTTCGCGAGCAGCCCGTAGTCGGGGTTGTTGATCAGCTGGCTTTCCTGCAGCTCCTTGATCGTCTCGATCGTCAGGCGCAGCTGTTCCTTGATCTGGTCGTGAGGACTGCTGTAAAGATCGGAGATCCGCGTATGCACGTCGAGCACCGTGCTCACCGCGTTCAGGAAGTATTCGCGCGGTTGTTCCTCGTACGGCACGAAGGTCTGCGGCAGCACGCTTTCGTCCTCGAGCTGCGTGCACGCGGCACGCACGGCTTCCGGGTTCTTCACCTGGTTCAGCCGATAGATGCCGGCCTCGACCGGCACCCATTGCAGCAGGTGGGTCAGCCAGCGCGGCGTGATCGTGGAAAGCTGGGGGACGGTCTTGGTAGCGTTCGCTAGTTGGCGGGCGGCGTGATCGCTCAGCGCGGCCGTGCCGCTTGCAACGGTCGACATGTGTGGCTCCGGGTTCTTAAGATGAAAAACGGGATTGCTTATGACGCTCGGTGATTATCGGAAGCACGCACCTGCCGGCTCAACATGCTATAGCCGTCATGTCGCGTGCAACCGAAAGGGAAACGAAACCGGGCGGCCTCAGGTGACGTATGCGCCCGGCAGCAGCGTCGAGATCGACACGTCGAACGCGCGCGCGATCTTGTCGGCCGTGACGATCGATGCGATCGCCTCGCCGCGCTCGATCTCGCCGACATACGAGCGGTTCAGCCCCGCATGCTCGGCCAGCTGCTCCTGCGACCACGTGCGCGCTTCGCGCAGCTTGCGCACGTTGGCGCCGAAGTGATGGATGAGGTTGCTCATCGCGCCTCCTAGGCGACACGCGCCGCCGCGCGCGGCGCGGCGTTCGCTTCGCTGCGCAGCACCGCCTGCGTGATGTTCGCGCCGGCCGGCACGTCCTGCGTAAGCCACACGTTGCCGCCGATCACCGCGCCGCGCCCGATCGTCACGCGGCCGAGGATCGTTGCGCCCGCATAGATCACGACGTCGTCCTCGACGATCGGATGGCGTGCGAGCCCCTTCTCCAGATGGCCGGCCGCATCGCGCGGAAAGCGCTTCGCGCCGAGCGTGACGGCCTGGTACACGCGTACGCGCTCACCGATGATCGCGGTTTCACCGATCACGACGCCGGTGCCGTGGTCGATGAAGAAGCCCGCGCCGATGCGCGCGCCCGGATGAATGTCGATGCCCGTCTCCGCGTGTGCCTGCTCGGCGATGATCCGCGCGAGCAGCGGCAGGCCGAGCCCGTACAGCTCGTGCGCGAGCCGGTGGTGGATCATCGCGAGGATGCCCGGGTAGCACAGCAGCACCTCGTCGACGCTGCCGGCCGCCGGATCGCCGTGGAATGCGGCCAGCACATCGCTGTCGAGCAACCGGCGAATCTCCGGAAGCCGCGCGGCAAAGGATTGCACGGCCGACGAAGCGACGACGTCGACGGTATCGACCGGCCCGTCGGTGTGACGCTGGCGCGCCGCATAGCGCAATTCGAGCGTCACCTGCGCGAGCAGCGCGTTCAGCGCCGCGTCGAGCGCATGGGCCACGTGGAAGTTCTCGCTCTCCTGGCGCAGGTCCGGCGGCCCGAGCCGCATCGGGAACAGCACGCCCTTCAGCGCGCCGATGATTTGCGCGAGCGCCTCGCGCGCCGGCAAGTCGCGCCCGCCCGGTTCAAGCGAGCGCCGCTGCTTCTCGCGCCATGCGCGGCGCACGGTCTGCAGCGATTGAACGATGTCGTCGATGTCGAATGCGGCCATGCTGCGTTCTCCCTGTAACGGCCGTGAATCAGTCCTGCGCCCACGGCAGGCCGCGAAAGCGCCAGCCATTGCTGCCGCCGCGATGCTGCCGCTCGTCGAGGTCGCCCTCGAACCCTTCGAGCACGTTGAATACCTGCGTGAAACCGCCCTTCGTCGCGGCCTCGGCCGCCTGCGCCGAGCGGTTGCCGCTACGGCACAACAGCAACACGACGGCCGTCTTGCCCGTCTTCGCTTCCAGTTCGCGCACGAAGCGCGGGTTGCGTGTCAGGCTCGTGCCCGTTGCCCACGGCACGTGCAGCGACTCCGGTACGTGGCCGACGAATTTCCGTTCCTCCGCGGTGCGCACGTCCACCAGCAACGCATCGCCGGACGAGAACAGCGCCCACGCCGCTTCCGGCGCGACGCCGCCCGCATAGGGCGTGCTCGCCGCCGCAGCGGCCGTGCGCGCGTCTTCGAGCACCTGCTGCGCAGCGGTTCGTTCTTCCAATGCAACCGTCATGACACTTCCTTGTTTTCGTTGATTCGTATGACCAAAAACACCGGGAATGCGGCCGTTGCAGCTTGCGTGCTGTCTATAGCCGTCAGCGCCACTATGCGAGCGAGCAAGGGCAAGCAGAACCAATAAAAATTCATTTCCTAATCAGCGGCGCGAGGAATGCAATAGCAGACGCGCGCTATCGGGGCGGGTTCGCCGGCGAGGAGGACAGGCGGAATGGTGACCGTTCGATGTCACGCATCGAAGGACTTTGAAAGGTGTTGCGGGAGGCGATCGACGCAGCGGGCGGCGCGTTGCAACGGAATTCGAAACGGAGTGCAAGCGCGGACGCGCATGCAGGGACGACTGATGACATCCGACTGGCTGGCGGAATGCATCGGCGCGATGCAGGACGGGCATCGCCGATGCATTCGCTTGTCCGTCAACCGGTCACTGCACCGGGTCGACCGGCGCGACCGGCACGCCACGCGCCTCGATATCGCGGCCAGCGAGCCGGCACAGATCCTCGCAGTGATGCGCGGCCACCACCTGCACGCCGACCGGTACGCCGTTATGGCGCCGCGCTTCCCCAGCGAAAGCGCGGCGCCTCATTCACTTACTGCGCATCCTGCTTCGCGCGCTCCGCAGCCGCGATGATCGCGTCGGCCACGGCCTTCGGCTGGCTCAGCATCGACACATGGCTACCGTTCACGCGTGTGACCGTCGCGCCGATCCGCTTCGCCATCGCTTCCTGCAGCTTCGGGTCGATCATCCGGTCCTGCGTCGCGACGACGAACGACGACGGCTTCGCATGCCATGCGGCCTGCGTGACCTTCTCCGAAATGCAGCCGCCATACCACGGCCCCTGGGTCGCCGCGACGATGCGCTGCTGCGCGGGCGGCAGGTCCGGCGCGAAATCCTGCGCGATCGCCTTGTCCGACAGCGTGGCGAAACCGCCCGCGTCCTTGCGCAGCTCACCGGCCCACGCTGGCGCCGGCAGCCCCTGCGTGACGTCGGCGATCGACTGGCCGTTGTCGGGTGCGAACGCGGCGACGTACACGAGCGATTTCACCTTGTCGTCGTTGCCCGCATCGCTGATCACGACGCCGGCCCACGAATGGCCGACCAGCACGACCGGCCCGTTCTGCGCGTCGATCGTGCGCTTCGTCGCGGCCGCATCGTCGGCGAGCGAGCTCAGCGGATTCTGCACCGACACCACGTGCAGCCCGCGCGCCTCGAGCAGCGGAATCACGCGGTTCCAGCTCGACCCGTCGGCGAACGCGCCGTGCACGAGCACGACGTTCGTGCCCTTCAGGTCGTCCTTCGGCGCGGCCTGCGCCGCGATCGCACCGAACAGTCCGCCGATCACCGCGGCGGATACCAGAACGCCTTTCATCAAACCGGCCATCGTCATGCTCCTATCTGTGTCGTGTTATTCAAATGAAGTGCTGCATGGGCGACCGCGCCTCCATGCAGCAGGCGCGGCACCGGATCACGAATGCGCGTACAGGCCGTCCGCGGCGTCCCGTGCGGAACGCGATTGGGCCGCGTCGCGATGGCTGACCGGCGTCGACGCATCGGCCACGCTGTCGCCTTGCGACTTCGACGGGCCGTTCTGGTCGGAACGCGCGACCTGCAGCGCGGCGGCGATGTCTTCCGGGTAATGCGGTTCGCTGCGGGCCGGGTTGTAGCCGGCCTGTTCCAGGCGGACGAGTTCGGCGCGCACGTCGGCACGCGTGAGGCCGTGGCCGGTATCGGCGAACGACAAGGCGGGGATGGCAGCGAGGACGGCAACGGCGAGGATTCGAGCGGCTTTCATGAGGATTCTCCTTGAAGGAAGGTGGTCAGTCGATCATTCGGCATCCGATCCAGTTCGTCTGGCATCGAACGTTTCCTGCATGTCGACAGTAGAACCCGCGCACGTATCTGCCATGTTTCCGGAACCGGGGCTTTCTGCATGCCAGTTTGTCAGGAGCGGCCGCAGATACACGGCGATACAAACCCGGCTGCCGCATCGTTCACCGCCCTTTTCGATGAAGTGCTCCGCCAACGCACGCCCACCATGAAAAAAGGCGTGCCACGCACGGCACGCCTTTCCGTCAAGCCCATCAAACCCCGCACGTTACGGCGCAAGCCGCGTGAACACGTAGTCGTGGTTCTTCACACGCGCCTGGTGGCACGCAAAGCACGTCTGATGCTGGCCGATATCGGCGGGCACGCCGTTGATGAAGCGCCCGAAACCCCAACCGCCCGTCGACGCATAGCGGCGCGAGTCCTTCACCATCACCTGCACGGTCGTCGCCTGGCCGGGCACCGTCGCACTGGGCAGCTCGTCGGATTGCTTGCGCTTGTACGCGAGCTTCACGAGGATCGTGCCGTCCGGGAACGGCAGCGTCGCCTGTTCGAGCGCACGGATCGCGACGGGATTGCCGAGCACCACGCGTAGTTCATCGAGGGGGGCGGCTTCTTCGGCCGGCGCGACCATTTCCCACTTCCGGTAGCCGGGCGGAATCG
>NZ_CAJNKE010000426.1 GCF_905232215.1 Burkholderia sp. LMG 13014
TGCCGTTGCGCACGATTCGCACGACCCCCGGCATCTTCAGGATCGCGGTTTCGTCGAACGACAGTAGTTTCGCGTCGTACACGGGCGGCATCACCACACGCGCATGCAGCATGTCGGGTAGCGCCATGTCCTGCACGTAACTGACGCCGCCTGTGACCTTGTTCGGAATGTCGACACGCGGCAGCGACGTGCCGATCACGACGAACGTCGCCGGATCCTTCAGCGGGGAAGACGGCGTCGCGTTGCGATGCAGGTCGACCGTGCGGACCGCGTCGCCGTAGCGCATCGTGCGGCCGTCCGGCGCCTTGATGACCGCGTCGGCGACGCTCAGCAGGCGCGGATCGACGCCGAACTGCTTCGCCGCGCCGTCGACCAGCAGCCCGCGCACCTGGGCTGCGGCGTTCAGCAACGCGGAGCCGCTGTCCGCCATCGTGTGGCTGCCTGCGGTCAAACCCTCGTCCGGCGACGCGCCGGTGTCGGCGGTCAGGAAGGTGATCAGCGAAGGCTTCATGTTCAACTCTTCAGCCGCCACCTGCAGCAACGCGGTGCGCACGCCGGTGCCGAGCTCGACTTTGCCGGTGAACACCGTGACCTTGCCTTCGGGCGTGATCTTGATCCACGCGTCCAGCAGCGGATTGGTCTTCAGGCTGCCGGCCAGCGTTTCGGTGGCCTTGGCCACGTGAACGGCGGCGCCTTCGTCCGCGATCACGACCTCGGCGGCGGCGCGAGCGGCCGGTGCGAGGCTGAACGCGACGAACAGCGCGCCGGAGATCATGAAGTGCCGGCGGCCTTCGTCGATGTCGTCGGGTGGGTTCATCAGAGCCCCTTGCTGATCATGACGGGAGCGGCTACCGGCTCCGGGTCGTGCAAGCCCGCGACCTGGCGCACGGCCGCCAGGATCCGCATGTGGGTGCCGCAACGGCACAGGTTCGGTTCCATGTGGGTGCGCAGCTCGCGTTCGGTGGGTTTCGGGTTGCGTTCGAGCAGCGCCTGGGCGCGCATGATCATGCCCGCGATGCAATAACCGCACTGCGCCGCCTGATGATCGATGAACGCTTGCTGAAGCTTGCCCGGATGCTCGGCGGTGCCGAGGCTTTCGACGGTCCTGACGCGCCGCTCGCCGAGCGCGGCGACCGGGATCAGGCACGAGAACATCGGCTTGTCGTCGACGATCACGGTGCACGCGCCGCATTGTCCGAGGCCGCAGCCGAATTTCGCGCCGTGCAGGTGCAGGTCGTTGCGCAGCGCATAAAGCAGCGGCGTGGACGGATCGATGTCGAGCGTGTGCCGCACGCCATTCACGGTGAGGTTGATCATCGCGCGCTGTCTTCCTTTCTGAGTTTCGCGGCCAGGGTATCGATGCCGCTCCACGCTGGGCGATCGGAGTACGTTTCGCGGATGTACGCGGCGAGGTCCGCGATCTGCGCGTCGTCGTACTGGTCAAGGTAGGACGGCATGTAGTTCAGCGTGTCCTCGCCGTGCCAGCCGATCCCGTTGAACATCATCTGGATCGCGTTGCGCGGCGTGTCGGCGGCGACCGCCGTGCTGAACGCGAGCGTTGGCCGCTCGCCGATCGACTGCATCGGCGATGCCGGCCCGTGGCACTGCGCGCACGACGCCTGGAACAGCACCGCGCCGCGCTGCGCGGAGGGCGTCGTCGCGGCGCGTTCGGCCGCGGTCGGCGCAGGCCGTGCGGCGGCCGGCTTCTGGATCGACAGGATGTAAGCCGCGATAGCCTCGACATCGTCGGCGGGCACCGTTGCGAGATCGCGCGTGACGGGGAGCATCGGTCCGGCGGCCGCGCCGTGTTCGCTCGCGCGGCCGGTGCGCAGGTAGGTCACCAGTTGCGTCTGCGTCCACGGATGTACGGCGTTGCCGAGCGCGTTGAGCGGCGGTGCGTCCCAGCCGTCGACGATGCCGCCGTCGAACGCCTTGCCGGCTTCTTCGCCACCGATCGCATTCAGCGGCGAATGACAGGAGGCGCAGTGGCCGAGGCCGTCGACCAGCATCTTGCCGCGATTCCATTGCGCGGATTGCGAAGGGTCCGGCACGTAGGCGCCTTCGCGCAGGAACAGCACGTTCCAGAACGCGACCAGCGGTCGAAAGTTGAGCGGGAAGATCAGGTCGTTCGCCGGGGTCTTCGTTTGCACCGGTTCGCGCGTCATCAGGTACGCGTAGGCGGCCGCGATGTCCTGGTCGGACATCCGCGTGAAATGAATGTACGGAAAGGCCGGGTAGAGCGGATGGCCGTCGCGGGCAATCCCGGTGCGCAGCGCACGCGCGAAGGCGTCCTGCGACCAGCGGCCGATGCCCGTGTCGGCATCCGGCGTGATGTTGGTCGCGTAGATGGTGCCGAACGGCGTCGCGAGCGGCAGTCCGCCGGCGAACGGCTTGCCGTCCTTCGCCGTGTGGCAGACGACGCAATCGCCCAGCGCGGCCACGCGCGCGCCGGCCCGAACGAGCTGCGGATCGAATGACGCGCGGGCAGGCGGATCGATCGGCGCGATCGACGGGCGATACATGATGCCGATCGCGACCGCCAGGCCGACGATCGCGATGCCTGCCGCGCCGAACCAGAGTCGTTTGTGCTTCATGCATGCTCCACGTGAATCGGTTCGTCGTACCGGATTCGACGCGAAGGGCATTCGGATCGATGTCGGCCGGGCATGTCCCACCGGCAACAGTGCGCCGCGCCGCGGATCCGCTGCTCGCCACCGACCGTCCGGCGTGCGCGATTTTGCATCGAGGCGCTCGACGCGGTCGCTTCGCGCGTGACGGTTGCGGGCCGGCCGTGCATGACCGATTGATTCGACCGTCTTGCACGGCGGCAGGGATTTGCGGCGGAAGTCATGACGTCTCTCCAGAAAGGGCGCCAGGCGCAGGCGACGACCCACGCGACAGCTCGTGAAAGCAGTCTACCCGTCCGATTTCGCTAATTCCTGAAGCTGCACTGAATCGTTCTTAACGTGTCCGCGGCCCGTTCCGGCGCGTGCGCACCGGCGTCAGATCTGCGTTCCGAGACCGAACGCCGCCGCAAGCTGCGGGCCCTTGTCGAGCAACGAGGTCACTTCTTCGCGCCGCTGGACCGACCAGCGGGACAGGCGCTCGACGATATCGGTGGCGTCCGTCGGCAGCGCTTCGGCGAGCGACACGGCATCGCGCGCGGCTTTCGACGTGCCGGACGCCGTATGGGGGCGTACGGTGCAGGCCGCGTCGCCGATCAGCGCGACGCGGCCGTCGACGAAGCCGGGGCTCAACGCGTCGAAGATCGCCTGGTTGAATGGTGCGTGCGTCGCGAGCACCAGTTGCGACAGGGAAGCCGGCAACCGTTCGCGGGCGAGCTGCCGCAGCGTCGCGACGACATCGTAGGAAAGGAGCCCCGGATGCACGGACGCGTGATGGACGTTGCCGTTCCGATCTGTCAGGTGGCGGCGCAGCGCATTGTGATCGGCTTCGTTGCGATACCACAGCCAGTTGAAGCGGCGCGAGCCCGGCGCGAGCGAGCCGTCGAGCGCGGGAATCAGGAATGCCATGAACAGCTCGCCCGGTGCCTTGTGCAGCGTCATGTTCTCGACCAGCGATTCGATCGCGGCGGTGTCGAAATCCGCTTCATCGACGATGCCGCGCCACGCGAGGTAGCCGGCAAACGACGGCGCGTAGCCGGGATACAGCTGCGTGCGCAGGCTCGAGCCCGAGCCGTCGGCGGCGATCAGCACATCCGCGCGAATGCGTTCGTCGTCCAGGTGCACGTCGATGCCGTCCGCGTCCTGGTCGAACCCGGTGACGGTACGGCCGTAATGAATGCGCCCGCGCGGCAGCGTCTCGCACAACGAGCGATAGACGGCGTCCCAGGACGAGAACGGCAGCATTTCGGGTTCGTCCCGCGTGACGATGCCGTCGCGGTCGATCCAGCGCCGCCGATGCGTCGGCACGCTGATCATCTGGCGGCAATGACGGCCATGCTGTTCGAGAAACGCCATCATGCGCCGCAGCACGGCCACGCCGCCGCCCTGGCCGCGCAGCGGGGTGTGCGAGCGCTCGCAGACCATGACCTCATGCCCGACGCAATCGAGCGTCAGCGCGGCTGCGAGACCGGCGATCGACCCGCCTGCAATGACTATCTTCATCGTGCGTGACTCCCAGGTTCGAAAGGCGCCGGCATCGCAAGCCGGTTGCCGGCCTGCGTGGCGGCGCGCGCGGTTCTGACGGCTTGCCGGATGATGCCATGTCCGGCGACGGGCTGCGCCGATCGTGCAAGCGTCATCCGACGCCCGCGCTAGATCCCCAGCAGCTTGCCCGCATTGCCGCCAAGAATCATCGAACGCTGTTCCGCCGTCAGGTCGAGGCGGTCGAGAAAGCGGACCGGCTGTTCGTAGCCCATGTCGAAGCAGTAGTCGCTGCCGAGCACGAGCCGGTCGACCCCGACATTCGCCATCAGGAAATCCAGCACCGGCCCGGAATGGGACACCGTGTCGTAGCTGAATCGCCGCAGATAGCTGCTGGGCTTTTGCGCGAGCCGGCGCGTTTCGGGGCGGGCGGTCCAGCCCGCGTCGAGGCGCCCGACGAGGATCGGCAACGCGCCGCCCGCATGGGGCAACGTGACGTGCAGGTTCGGGTAGCGGTCGAGTACGCCGCCCAGTATCAGGTGCGATCCCGCGATCGCCGTATCGAACGGATTGCCGAGCAGGTTGCTCAGGTAGAAATCGCCGAGCCGCGCGCCGCCGACCGTTTGCTGAGGATGCAGGAACACGGGCAGGTTCAGTTGCTCGATACGCGCGAAAACCGGGGCGAACAGCGGATCGTCGAGATCGCGGTTGTCGATGTTGGTGCCCATGTACACGCCGCGCACGCCCGGCAACTGCGCAGCCCGCTCGAGTTCGTCGATCGCGTCGGTCGCGTTCAGCATCGGCAGCGTCGCGAGGACGACGAAGCGTGTCGGGTGCCGCTGGTGGACGCGCGACGCCGCCGAATTCCAGTCGCGCGCCAGCTTCGCGTTGAATGGACGGTCGCCCCAGTACGCCATCGGCACGCTGAGCGACAGCGCCTGGACATCGACGCCGGACGCGTCCATGTCCCTGAGCCGTTCGTCGACGTCGATGAACTTCATCGGCAACGGCCCGAGGCCGCCGGCGGGCGTCCGGAACGTGAACGATGCATCGTCGCACGCGAACGAGCCGCCAAACTGCTTGCCTTCGCCGCCGACCAGGTCGCAAAAGCTTTCAGGGTAGTAGTGCGCGTGGATGTCGA
>NZ_CAJNKE010000427.1 GCF_905232215.1 Burkholderia sp. LMG 13014
CGCGCGCCGACGGCGGCTACCGCACCGCCGATCCGCAACAGGTGTTCGCGCGTCATGCCCACCTGATATCGCCGGTCAGCGGCGCGATCGCGTATCTGCATCCGATGCCGAAGCGGCACGCGGGCCTGCGCAAGGTCTACGCATCGGGCTTTCTCGTGTGTCCGGCGGCGGTGCCGGGCAGCAACCGGTTCGACAGGATCTGCTCCGGCAAGGGCCGCACCGACGAGCAGGCGCGTGCGAGCGCGCTATGCGAGGCGCTCGAGCGCTTCAGCAGCGTGTATCAAGGCGACGAGGCGACGCTGACGGGAAGCATGGAAAGCCTGCTCGCCGATCCGGCGTGCGACGCCGCCCCGATCCACGTGAACGACCTTCAGCAGTTCAGCGAACGGCAATTCGACACGCGCGAGGCGATCAACGCGCTGACCCGCGATGTGCGAAAGCAGGTGCCGCCGCGCTTCACGGCGCGCGACGTCATCGACTGGACGCCGGCCTGGTCGCTCGTGACCGGCCGGCGCCATCTCGTGCCGCTGAGCTACTGCTATGCGGAAACGCCCGACCGTGCGCAGGCGCCGGCCGCATGCGTGCACAACCCCAACGGCTGCGCGGCGGGATCGAGCGTCGACGAGGCGATCCTGCAAGGCATGCTCGAATTGATCGAGCGCGATGCGGTCGCGATCTGGTGGTACAACCGGATGCCGCGCCCGGGCATCGAACTCGCGAGTTTCGAGGATCCGTATTTCGATGCGCTCGTGCGTGAATACGCGACGTTCGGATGGCGTTTGTGGGCGCTCGACATCACCGCCGATCTGGGCGTGCCGACCGTGGCCGCGCTGGCGGAAAACCCGCAGGACGGGCGCTTCTCGATCGGCTTCGGCTGCCATCCGGACGGCCGTATCGCGGTGCAGCGGGCGCTGACCGAAGTGAACCAGTTGCTCGATGTCGCGGCGGATGCCCCGCACCCGTGGGATCGCGACAAGCTGCCGGATACCGGATTCCTGTATCCGGCGGCGGATGTGCAGTGCACGACCCGCTCGACGTGGCAGCCGATCGACGCCGCGTCGTTGCCGGCGGCGATCGCGGATGGCGTCGGACGCATCGCGGTGGCCGGCATGGATGTGCTCGTCGTCGACAAGACGCGGCCCGACATCGGTTTGTCCGTGGTGCAGGTGATCGCGCCGGGGCTGTGCCATTTCTGGCCGCGTTTCGGCGCGCCACGGCTCTATTCGGTTCCCGTTCGGCTGGGCTGGCGCAGGGAGCCGTGCCGCGAGCCGGAGTTGAACGAGGCGCTGCTGTTTCTTTGATGCGCCGAGCGCCGCGAGCAGGTGGCCAGGCAGCGCATCGACGGCGGTCGTGCGGCGGTGCCCGGCCAGCTTGCCCGAGTACCGCCGCACGGTGCCGCGTCAAGGCCGGCTCGTGCCGCGACGATCGACCGGCGTCACGCCAGCGCCTGGGCGGGAAGGCGCTTCGCGACGGCCTCGTCGGACTTCAGCGACACGGCCAGATGCAGCGCGGTCGTGGTCATGCCGCCCAGGCCGACGATGACGAGCAACGCGAGGAGCGAGATGCCCTCGGTCGCGGCGACCACCGTCTTGACGCCCAGGAAGCGGAACACCTGGCTGGTGATCGTGTCGACGAATGCTTCCGCCGCCTCGAAGCCATCCAGTTTCTCGCCGCTCTTCACGGCCCACACGATCGTCATGGCCAGCCGCGCGCAGCCCCACAGGTTGACGGTGACCTGATCGACTTCCGCGGGGATCTTGTACTTCTTGCCGGCGATCTTGAGCGCCCCGGCCCGTCCGTAGCCCACGACGGTGTTCAACAGCCACAGCAGGTTGCTGAGCCCCTTGGCGTCGTTGCACGAAAAACCGCCCGCATCGCTCGCGATCATCCACGGCACGCTGAAGAATGCGGAGCCGAAGCCCATGAACAGCGAGCCGGTGCTGATTGCCTCGACCTCGACCTCTTCGGTTTGCAACGCGATCTCGATGGTGTCGAGAATGGTCGCGGCAAAGATGCAGACCGACGCCGATACGCCGAAGAAGATCGAGATCGCGGATTTCTGCTCGGCGCTGACCATCAGCGACACTTCGGACTTCGGCGCGATCCCGCTCTGCTCGGCCAGCCACTGCGCGGTGAACGACGACTTGAAGCGGGTCACGCTCGCGGCGTCGGGGAACGGCGCTTCATGTTTCACCAGCTTGTACAGCAACGTGCCCGGGATCGCGACGATGTACGAGAACAGGTCGCACACCTTGAAGCTCAGCGACGAGCCGGTGATCAGCTTGTAAAGCTGCGAGACGAACGGGATCTCCCATTCCGTGTTGAACAGGGCCTTGATCGCGTCGATCACGTCGGCGACCAGGTCGAGAATCGTCAGGACCAGCCCTTTGGCCGCGCTCAGTGCAAACTGGGTGACGGCTTCCATCACCTTGACGGTGCCGGCGAACAGCAGGTCGAGCACGCGATCGGGGGTGCGGCCGATTTGCTCGAAGTACGTGGCGGCATCGTGGAACGCGTTCTTGCCCTGACCGAACTCGAAGTTGTCGGCGACGTCCTTCAGCTTCTCGCACAGGTCCTGGAGCGGATCGGCGGCGGCAGCCAGCGCATCGCCCCGCGCCAGGACGCGCGTCGCCTTGTAGTTGTCCGAAAACGCGTTGAGCAGCACGTTGTGGCTGGTCGACTCGTCGATGCGCGGGTCGGGTTGATCGACGTCTTCCGCGTACTGGCCGATCGCGAGCTTCGGGTCCAGTTGCGCGAGGAACGTATTGACGGCCTTGTCGATCTCCGTCTGCAGGTGGTCGAAGCCTGCCGCCACCTGGCCTTTCACCGCATCGACCGCCAGGAGCAGATAGTCGAAGGTCGCGTCGAACGTATGGCGGGTCGCCTCCGCCGACCGCTTGATGTCGCCCCATGAGAAGAAGAAGGCGAGCCACTCGTACAGTTCCTTGAAGAACACCTTGAGCTTGTTCCAGATGCCCTCGACGATGTCGAACGCCTGCTGGAAGAGCTTGATGGTCTTGTCGATCAGGTACGTCACGCCATCGATGAGGAAATTGAAGACGACCTTGATCTCGTTCACGAGGCGCGTGACCGGATCGACGATGGTCGTCACGACGAATTCCTTCAGGCCGTCGACGATGCGGCCGACGCCGTTCTTGATCGCGTTCCAGATATCGCCCCAGTCGATGCCGAGGAAGCCGGCGTTCGCCAGGGTTGCATCGCCGGACGACGCCAGTGTGCGGGAACGCAGCAGGTACGCGCCGGCCTGGTCCGCGGTCAGGTCGTCGTAGTGCACGCCGGTATCGGTGAACGACACCCGCCAGTGCTGCGCGGGCACGTCCTCCGGCACGAGCGCGAACGGATCGGCGGTGCCGCGCACCGTATGCCGCAGCCCGACGACGGAGCGGTTGGCGCCGAGGTACCGCAGGCTCCGGGCCGCCGCGCTCGCCGGCATGCCGAACGACATCGACTGCCGCATGATCTTCGCCATGTTCTCGGCGTTGTCGCGGGTCCGGAATTCCCCGGTCAGCAGGTAGGCGCCGGAGGCGGTCTTCGCGTTCCAGACGGCATCGGTGTCGACCGCGTGCATCTTCTCCTGCAAGGCGCCGTTCGGCTCCACGGTGACGCCTTCGCCCGGCTGCATGTACTGGGTGCGGATGTGGTAGCTCGGGCTCGCGAGGCTGTTGGTGAAGCGCTCGATCACCACCTTGCCGCCGCCACCCGACAGCACCGGGATCGTGTAGTCGGGGCTGGCCTGATAGTACAGGCCGTTGATGCGCAGCGGCACCATCGACGCGGCATCGATCTCGACCTGCGCATGGACGGCGAGCTGGCCGGCGTCGTCCAGCACGATGATTTCCGTTGCATGGGTCGGTACCGACGTCATCTCGCCGGAGCCCTGCAGGCGGATTTCCTCGTTGGTCCACTGGGTCGTCTTCGGATCCTGCCAGAAGCGGTACAGCTTGCTGTCCGACGACACGGAATACGCTTCCGAGTAGCCGGCGGCGTTGCGGCCGACCGTGAATTTCGTGTTGGGCACCGGGTTGCCGAGCTCGAACAGGCTCGACCAGCTCACCTTGTTGAGCCCGCTGCTGATCTGCCGCGTATGGTAGAGCCGCTGGTCCTTGCCGATCGCGAAGATCTCGAGCAATCCGCCGGCGTTGATGACCGCCCGCAGCGACGTCACCGGGGCCGCGTTGCTGACCAGCACCCAGTCGTCGAACTGGATGCCGGACGAGCTGTACTTCTTCTCGCGCTTTTGCCAGATGCCGAAATCGGTATCGACGATGAAGATGTTCAGGCGCTTCTCCTGATCGGACACGACGGCGAGGTCGATCGCCTTCTTGTAGCCGAGCGTCGTGAAGTAGGAGAACCGGAAGTCGCTCTGCGCGAACAGCACGGCGTTGTCCGGGCCGATGGCGAACAGCGACTGCTGCACCGGATCGTTCGCGCACATCGCGATGCGCTTGACGGTGGCGTTGTCGGTGCTGTCCTGGCTCTTGCGGATCGGCACCCAGTCGGTCGACCCCCAGGTGCCGTCCTTCCTCAGGTAGCTGCTGCCGACTTCGTCGTTGTCGAGCACGACGTTGACGTAGACGTTGCCGAAATTCCGGGTCGACAGCATCTGCTTGAGCGGGCGTTTGGCGCCGGCGGGCTGGCAGTCGGCCTGCGCGTAGCGGCCGTCCTTCCACTGGCTGAGCGTCAGTTTGCCGTTCGTGCCGATGCCGAGGAGGTTGGGGTTGTCGTAATCGTCGCTGCGCGCGAGGTAGGGGCTGACCTGGCTGGCGGTGACGCCGAGATCGGCTTCGGCCCAGCCGGTGTCCGACTGGTTGTCCGCGCGGATCCGGTAGACCTTTTGCGCGGTACCGGACGAATAGATATCGAGACGTCCGGCGGAATTGAGGAACGTCGAGATGTCGCTCGCGCCGGTGACCGGGCCGATGATCTCGTAGCTTTCCATCAGACGGGTGCTGACCTGCAGGCCCGATTTCGGATCGGGTGCGTTGCCGTAGAGCGAAGCGGACAGGGACGGCGGGACGGTATGAACGCCAGGCATGGAATCTCTCCAGTTGAAGGGGTGGGCGGTGACGGCTAGGGCGTGTCGCGCGTGAGCGTGCGCGCCGTTTGCAACAGGGGCGCGGTCCAGAGCCAGCGCCGGTCGGTGGACGAGAAGACGGTGGCGTGCGCGGTTGCTCG
>NZ_CAJNKE010000428.1 GCF_905232215.1 Burkholderia sp. LMG 13014
CGCGTATCGCAGCGTCGCGGCGCGCGCGTTCATCGAGCGTGCGCTCGCGTATCGCGATCCGTCGGGAGGGTGACCGATACGGCCGGGCGGCGCGCGTGACGGGCGCCCGCCCGGGCCGTCATGGGCGGGGAGTCGGGAAGAATATGCCCGCGCGCTGCGCGGCGTTCGCGATGTGCGTTTCGATCGCGGTGCCGGCGGCAGCCGCGTCGCGCGCGATCAGCGCGTCGACGATTGCGCGGTGCTCGTGCCACGTCGACAGCAGCAGTTCGCGCCGGTAGAACGGCATGCGCTGGCTTTCCTTCATGATGTCCGCGCTGCTGCGCAGCACCGATTCGATCGCCGCGTTGCCGGCCAGGTGGATGATCCGCATGTGGAAGTCGAAGTCGAGCTGCGACGCTTCGTCGAGCGCGTTTTCGGTGAGCGCGACATGCAGGTCGGCGAGGTTGTCCTCGAACCACGCGATGTCGCCATCGCTGACGACGTGCGCGGCCATCCGCGCGGCGAACCCTTCGAGCGCATAGCGCATCTGGTACGTGTCCGGCGGCGATGACTGCTCCGCGAACCGCCATGCGTGCGCGGCCGTGGCCTGTGCGCTTTCGACGTACACGCCCTTGCCGGCGCGGATGCGCAGCATCCCGAGCGCCTCGAGCGTCGACAGTGCCTCGCGCAGCGACGCGCGGCTGATCTCCAGCTCTTCGGAGAGCTGGCGCTGGGCCGGCAGCAGGCTGCCGACCGGATACACGCCTGCCTCGATCCGGTCGCGGATCGTCGCGATGGCGGCGTCGGTCACGGTGTGCGGAACGTTTTTCATGATGTGAACTTTGGCCGGTCTGACCGGCATTGTAATCCGCACGCAGGCGGTGCATGGCCGGCCTACGGGAAAGCCACGATCTGCCCCTGTCAGGTGCATCGAAACCGGGCGGGCGGGGGGCGGGAAATCCCTATTTTGTCCGTCCTTGACTCGACTATATCGGCTTCCTACTATCCACCATAACATCACTGGTCTTACCAGTATGAACAGACGAAACTGCAACCGTTGGATCGGGAGAGCGCCGTGTCGAAATTCCTCAATTCGCTGTTTGGCCGAGTAGTCGTCGCACTTGTTCTAGGGATCGCGCTGGGTGCGTTCTTCCCGCATTTCGCCGAGTCGTTGCGACCGCTCGGCGACGGCTTCCTGAAGCTCATCAAGATGGTGATCGGGCCGATCGTGTTCTGCGTGGTGGTCAGCGGGATGGCCAACGCGGGCGACCTGAAGAAGGTCGGCCGGGTCGGCCTGAAAGCCGTCATCTACTTCGAGGTGATGACGACGCTCGCGCTCGGCATCGGCCTCATCCTCGCGTGGCTCACGCGCCCGGGCGTCGGGATGAACATCGACCTGCGCTCGCTCGACGCGTCGTCGCTCGCGTCGTACGCGAAGAACGCCGAAAGCCTGAAGGACACGGCCGGCTACCTGATGAAGATCATCCCCGAGACCGCGATCGACGCGTTCGCGAAGGGCGACATCCTGCAGATCCTGGTGTTCGCGGTGCTGTTCGGCTCCGCGCTGTCGCTGCTCGGCGACAAGGCGCAGCGCGTCAACTCGCTGATCGAGGAGCTGTCGCACGTGTTCTTCCGCATCATCGGCTTCATCATCAAGCTCGCCCCGCTCGGCGTGCTCGGCGCGATCGCGTTCACGACCGGCAAGTACGGCGTCGCGTCGCTCAAGCAGCTCGGCTATCTCGTCGCGGTGTTCTACCTGAGCTGCTTCGTGTTCGTCACGGTCGTGCTCGGCACGGTGATGCGGCTCGCAGGCTTCTCGGTGTTCAAGCTGATCCGCTACCTGCGCGAGGAACTGTCGATCGTGCTCGGTACGGCGTCGTCGGACGCGGTGCTGCCGCAGGTGATGCGCAAGCTCGAATACATGGGCGTGAAGGATTCGACGGTCGGCCTCGTGATTCCCACCGGCTACTCGTTCAACCTCGACGGCTTCTCGATCTACCTGACGCTCGCCGTGCTGTTCATCGCGCAGGCCACCAACACGCCGCTGTCGACGCATGACCTGATCGTCGTGCTGCTCGTGTCGCTCGTCACGTCAAAGGGCGCGCACGGGATCCCGGGCTCGGCGATCGTGATCCTCGCGGCAACGCTGTCGGCGATCCCGGCGATTCCGGTGCTCGGCCTCGTGCTGATCCTGCCGGTCGACTGGTTCGTCGGCATCGCCCGCGCGGTGACCAACCTGATCGGCAACTGCGTCGCGACGGTGGTCGTCGCGGTATGGGAGAACGACATCGACCGGGCCCGCGCGAAGCGCGTGCTGAACCGCGAGCTGCGCTACGTGCCGGCCGAAGAGGAAGACCGCGCAGCGCCGGTCGCCGGCGACCAGGCTCACGCGCTCTGAGCGCAACCCCCGTGCGGGGCGGCTTCCCCTGGTCGTCCCGCGCAACCGCAATTCATGTGGCCGGCGCCTCGATGCGCCGGCACGACATCAAACATCAGGAGACGACATGGCAGCCCCCATCCTCGATCCGAACGCGCCGGCCTTCACGCGGCGTTACATGAACCTCGCCGACCCGCGCCTCGGGGCGCAGGCGCTCTTTGCCAGCGATGAATTCTTCGCGCCGAAGGAACGCATGCTGAATCCCGAGCCGGCCGTGTTCATTCCCGGCAAGTACGACGACCACGGCAAGTGGATGGACGGCTGGGAGACGCGCCGCAAGCGCACGACCGGCCACGACTTCTGCGTGGTGCGGCTCGCGCGGCCGGGCGTGATCTACGGCGTCGACCTCGATACGAGCCACTTCACCGGCAACTTCCCGCCGGCCGCGTCGATCGACGCGTGCGTGTCGGAAGGCGACACGCCGCCCGACAACGCCGAATGGTGCCCGATCGTCCCGGCGACGACGCTGCAAGGCAATTCGCATCACTACCTGAGCGTCGACGATGCGCGGCCCTATACGCATCTGCGTGTGAACCTGTACCCGGACGGCGGGCTCGCGCGGCTGCGCGTGTACGGCCAGCCGCAGCGCGACTGGCGCCAGGCGCCGGCCGGCGAGCTCGTCGATCTCGCGGCGATCGAGAACGGCGGCTACCTGGTGGCCGCGAACAACCAGCACTTCGGTCCGGCGTCGCAGATGCTGATGCCGGGGCGCGGCGTGAACATGGGCGACGGCTGGGAAACGCGGCGCCGCCGCGAGCCCGGCAACGACTGGGCGATCGTCGCGCTTGCGCGGCCGGGCATCATCCGGCGCGTCGAGGTCGATACCGCGTTCTTCAAGGGCAATTTCCCCGACCGCTGCTCGCTGCAGGCTGCGCATGTCACGGGCGGCACCGACGACTCGCTCGTCACGCAGGCGATGTTCTGGGCCGAACTGCTCGGCGAGCAGAAGCTGCAGATGGATCACGTCCACACGTTCGACCAGCTTGCGGCGCTCGGCCCCGTCACGCATGTGCGTTTCAACATCTTCCCGGACGGCGGCGTGTCGCGCCTGCGTCTGTGGGGCGAGCCGGCTTGAAGGAGGGCAACGGCATGAGCGGATCCCACCTGTTGCGCGTCGAGCGCCTGACCCGCGAAGCGTTCGCGCCGTTCGGCGACGTGATCGCGCTCGAAGGCGCGCGGCATTTCCCGATCAATGGCGGCACGACCGAGCGCTTCCACGATCTCGCGACGATCGACGTGTGCGCGGACGGCGGCCGCCCGCTCGTCAGCGTATTCCGCGCGCAGCCGCGGGCGCTGCCGGTCGCCATCACGCTGATGGAGCGCCATCCGCACGGCAGCCAGGCATTCATCCCGCTCGCCGCCGTGTCGCGCTACGCGATCGTCGTCGCGCCGGCCGGCGAGTTCCGGCCCGACGCGATGCGCGCGTTCCTCGCGGAAGGCTGGCAGGGCGTGAACTATGCGAAGGGCGTCTGGCACCATCCGCTGCTCGCGCTCGACGCGGTCAGCGATTTCGTGATCGTCGATCGCGGCGGCCCGCAGCCGAACTGCGACGAGATCCCGCTCGAGCGCGCATGGGCGCTCGAGTTCGAGCCGGCCTGCGCGGCCTGACGCAAGGGCAACGACCGGCTCCGGCTGCCTGACGGCAGCCCGCGCGGGCACGTCGAAGGGATTTCGAAAGCCTGGGCCGCACGGCTCGCGCGGCGGTGCGCCGACGCAATCCCGATCCGGGGGGGGGGCTATCCCGAAAAGAACACGGCCCGGGCGGCGAGATGCCGGCCGGGCCGTGCTGCGTGCGCGGCGCGCGCGAATCAGTGCTTGCGGTGCGGGCAGTTCTCGGTCGTGCAGGAACCGTACATTGCGAGCGAGTGCTCCTGGAGCTTGAAGCCGCGCTCCTTCGCGATCGCCTGCTGGCGAGTTTCGATCTCGGCGTCGAAGAATTCCTCGACACGGCCGCAATCGAGGCACACGAGGTGGTCGTGGTGCGAGCCTTCGTTCAGCTCGAACACGGCCTTGCCGGATTCGAAGTTGCTGCGCGAGAGCAGGCCGGCCTGCTCGAACTGCGTCAGCACGCGGTAGACGGTGGCGAGCCCGATGTCGAGCTGCTCGTTGAGCAGGTTCCGGTAGACGTCTTCTGCCGTCAGATGGCGCACGGGGCTCTGCTGGAAGATCTCGAGAATCTTGAGGCGCGGTAGGGTGGCCTTTAGCCCGATATTCTTGAGATCCGTCGGATTGGTCATGGCTAGGCATCCCTAGAGTACAATGCAGGGCTTCAATGTTACCGGCTTTTCGCCGTTCCAGAAACACGCGCGGCCTGCGACGCGGGCCTGCACGGTGAGGGAAATGATTCCAGAATCTCTTTCGCACTTTCAGAGGAGCCGCATGCGGAGTGTCATCATCGCTGCCGCCGCCGTTGCCGCGCTGGCTGGTTGTTCGTCGTACGACAGCGTGACGCAGCGCATCGCGCAGAGCATCACCCCCTACCGGATCACCGTCGTGCAAGGCAACTTCGTGTCGCAGGAGAAGGCCGCGCAGCTGCAGATCGGCATGTCGCGCGAGCAGGTGCGCGCGCTGCTCGGCACCCCGCTGCTGGCCGACATGTTCCACGCCGACCGCTGGGATTACCTCTTCTACTTCAAGCGCGGCTCGACGGCAGTCGTCCAGCAGCGCGATCTCGTCGTGACGTTCTCGGGCGATCGCCTGGCGGGCTGGACGGGGGCGGACAATCTGCCTTCCGAACTCGACCTGCTGGCCGACATCGACGGCGAC
>NZ_CAJNKE010000429.1 GCF_905232215.1 Burkholderia sp. LMG 13014
ACGTGCTGGTGAACAACGCGGGCATCAACGTGTTCGCCGATCCGCTGACGATGACCGACGACGACTGGCGCCGCTGCTTCGCGGTCGATCTCGACGGTGTGTGGCACGGCTGCCGCGCGGCGCTGGAGGGGATGGTCGAACGCGGCCGCGGCAGCATCGTGAACATCGCGTCGACGCACGCGTTCAGGATCATCCCGGGCTGCTTTCCTTATCCGGTCGCGAAGCACGGCGTGCTGGGCCTCACGCGTGCGCTCGGCATCGAATACGCGGCGCGCAACGTGCGCGTGAACGCGATCGCGCCGGGCTACATCGAGACGCAGCTCACGCGCGACTGGTGGGACGCGCAACCCGACCCTGCCGCCGCACGCGCCGAAACGCTCGCGCTGCAGCCGATGAAGCGGATCGGCCGGCCCGAGGAGGTCGCGATGACGGCCGTGTTCCTGGCGTCCGACGAGGCGCCGTTCATCAATGCCGCGTGCATCACCGTCGATGGCGGTCGCGCGGCGCTGTATCACGACTGACGCAACGATTCGAAAGACCGCACGTGCGACGGCCGCGCGCACGCTGCGTCGAAACCAACAAGCGGCTGCATCCTGTTCGATGAAGACAAGGAGACACTGGAGATGAAACGCAGAACGTTCGTAACGCTGGCTGCCGCGGCCGCAGTGGTGATCGGAAGCCCCGTCGTGCATGCGGCCGATCCGGTCAAGATCGGCTTCCTCGTGAAGCAACCGGAAGAGCCGTGGTTCCAGGACGAGTGGAAGTTCGCCGAGATGGCGGCGAAGCAAAAAGGCTTCACGCTCGTGAAGATCGGCGCGCCGTCCGGTGAAAAGGTGATGAGCGCGATCGACAACCTGTCCGCGCAGAAGGCGCAGGGCTTCATCATCTGCACGCCGGACGTGAAGCTCGGGCCGGGCATCGTCTCGAAGGCGAAGTCGCACAACCTGAAGATGATGACGGTCGACGACCGCTTGGTCGATGGCGCGGGCAAGCCGATCGAGTCGGTCCCGCACATGGGGATCTCCGCGTACAACATTGGCAAGCAGGTCGGCGACGGCATCGCGGCCGAGATCAAGAAGCGCGGCTGGGACATGAAGGACGTCGGCGCGATCGACATCACCTACGAGCAGCTGCCGACCGCGCACGACCGCACGAGCGGCGCGACCGACGCGCTGGTGGCCGCCGGCTTCCCGAAGGCGAACGTGATCGCGGCGCCGCAGGCGAAGACCGACACGGAAAACGCGTTCAACGCGGCGAACATCGCCCTCACGAAGAACCCGCAGTTCAAGCACTGGGTCGCCTACGGCCTGAACGACGAGGCCGTGCTCGGCGCGGTGCGCGCGGCCGAAGGGCGCGGCTTCAAGGCCGACAACATGGTCGGTATCGGCATCGGCGGCTCCGATTCGGCGCTGAACGAGTTCAAGAAGCCGCAGCCGACGGGCTTCTACGGCACCGTGATCATCAGCCCGAAGCGCCACGGCGAGGAAACCTCGGACCTGATGTACACGTGGATCACGCAAGGCAAGGCACCGCCGGCGCTGACGCTGACGACGGGCATGCTCGCGACGCGCGACAACGTGTCGAAGGTGCGCGACGAGATGGGGCTCGCGTCGAAGTAAGCGGCCCGCCGGCTGCCGCGGCGATGCGGCGGCCGGCGGTCGATCGATCCGGAAGTGGGGAGACGACGTGTCAGCGGCACTGCGTTTTGACAATATCGGCAAGGTCTTTCCCGGCGTGCGCGCACTCGACGGCATCTCGTTCGACGTGCACGCGGGCGAGGTGCATGGCCTGATGGGCGAGAACGGCGCGGGCAAGTCGACGCTGCTGAAGATTCTCGGCGGCGAATACCAGCCCGATGCGGGCAGCGTGCTGGTCGACGGCCAGCCGGTGCAATTCGCGAATGCGGCCGCGTCGATCGCGGCCGGCATCGCGGTGATCCACCAGGAGCTGCAGTACGTGCCCGACCTGACGGTCGCGGAGAACCTGCTGCTCGGCCGCCTGCCGAATGCGTTCGGCTGGGTGAGGAAGCGCGAGGCGAAGCGCTACGTGCGCGAGCGGCTCGCCGCGATGGGCGTCGATCTCGATCCCGACGCGAAACTCGGGCGGCTGTCGATCGCGCAGCGGCAGATGGTCGAGATCTGCAAGGCGCTGATGCGCAATGCGCGCGTGATCGCGCTCGACGAGCCGACCAGTTCGTTGTCGCATCGCGAGACCGAGGTGCTGTTCAAGCTCGTCGACGATCTGCGCGCGCAGGGCCGCGCGCTGATCTATATCTCGCACCGGATGGACGAGATCTACCGGCTGTGCGATGCGTGCACGATCTTCCGCGACGGGCGCAAGATCGCGTCGCACGAATCGCTGGCCGACGTGCCGCGCGAACGGCTCGTCGCCGAGATGGTCGGACGCGAGATTTCGGATATCTATCATTACGCACCGCGCACGCTCGGTGACGTGCGCCTTGCCGCCGACGGCATCGACGGCCCGGCATTGCGCGAACCCGCGAGCTTCTCGGTGCGCGCGGGCGAGATCGTCGGCTTCTTCGGGCTCGTCGGCGCGGGCCGCAGCGAGCTGATGCGGCTCGTGTACGGCGCGGATCGCCGGCGCGCGGGCGTGCTGACGCTCGACGGTGCGCGCATCGACGTGAAGCGCACCGGCGACGCGATCCGCCACGGCATCGTGCTGTGCCCCGAGGATCGCAAGGAAGAGGGGATCATCGCGATCGCGTCGGTCGCGGAGAACATCAACATCAGCTGCCGCCGCCATTCGCTGCGCGCGGGGCTCTTCATCAACCGCAAGGCCGAAAGCGAAACGGCCGACCGCTTCATCCAGCGGCTGAAGATCAAGACACCGAACCGGCGCCAGAAGATCCGCTTCCTGTCGGGCGGCAACCAGCAGAAGGCGATCCTGTCGCGCTGGCTCGCGGAGCCCGACCTGAAGGTCGTGATCCTCGACGAGCCGACGCGCGGGATCGACGTCGGCGCGAAGCACGAGATCTACGACGTGATCTACCGGCTCGCGGAGCGCGGCTGCGCGATCGTGATGGTGTCGTCGGAGCTGCCGGAAGTGCTCGGCGTGTCCGACCGCATCGTCGTGATGCGCGAAGGCCGGATCGCGGGCGAGCTGCCGCGCGAACAGGCGAACGAGCACGCGGTGCTGAGCCTCGCGTTGCCGCAGACGAGCGCCGTCGAGGCGGCCTGACACGGAACACGACAATCGAATCGGACACGCGCGGCGCGGGCCGCGCGATGCAGGAGCAGGAGACACCATCATGCAAGTCAACGAAAACCTTGGCAGCGCCGCCGTGAAGCCGTCGGCCGACGCGCTGGTGCCGCAACAGAGCGACCGCCAGAAGTGGTGGCAGCATCTGACCGAATACAGCCTGATCGCGATCTTCGCGGTGATGTTCATCACGATGTCGCTCACCGTCGATCACTTCTTCTCGATCGACAACATGCTCGGCCTCGCGCTGTCGATCTCGCAGATCGGCATGGTCGCGTGCACGATGATGTTCTGTCTCGCGTCGCGCGACTTCGACCTGTCGATCGGCTCGACCGTCGCGTTCTCGGGCGTGCTGTGCGCGATGGTGCTGAACGCGACCGACAACACGTTCGTCGCGATCATCGCGGCGGTCGCGGCCGGCGCCGCGATCGGCTTCGTGAACGGCGCGGTGATCGCGTACCTGCGCATCAACGCGCTGATCACGACGCTTGCGACGATGGAGATCGTGCGCGGGCTCGGCTTCATCGTGTCGAAGGGGCAGGCGGTCGGCGTGTCGTCGGATACCTTCATCGCGCTCGGCGGGCTGTCGCTGTTCGGCGTGTCGCTGCCGATCTGGGTCACGCTGCTGTGCTTCATCGCGTTCGGCGTGCTGCTGAACCAGACCGTGTATGGCCGCAACACGCTCGCGATCGGCGGCAACCCCGAGGCGTCGCGGCTCGCGGGGATCAACGTCGAACGCACGCGCGTGTACATCTTCCTGATCCAGGGCGCGGTGACGGCGCTCGCGGGCGTGATCCTGGCCTCGCGCATCACGTCGGGCCAGCCGAACGCCGCGCAGGGCTTCGAGCTGAACGTGATCTCCGCGTGCGTGCTCGGCGGCGTGTCGCTGATGGGCGGCCGCGCGACGATCTCGGGCGTCGTGATCGGCGTGCTGATCATGGGCACCGTCGAGAACGTGATGAACCTGCTGAACATCGACGCGTTCTACCAGTACCTCGTGCGCGGCGCGATCCTGCTCGCGGCCGTGCTGCTCGACCAGCTGAAGAACCGCGGCGTCCGCGATTGACCCGATCTGCTCTTACGGAGACGAACCGCATGACCATCGACACTTCCGCGCACGCCCCGCACACCGCGAGCCACGCGCGCTATGCACGGTATCCGAGCCTCGAGGATCGCGCGGTGCTGATCACGGGCGGCGCGACCGGTATCGGCGCGGCGTTCGTCGAACACTTCGCAGAACAGGGGGCGCGCGTCGCGTTCGTCGATCTCGACGCGGCGGCCGGTGCCGCGCTGGCGGAACGCCTCGCGCACGTACGTCATGCGCCGCTGTTCATCCAGTGCGACCTGACCGACATCGACGCGCTGCGCCATGCGATCGATGCGATCCGCGCGCGCATCGGCGCGATCGCGGTGCTCGTGAACAACGCGGCGAACGACGCGCGCCACACGATCGGCGATGTGACGCCCGAATCGTTCGACGCGGGCATCGCGGTGAACCTGCGTCACCAGTTCTTCGCCGCGCAGGCGGTGATCGACGACATGAAGCAGCAGGGCGGTGGCGCGATCGTCAATCTCGGCTCGATCAGCTGGATGCTGAAGAACGGCGGCTATCCCGTGTACACGATGGCGAAGGCCGCCGTGCAGGGGCTCACGCGCGGCCTCGCGCGCGACCTCGGCCCGTTCGGCATCCGCGTGAATTCGCTGGTGCCCGGCTGGGTGATGACCGACAAGCAGCGCCGGCTGTGGCTCGACGACGCGGGCCGCGCGGCGATCAAGGCCGGCCAGTGCCTCGATGCCGAGCTGCTGCCCGCCGATCTCGCGCGGATGGCGCTGTTCCTCGCGGCCGACGACAGCCGGATGATCACCGCGCAGGACGTGATCGTCGACGGCGGCTGGGCCTGACCGTTCGCACGACCCGCATCGTTTCTTCGACGAAGGAAAGGAGTTCATCATGAC
>NZ_CAJNKE010000430.1 GCF_905232215.1 Burkholderia sp. LMG 13014
GATTCAATACGGCGTGTTCCGCCAGATCGCGATTCATACGGTTTTCCTCGCATTGAGACGGACAAACAGGTCGCGCACGAGCGCGCGCAGCCCCGGCGTCATCGTGAGCGACCACGCAACGTTCAGCAGCACCACGACCGCGCACATCCCGATCGACTCACCGAGCCCCGGCCACGCCTGCGCCAGAAACAGGCTCGCCAGCAGGAACGCGAGGTGCGCGAGCATGTCGAGCACGATTGCGCGCATCCGGATTGCCGACAGGTACAGCAGCACGCCGTAGTCGACGAGCGCGCGCGTCGCGACAACCACCGCCGCGCCGATCAGCCCGAAGTGATGGATGCCGTACCACAGGCCGCCGACGAAGAACGGCATCTCGACGAGCCCGGCGAACGCCGCGCGGGCCGGGTTGACCTGCGACTGGATCAGGATCCGCGTGACGCTCGCCTGGCCGACGAGCCACACGCTGATCACCAGCACGCGGCCGACCGGCGCCGAATGCGCGGCGAGATCCGAGCCGACCCACAACGTGAGGAACGGCGCGAGCGCGAAGATCGCGACGATGCCGACCGGCGTGAACACGCCGTTCAGGAATTCGAGCGACTGGCGCGCGAGCGTGTCCGCGTGGTCTCGACCGACGGCTGACAGGCGCGGGAACAACGTGCGCACGAGCGCATTCGGCAGCATGTTCAGGCGCGTGACGAGGTTCTGCGGCACCGTGTAGTAAGTGACGAACTTCGCGCCCATGCCGGCGCCGAGCATCACGCGGTCGAGCGTGTCGGCGATCATGCTCGTCGTGCTCGCGATCAGCATCCAGCCGCCGAAGTTGAACAGCCCTTTCGCGGTGCCCCACTGCGGCGGATCGATGCGCCGGATCCCGAGCACCTTGATGCTGGCGTGGCCGAGCATCACCGCCGCGACCAGGCGCGCGACGACCGCCGCGGCGAGCACCGTCTGCAGGTTCGGCGCGATCCACCACGCGGCGGCGAGCGGCAGCAGCTGGAACAGGAACGTGCCGATCGTCTGGTTCGTGTTGAACACGCCGAAGCGTTCGGCGCCGTTGATCGCGCCGGCGAACACCCACGACACGTTCGCCAGCGGAATCGCGAGCGCGAGCCACGGCAGCGCGAGATACACCTCGTGCTGCATCGCCGCCGATACCTTCGTGAAGTACGCGGTGTAGATGAACGCGCCGAAATAGATCAGCAGCCCGCCCACGATGCCGGTGCCGAGGTTCAGCCAGAACGCGCTCCAGAACACGCGTGCGCTTTCGTCGGCGTTGCCGCTCGCGAGCGCCTTCGAGATGTGGTTCTGCGCGGCCATGCTCATCCCGAGATCGAGGATCCCGAAATAGCCGATCAGCGTCCACACGAGGCTGACGACGCCATAGCGCTCGACGCCGAGCGCGTGGATATAGGCGGGCACCGTCACCAGCGACACGAAGGTCGGCAGGATCAGCCCGATGAAGTTGATCGAAACGTTCTTGAGTATGCCTTTGTCCATGCTTCTGCCTTGTGTGACGTCGCTCGTCACGGTTTCCAGCGATACATCAGCACCTTGCCGCGCGCGTCTTCCTCGACGAACACGAGGTATTCGCCGTTCTCGCGCCGGAATGCGCTGATGCCGAAGGGCACGTCGACCCAGCCGGATGCCTTGCCGACCTCGGTGCCCGGGCTCATCACGCCCACTTCCTTGCCGGTTTCCTTGTCGTACACGTGGATCTTGCCGACCGGCTCCACCCCGAACAGGTAGCGGCCCTCGGCCGTGAGCCCGATCAGGTCGAAGATCGGCTTCGCGTCGAGCTGCCACGGCAGCGCGACCTGGTAGCGCACGACCGGCGAGCCCGTCGACCATTTGTCGAAGCGGATCAGCACGCGGCCCACTTCCTTGTTGATGCCCGGCGCCGGCGGTGCGTCGGCCGTGTAGCCGGTCACGTACAGCGTGTCCGTCTGCGCGTCGTAGATCGAGCGGCGCAGTTGCGTGAACGGCTGCGGCATCGGGTAGGTCGTGACCTTGTCGTACGAGTAGATCGGGTTGCCGGCCTTGTCGACGCCGCCGTACTGGAAGCGGTGGATCCCGCGCACGTCGCTGGTGCGCCAGATGTCGCCCTTCGTGTCGACCCACCAGCCCCAGCCGCCCGCCTTCGCCTTGCCGGTCGTGTTGATCGTGAACTCGTCGGCATCCAGCCGGCCGTTGCCGTTCGCATCGCGCCACAGCCAGTCGCCGCCCGGCGGCTTGTTCGGCACGTTGTCGACCGGCCGCGCACGGCCCGCGATCAGGCCGGACGGAATCGCGACTTCGCCGTCGCGCTTCGCGTCGAAGCGGTAGATCTTCAGGTGATCGGCGTACATGTCGGTCAGGTACAGGAACGTGCGGCCGTCGAGGCGACGCGCGATCGGCATGCCGGGCCACTGGTCCGTATGGAACACCGGGTCGTCCGGATACTTGAAGCGGTTCGACAGGAAGCCGACGTATTTCCAGTCCTGGCCCGGCGGCTTCGACAGGTCGAGCTCGAAGCGCTTGTTGCCCGTGTACACGCTGTTCGGCCGCGCCGGGTCGAGCCATGCACCATCGACGAACAGCAGCCCCTGCACCTGCCAGCGTGGCTTGCCGTCCGGCGTGTAGCTGTCGAGCACCGCGCCGAGCCCTGCGCCGATCGTGCCGTGACGCGGCCCGATGCCGTTCATCGACACATAGATATTGCCCGCACGGTCGACGCCGACGCCCGTCAGCCCGTTGAAACGCTGCGGCCCCGGCCGGCCCGGCACCGGGCCCGCGAAAATGCCGCCGCGCTCGCCGAGCGTGCCCGACTGCGCATAACCCTTGCCGCCTTTCGAGAAGATCAGGATCTGCTGGCGCGGCCCGTTGTCCGCGATCAGCACGCGGCCTTTCGCGTCGACGGCCACGTCCACCGCGTCGGTGCCTTCCGGCAGCGCGGGCGCGTCGTCGAGCGTGCGGCCATCCGCGCGCACGTGCACCAGGTGCGCGGGCCCGTTGATCGTGTCCGTGAGCAGCCACAGCGTGCCGTCGCCCGCGAGCGTGATGCGGCCCGGCTCATGCACGCTCCACGTGCCCTTCTGCTGCATCGTCTCCGCGTCGTACACGTCCACCGCGTCGCGCGACGGGTTCGTCGCGAACAGCGTCTTGTCGTCGGCCGCGAGGCCGCCGACTTCCGCCTTCTGCTCGCCCACTTCCGAGCGCGCGGGCGCCGCTACCTCGTTCATCATCATGAAGCTCGCGGCCATCCGCGCGCGGCCGGCATCGGCACGTCCGCCGGGTGCCACCTGCGGCGCCGCGCGGAATGGCGCGGGCTGCTTCATGTCGCCGATCGTGCGGCGCGAAATGCCGAACCACTGCTTGCCCTTGTCCGGCCAGATGCCGGGCGACTGCAGGTGGCCGCGCTCGTTGCCGACCCCGATCGCGACGTACACGTATTTGCTGTTCACGGCGATCGCGCTGCCGCCGAGGTTGCCCCAGCCGTGCGTGCCGCCGGCGAAGCCGAGCATCTTCCCGTCCTGGTAGACGCTCGCCTCGGCCCCGCTCTCGTCCCACGGCGCATTCGTATACACCTTGCCGTCAGGCGTCACCGCGATCGCGCGGATGTCGATCTGCGTCCAGCTGCCGTCGCCATAGCCGAACGTGTTGCCGATCCACGACGTCGTCGCGGGCAACACCGTTTCGGCCGGTGCGGCGCTCGCCAGCAGCGCCGCACCTACCGTCATGCCTACCAGAATCAGACGTCGCAATGCGCTTCTCCAGACTCGATGCGAAAGCGACCGGGACCGCGGCGCATGGCCGCCCGACCGTCCTGTCGCTAAATGGGTTTCAAACGTCGCGATGCAGGTTACAAGCAAAAATAATCACAAGAAATTTGGAAATATTTGGGGATGTTTCCGACTGAAATATCGAACCGGAACAGGTACGAAAAGGCACTCGAAAACGGCAATAACGACCGCTTTTCACTTTCCAGCCCGTAGAAAATGCCGCTTCGCGCCGCCTGCCGGGGCTACCCGGGCCGCAACCTTTCATTTCGCGACCGGAATAATCGGCATTTGAATCTTTTCCTTCAGATAAATGATGCGCGTTTTTTTGCCGATTTCTTTTCCCTAGAATCGATTTCGATTCGATATTTCATTTAATGGCATGCATTACGTTCACGTTTACGCATCGGATGTGCGACACGCCCCGGCTCACGCCGGGCGTCGCGAAGGAGCGGCGCGATGACGGGCATCTCGCGACCCGCGGACCTCACCCCGCCGCAACACGGCCGCATCGTGCAGCTCGACGGGCTGCGCGCGATCGCGGTGGGCGCCGTGTTCCTGCAGCACGCGCTGAAGGCGCCGCTCTGGATGGGGGTCGACCTGTTCTTCGTGCTGAGCGGACTGCTGATCACCGGCATCCTGCTCGATCGCAAGGCGCGCGGGCAGTCGTACTTCAGCCACTTCTACGCACGCCGCGTGCGTCGCATCCTGCCGCCGTACGTGCTGCTGCTGGTGGTGTCGACGCTCCTGTTCGGTGCGAGCTGGCTGCCGCACTGGCCGTGGTTCGCGTTCTTCTCGACCAATATCGGGCTGTCGCTCGGCAGCATCGGCCATGACAGCCTGAACGTGCTGTGGTCGCTCGCGGTCGAGGAGCAGTTCTATATCTTCTGGCCGTTCGTCGTGCTGTGGTGTTCGGAGCGCGCGCTGCTGTGGATCGCCGCCGCGCTGATCGTCGCCGCGCCCGTGCTGCGCGCGATCGCGACGCCGTGGTTCGACTCGTTCTGGCCGATCTACTACCTGACGCCGTTCCGGATGGACCTGCTCGCCGCGGGCGCGCTGCTCGCGATCGTGCTGCGCCGCGACCGGCGCGCGCTGGAGCCGTTCTACCCGCTCGCGATCGTCGGCGCGCTCGTGTCGCTCGCGATCCTCGGCTGGCTGCACCTGTCGTTCCCGCGCTTTCGCGCCGCGAACACGCCGCTGTCGAATGCCGCGCTCTACAGCATCTCGCTGCTGCTGTGCACGTCGATCGTCGTGATCGCCCTGCGCGGCCGCGGCATCGTGCAGCGCGTGCTGACGAATCCGATGCTCGTCTACGTGGGCACCGTCAGCTACACCGTGTACCTGATCCACCTCAGCGTGCTGTACGCGCTGTGGCCGCTGCACCTGAACCGCTTCGTCACGGCCGCGCTG
>NZ_CAJNKE010000431.1 GCF_905232215.1 Burkholderia sp. LMG 13014
GCGCACGACCGTCACCTGCTTCAGGCGTACCTGGCCGTTCGCGTCGACGGTCGCGACCGTCGGGCCTTCGGCACGGAACAACAACGTATTGGCCGGCACCTGCAGGCGGCCGACCGGCGTCATCGGCAGTGTCGCCTGCACGTACGCGCCGGGCAGCAGCCGGCCGTCCGGGTTCGGCAGCGTGATCTCGATCTGCAGCGAGCGCGTCGCGACGTCGATCGCCTCGGACGTGCGCGTGATCGTCCCGTCGAACGTGCGGCCCGGCAGCTCGGCCTGCGCGACGCTCACGTGCTGGCCGACCTTCACTTGCTGTGCGTACGCCTGCGGCACCTGCACGTAGAGGCGCAGCCGGTCGGCCTGCACGACCGTGAACAGCGAGCGGCCCGCGTTGCCCGAGCTGACGAGATCGCCAACGTCGACGTTGCGCTGCGTGACGATCCCGTCGATCGGCGCGACGATCCGCTGGAAGCCTTTCAGCTCGGTGAGGCGGCGCATGTTCGCGTCGGCCGCCGCGAGGTTCGCGGTGCCCTGGTTGAATGCGCCTTGCCGGTCGTCGAGTTCCTGCTGCGAGACGGCATCGCGCTGGCGCAATTGCTGCGCGCGGTCGAACGACGTCTTCGCGAGCGCGAGCGCGGCTTGGGCCTGCTGGCGCTGTGCGGTGGCCTGCGCGAGTTCCTGGTTCAGCTCGGGCGTGTCGAGTTCGGCGAGCGTCTGGCCCTGCTTCACGTGCGCGCCGATGTCGGCTTGCCAGCGCAGCACGTAGCCGCTCGCGCGGGCGTAGATCGGCGCCTCGACGAAGCCGCGCAGCGTGCCGGGCAGCGTCAGCTTGCCGCCGGTGGCCGCATCGACCGGATGCGCGATCGTCACGTACTGGCGCGTGTTCTGCTCGGCGACCGCGTCGAGCCGGTTGCGGTTCAGCACGTTGACGAAGACGGTGCGCGCGGCGCCGGCGGCCAGCAGCACGCCGATCACGACCAGGACGATTTTCCCGCGTCGCGATACCGACGTGCGCGTCGGCAGGTGCATGCCGTGTTCGTCCACCTGGATGCCGACGGAGCTGTGATGTTTCTCTTCCATGAATTCAACCAAATCAACCGGGTAGTGGGACGAAAGTCAGTGTCCGGCCTGGCGCGCGCGCCGGCGGGCCAGCCGCGCATGCACGCCGCCGAACACGAGCGGCACGAACAGCAAGGTCGATACGGTGGCGAACAGCAGCCCGCCGATCACCGCGCGGCCGAGTGGCGCATTCTGCTCGGCGCCTTCGCCGAGCCCGAGCGCCATCGGCACCATCCCGATGATCATCGCGAGCGCCGTCATCAGCACCGGCCGGATCCGCGTTGCGCCTGCTTCCAGCGCGGCCGTGAGCGGCGGCGCGCCGGCCTCAAGACGCTGGCGCGCGAACGACACGACCAGAATACTGTTCGCGGTCGCGACGCCCACCGTCATGATCGCGCCAGTGAGCGCGGGCACGCTCAGGTGCGTGCCGGTGATGAACAGCATCCAGACGATGCCGGCGAGCGCGGCCGGCATCGCGCTGATGATGATCAGCGGGTCGAGCCACGACTGGAAATTGACGACGATCAGCAGGTAGACGAGCACGATCGCCATCGCGACGCCCGCGCCGAGGCCGATATACGACGTACGCATCGTCTCGATCTGGCCGCGCATCGTCAGCTCGGTGCCGCGCGGCAGCGTCGCGCGCGCATCCGACACGATGCGGTCGATCTCGCCCGCGACCGCGCCGAGGTCGCGGCCTTCGACGCTCACGTACACGTCGATCGCCGGGCGGATGTTGTAGTGCGTGATCACGGCCGGGTTCGCGGTGCTGCGCACCTGCACGAGGTTGCCGAGCAGTTGCAGCGGCGTGCCCGTGCGGCCGCTTGCGGAGATCGGCGTGCCGAGCAGGTCGTCGACCGACGAGATGCTGTATTGCGGGGTCTGGATCTGCAGCGGGTACTGGACACCGGAGCGCGGGTTGATCCAGAACGACGGCGTGGTCTGAGAACTGCCGGACAGCGAGATCAGCATGTTCTGCGCGACGTTCTGCGCGGAGAGATTGAGCTGCTGCATGCGCGTACGGTCCATGTCGGCCAGCAGGGTCGGCTCGTCGTTGCGTTGCAGCACGTGCACGTCGACGGCGCCGGGGATTTGCCTGAACTTTTTCATCAGGCTGCTCGCGATAGTCATGTTACTCGCGAGATCGTTGCCGAGCACCTGCAGGTCGATCGCGGCCGGTTGGCCGAAGTTCAGGATCTGCGTGATGATGTCCGACGGCTGGAAGAAGAACTCGACGCCCGGGAAGCGCTCGGGCAGCACCGTGCGCAGCGCCTGCACGTAGTGCTGGGTTGCGCGGTGGCCGGGCTTCAGCGCGATCAGCAGCTCGCCGTCGAGCGTGCCGATCGTGCCCGCGTTGCTGTATGACAGGTTGATGCCGCTCACCGGCAGGCCGAGGTTGTCGACGATCGCGCCGAGTTCGTCCGGCGGCACGGTTTCGCGGATCACGCGCTCGACCTGGTCGGCGAGGCGTGCGGTTTCCTCGATCCGGTAGCCGGTCGGCGCGCGCATGTGCAGCCGGATATTGCCGGAATCGGCATTCGGGAAGAAGTCGCGGCCGAGCACGAACACGAGGCCCGTCGACAGCACGCAGAAGCCGAGGAAGCACATCGCGTAGAAGCGGCGGCGCACCAGCAGGATGCTGAGCAGCACGATGTACCACGCGCGCAGCCGCTCGAACGCGTTGTTGAACGCATGGTGGATGCGCGCGAAGCGCGTGCGCGCATGATCGGGGCCGGTGCTGGCCTGCTGCGGGCGGAACAGCAGCATCGCGAGCGTCGGCACCAGCGTGCGCGACAGCACGTACGACGCGAGCATCGCGAACACGACGGCTTCCGCGAGCGGTACGAACAGGAAGCGCGCGACGCCGGTCAGGAAGAACATCGGCACGAACACGATACAGATGCACAGCGTCGACACGAACGCGGGCACCGCGATCTCGCCGGCGCCTTCGAGGATCGCGTCGTGCAGGTTGGTACCGAGGTGCAGGTGCCGCTCGATGTTCTCGATCGTCACCGTCGCATCGTCCACCAGAATCCCGACCGCGAGCGCGAGGCCGCCGAGCGTCATGATGTTGATGGTCTCGCCGAGCGCGGACAGCGCGATCAGCGACGTGAAGATCGACAGCGGGATCGAGATCGCGATGATCAGCGTGCTGCGCCAGTTGCCGAGGAACAGCAGGATCATCATCGCGGTTAGCACGGCGGCGATCAGCGCCTCGTGGATCACGCCCTGGACGGCCGCGTTGACGAATACCGACTGGTCGAACAGCGGCGTGATCGTGAGCCCCTCGGGCAGGGTCGGGATCACCTTCGGCAGCAGCGTTTTCAGGTCCGACACGACCTTGAGCGTCGACGCGTCGCCACTTTTCAGGATCGAGATGAGCACGCCGCGCTGGCCGTTCTGGCGCACGACGTTGGTCTGCGGCGCGAAGCCGTCGCGTACCGATGCCACCTCGCGCAGGTAGGTCGTCGCGCCGTTGACGGTCTGGACCGGCAGGCTGCTGATGTCGGCGATCGTATCGGCCGACGCGTTCGTGTCGATCCGGTATTCGGTCTGGCCCATCTTCGCGGTGCCGGTTGGCAGCACGAGGTTCTGCGCGTTGACCGCGTTGACGATGTCGGCGGGCGTGAGCCCCTTCGCCTGCAGCGCCTGCGGATCGAGGTCGATCGCGACCACACGCGTGCGGCCGCCGTACGGGAACGGGATCTGCACGCCCGGCACCGTGATCAGCTGCGGGCGCAGGAAGTTGAGCGCGATGTCGGCGAGCGACTGTTCGCTGAGCGTCTTGCTCGACAGCCCGAGCTGGATCACCGGAATGCTCGACGCCGAGTAGGTGATCACGAGCGGCGGCGTTGCGCCCTGCGGCATCTGCCGCACGATCGCCTGCGCGGACGAGACCGTCTGCGCGATCGCCGTCTGCACGTTTGCGCCCGGTTGCAGGAACACCTTCACGACCGCGATGCCGGGCAGCGACGTCGATTCGACGTGCTGGATGTTGTTGACGGTCGTCGTCAGGATCCGCTCATGCACGGACGTGATGCGGTTCGTCATCTCGGTCGCGGAGAAGCCGCTGTAATTCCAGATGACGCTGATCACGGGAATGTTGATCGCGGGCAGCACGTCGACCGGCGTGCGCATCAGCGCAAGCGGGGTGGCCAGCACGATCATGATGGCCATCACGATGAACGTGTAGGGGCGCTTGAGCGCGAGATTGACGATCCACATGGAGGCAGCGGGACAGGCGGTGATCAGGCGTGGGTAAAGGGAACCCGAATGATAGGCGTCGGCGTGGAACGGGTTACTGTCGCGAAACTGGCGGAATTGTCAGGTTGGGGCGCAGCGGCCGATTGCCGATTCAGCAGAGGAAACGCAGCGTGACGCGACGGCCGGCAAACGGCCGCGATACCGGACGGGCAGGCTGCGTCGGCGGCGATTCCGTTCATCGGCCCGCGCTCAGATCTGCTCGATCCCGACGCGCGCGAGCGCCCCCAGGTCGACGACGTCGATCTGGTTGTAGGCGAGCCGCAACGCGCCGAGCTTTTCGAGCTGCTGCAGCGCCTGGTTGATCCGCTGCCGCGATACGCCGACGAGCATCCCCAGTTCCTCCTGCGAGATCGACAGCGACGGACCGGTGTCCGGGTACAGGTCGGGGTTGAACAACTGCGTGAGCGCCTGCGCGACGCGGGCGTCGACGTCCAGCAGCCGGCTGTTCTGGATCGACGCGATGAATTCGCCCATCCGGTTGTTCAACTGGTGGATCACGAAACGCGTGAACGGCAGGCTCGTGTCGAGCAGCGCGTGGAATGTATCGACCGGCACGAACAGCACGGTCGAGCGCTGGATCGCGACGACCTCGTACTTGCGCAGCTCGCGCTTGATCACGCTGCCTTCGCCGAACCAGCCGCCCGACGGCACGCCGGAGAACGTGCAGCCGCGCCCCGACGCATTGAAGATCGCGAGCTTCAGCAGCCCGCGGTGCACGCCGATCCAGTATTCCGACGGCGCGAGCCGGTGTGCGATCACGTCGCCGGCCTCGCACTGCTCGACGCGCGACTGTGCGAGCACGAGCGCCTGGTGCTCGGGCGCGAGCGTGCGGAACCATGCGCATT
>NZ_CAJNKE010000432.1 GCF_905232215.1 Burkholderia sp. LMG 13014
GCGGCCGTCATTGCCTACAAGTTGCTTGCGCAACCGATGCGCGACGGTGCGTGACGCGCGGGGTGGCACGCGCCGCGCATTGGACGCGACCCGGCGGAACCATTAAGCTGGCGCGTCCCGGTTTCACGCAGCGTATTCCAGATGTCATCGACGATCGAGATTCTGTTGCCCGTGTTCGGGCTGATCGCGGCAGGGTTCCTGTGCCGCCGGCGCGGCGTACTCGGGCCGGCGGCGGCCTCGGAACTGAACCGCTTCGTCGTGTGGCTCGCGCTGCCCGCGCTGCTGTTCCAGATCATGGCGCACGCATCGTGGCACCAGCTGTATCAGCCCGCCTTCGTCGCCACGTTCGCGCTGACCTGCGCGCTCGTGTTCGCCGGAGTCCTCGCGTGGCGCCTGTTCGCGGGGCGCGGGCTCGCCGATGCGAGCATCGACGCGATTGCCGCGTCGTATCCGAACACCGGCTATCTCGGCTTCCCGCTGTGCCTGCTCGCATTCGGTCCCGACAGCCTCACGCCGACCACGATCGCGACCATTCTCGTGGCGTGCGTGCTGTTCGCCGGCGCGATCGTGCTGATCGAGATCGGGCTGCAGCGCGACCGCGCGCCGCTGACGCTGATGTGGAAGGTGGTCGGCGCGCTGCTGCGCAACCCGCTGATCGTTGCGCCGCTGGCCGGTGTCGGCGTGTCGGCCGCGCAGGTGCCGCTCGGCGCGCCGGTCGACACGTTCCTGAAGCTGCTCGGCGCGGCTGCGAGCCCGTGCGCGCTCGTCAGCCTCGGGCTGTTTCTCGCGGAGAAGCGGGAAGGGGCCGGCGCGGCGCCGCGCGGCAGTGTTGCGCTGACGGCGGTGAAGCTGTTCGTGCAGCCCGCACTCGCGTGGTGGCTCGGCGTGCGCGTGTTCGCGTTGCCGCCGGTGCTCGCGCAGATCGCCGTCGTGCTTGCCGCGTTGCCGACCGGCACCGGACCGTACATGCTGGCCGAGTTCTACGGGCGTGAAGCGCAGGTGACGTCGCGCACGATCCTGCTGTCGACGCTCGGGTCGATCGTGTCGCTGTCGGTGCTGCTCGCGCTTGCACGGCACGCGTGATAGGCGCGGTCGATCACGCGCCTGGCGCTGCAGCGCGTATTGCGTCTTGCGAATCGCGTCGCGACGAAGTCGCCTTGCGTTGGCTGGTGCGATCGGCAGGCGAAACGACCGGCGGATACGCAGCTCAGACTACGTCGACAAGCAGCCTGGCAAAACAGCCGCCCCCGAATTGCTTGTCGACAGGGCCTGAGCCGCGTATTGCCGTATTGGCCCGTTGTCGCGCCTGTCGATCGCGCCGGTCAATGCGACTTCGTCGCGAGGCGATGGACGCGTGCCGCATGGGCGACACGCCGCGGATGCGACGCATGGCAATGCGTTGACTGCCTGCGGCGCGTGCGTCGTGTGGGTTCGGGCGTATCGGTCGCGGCTGGCGTACCGTTTTGCGCGTCCGCGTCCGCGTCCGCGTCCGCGTCCACGACTGCGTCGGCCGCCACCGCCGCAACAGCCGGTAGCCTGGCCTCCGCGTCCAGCCACGCGCGCGTCGCTTCCGCGATCAACCCGCGCAGCCAGCGCACGCCGTCGGCGCACGCGCCTGATTCGTTCCAGGTCATCCGGTACACGATGTCCGGCGGCTCAGCCGGCAGCGCGAGCGCGGCGAGCGGCAGCAGCTTCGCATAGTGCCGCGCGAGCCGGTACGTGGTGGTCAGCAGCATGTCGGTGCGCACGAGCGCATGCGCGGCGAGTTCGAAGTGCGGCAGCGTGACGACGATCCGCCGCTGCAGACCCACGCGTTCGAGCTGCCGGTCGATCGCGCCGGATGCTTCGAGCCACGACGGCGTCGGGCACAACTGCGGCGCTTCGGCAAAATCGGCCGCCGTCATCGTGCCGCGCCGTGCGAGCGGATGCGTCGCACGCATCAGGCACACGACGCGATCGTCGAACAGGTCGTCCTGCCGGAACCGCGACGAGCGCGCCGGGCGATTGTCGATCACGACGTCGAGCTCGCCGTCGGCCAGCGCGCGCTCGTCGTCGAAGCCGTCGCCGAGCGGATGGAACACGAGCTGTGCGTTCGGCGCGCGTTCGCGGAACAGCGCGACGAGCTTCGGCACGAACAGCACGTTCAGGTAGTCGGGGCAGCCGATCCGGTAGGTGCGCACCGACGTGCGCGCGTCAAACGTCGGTTGCTGGATGCGGATGAAGTCGATCACGCGCAGCGCGTTGCGCAGCGGGTCGATCAGCCGTGCGCCGAACTCGGTCGGCACCATCCCGTAGCGGCTGCGCACTAGCAGCGGATCGCCGAGCAGCGTGCGCAGGCGCTTGAGCGCGGCGCTCGTCGCCGGCTGCGACATGTTCAGGCGCACGGCCGCACGCGACACGGTGCGCTCGGTCAGCAGCACGAGCAGGATGCGCATCAACCGTGCATCGAGCACGTCGAGCGCGCCCGCGGCATCGGGCACGTCGCGGGGCAGGGCGTTCGGGTCTAGTGGGTCCCGCATGCCGAACGACCTCCCGGCGACCCGGCGCCCGAGCGCGACGCAGCAGTAGGCCGGCGGTGCGTCATTTGGCGAAGGTGCCCGGCCAGCCGACGATCCGCTTCGGACGCGGCGGCGCGTACGTGCGGACCTTCGACGTTTTCAGTTTCAGGCGTACCAGCGACTCGGCGAGCGCGACCGCGGCCGATACGCCATCGACGACCGGCACGCCGGTGCATTCCTCGATCTGCCGGTCGAGGCCGGCCATCCCGCCGCAGCCGAGGCAGATCACTTCCGCGTGATCGTCCTTCACCGCGCGCTGCGCTTCGGCGACGATCGACTCGATCGCGCGGGCCGGGTTCTCTTCGAGCTCGAGCACCGCGAGGCCGCTCGCGCGCACCGACGCGCAACGCGCGTCGAGCCCGGCGAGCTTCAGGCGATCCTCGATCAGCGGCACCGTGCGGTCGAGCGTCGTGACGACCGAATAGCGATGGCCGAGCATCATCGCGATGCTTGCGGCCGCTTCGGTGATGTCGACGACGGGCACCGTCAGCAGTTCCTGCAGGCCTTCTCGGCCGTGTTCGCCGTAGCCGGCCTGGATCACCGCGTCGTACGGCTCGTCGTAGCTCAGCACGCGATCCATCACGGCGATCGCCGCAAGGTAGCTCTCGAAGTTGCCTTCGACCGACTCCGCGCCGAAGCGCGGCGTCAGGCCGACGATCTCCGTGCCCGGCGACGCGGCGGCCTGCGCCTGCGCGGCGATCGCGTCGGTGATCGACTCGGTCGTGTTGACGTTGACTACCAGGATCCTCATTGCGACTCCGTATGCATGTGTTTCAGTGTTGGGCGCAGGCGACTGCGATGGGTTCGCCCGAGCGCTCCTCGTAGTGCCGTTTGCGATCGGCCAGCAGCCAGTACACGCTGCCCGCGATGGCCGCGCCGAGCAGCCACGAGAACGGCGTCATCGCGCTGAAGGCCGGCACGACGGCGAGCGTGATCGAGATCAGCGCGGACGGCACGAGCGCCGCAAGCGCCTTGCGGTTCACGCCGCGCGTGTAGAAGTAGGTGCCCGTCGGCGCTTCGGTATAGAGGTCGGGCACGTTCACGCGCTGCTTGCGCACGAGCCAGTAGTCGACCGTGATGATCCCGTACAGCGGGCCGAGCAGCGCGCCGAGGCCGGACAGGAAGTAGACGATCACGATCGGGCTGTTGTACAGGTTCCACGGCAGGATCAGCACGGCGACCGTCGCGCTGATCAGGCCCGCGCGGCGGAACGACAGGCGATGCGGCGCGAGGCTCGTCAGCACGAAGGCCGGCGCAACGAAGTTCGCCATGATGTTCACGGCGACCGTCACGATCAGGAACGCGAGGCAGCCGAGCACGAGGAACAGCTTGTTCGGCACCGTCGCGATGATTTCCGTCGGGCTGTGGATGATGTGGCCGTTCAGCTTGAACTGCGCACCGGCGAGCACGAAGCTGATCGTCGCGAACACGAGGATGTTCACCGGCAGGCCCCAGAAGTTGCCCACGCGCACCGTCTTCGCGCTCGGCGACGAACGCGCGAAATCGCAGAAGTTGAGCACCAGCGTGCCGTAGATCGCGAGCCACAGCGAGCCGCCCGCGAAGATCTCCGTCCACATCCTGAAGCCGGTCAACGGCTTGCCGATCGACATCGCGAGATGGCCGCCGGTGCGGCTGACCATCCACGCGGCGAGCGACAGCGTCGTGACGAGGATCACCGGGCCGGCCAGCCCCTCGTACTTGCGGACCATTTCCATTCCGAACGTGAGGATGCCGATCTGCACGAGCCAGATCGCGACGAACGTGACCCAGCCGAGCGTCGACAGCCCGAAGATCGCATTCTGGTCGAAGGCGGCGAGGCCCGGCCAGATCGCGGTGAGCAGCACGCGCAGCACGACCGACGCGAGATAGGTCTGGATACCGAACCATGCGATCGCGATCACCGCGCGGATCATCGCGGGCAGCAGCGCGCCGTAGATGCCGAAGCTCATCCGGCTGATCACCGGGAACGGCACGCCGGTCTTCTGGCCCATGTAGCCGGTGAGGTTCATGAAGCAATACACCAGCACCGCGCCGATCGCGAGCGACGCGAGCATCTGCCAGCCCGACAGGCCGAGCGCGAACAGCCCGATGGCGAACGAGTAGTTCGCGATGTTGTGCACGTCGTTGGTCCACAGCGCGAAGATGCTGTAGCGGCCCCACGTCCGGCCCTCGGCCTTGGTCGGCGCGAGGTCGGGATTGTGCAGCCGCGGGCTCAGCGCGGCATCGCGCGCGGCCGAATCGGGTCGATACGATGCGTCGTCCGCGCCGAGCACGATGCCCGGGCGGTGGGTGGCTTCCAGTTGCACGCCGTTGTCTCCTTCCATGTGCGGGGCGCGAAACCGGCAACGTGGGAACGCTGCGCCGGCCCGGCCGCCGTGGACGTTATGTCTCGGATTTGTTCGCGAGTATGGAAGGCCGGCCCGGTGATGGGAAATTAAATATTCGGTTAGGCGTCATTTGAAAAATGAATGGAATTCGGGCGGCTGCGCGGCACGCGAATTGCTCGCCAGCGGGCTCCATCCACATCGACATCAGCGGAGGTGCCATGCAGCGCTATTCATTTCGTCATGTATCGCGAGCCGTCTTTG
>NZ_CAJNKE010000433.1 GCF_905232215.1 Burkholderia sp. LMG 13014
TTCGGCAGGAAGCGGTGCGGCCGGATCATCACGACGGCGGCCGGTGCCTGGATCGATACGAGATTCATGGAAGGCAAGGACGAAAGGCTGGAAACCGGGCGGCGTGCGTGCCGCCCGGGCATCGCGGTCAGCGCGCGAACGCGGCGACGGCTTCGGTGACGTACGCCGCGTGACCCTGCGCGATCGCGGCCGGGTCGTCGATCAGCGCGAACAGGTTCTTCGGGTCGACGGCCGGCGGAATCAGCGCGATCTCAACGCCTGCGTTGTGCTGCTGCGCGAGCGCATACAGATAGCGCAGCGCCGAGTAGTCCTCGAGCGCGAAGCCGACCGAGTCGAATACCGTGACTTCATCCGCGCGCGCGCGGCCGGTCGTCTCGCCCTGCAGCACGCGCCACAGCTCGGTGACGGGGAAGTCGGCCGGCATCTGCTGGATCTCGCCCTCGATGCGCGATTGCGGCTCGAATTCGACGAACACGCTGCCTGCATGCAGCACGCCTGCTTCGAGTTCGGTCTTGCCCGGGCAATCGCCGCCCACGGCGTTCAGGTGCATGCCGGGCTCGATCATGTCGGCCGTGACGATCGTCGCGTACGCCTTGTCGGCGGTGACGGTCGTCACGATGTCGGCGCCGCGCACGGCGTCGGCGGTCGACGCGGCACGCACGACGCGCAGCGCCGGGTACGCGGCGAGGTTCTGCACGAGCTTGTCGGTCGCGCGCGGATCGACGTCGAACACGCGGATTTCGTCGATGCCGAGCAGCGTGTGGAACGCGATCGCCTGGAATTCGCTCTGTGCGCCGTTGCCGATCAGCGCCATCGTGCGCGAGTCGGGACGTGCCAGTGCCTGCGCGGCGAGCACCGACGTGGCGGCCGTGCGCAGCGCGGTGGTCAGCGTGAGTTCGGCGAGCAGCAGCGGGTAGCCGGTATCGACTTCGGCGAGCGCGCCGAACGCCATCACCGTGTGCATGCCGCGCGCGGCGTTGACGGGGTGGCCGTTCACGTACTTGAACGCGAACAGCGACGCGTTCGCGACGGGCATCAGTTCGATCACGCCGTCGCGCGAGTGGCACGCGACGCGCGGCGATTTGTCGAAATCGGCCCAGTGCAGGTAATCGGCGCGCAGCGTGTCGACGAGCTCGCGGAGGAACGTCGTGACGCCGGTCGTCGCGATCAGTCGGGCGGTGGCGGGAACGTCGAGGAAGCGGGTCATATGTTTGTCTCCTGTCGACCCGAGTTAGCGCTTTAGCGCTTACTCGGGTCCCATGCTTTGCAATTACTCAGTGCCGGTACGGGTGTCCCTGGCGTTCTGGTCGACCTGGCGGCGCGTCGGCGCGCGTCCCGGCTTCCTGGAAAGCGGCGGTGCGGCCTGTCCCGCCGGTCGATAGGGTCATTATTTCCGCGAGTCGAGCCAACAAAAAGACAGCAAAAGTGGCAGATTTATCGATAGACTTGGCAAATTGCCAGCCTGATCCGGCAGTTTGACCAGTTCTCGCTGGTCGGAATGCACAGCTTCCGGCACGCTGGCGGCCGGTTCACGTTCAACAGGAAGGCCCGTCCATGATCACGCTCGACGACGTCGACCGGCAGCTCATCGCGCTGCTGCGCGACAACGCGCGACTGCCCGTCGTCGCGCTGGCGAAGGAATTGCGCGTCGCAAGGGCGACCGTGCAGAACCGGCTGACGCGGCTGGAGAAGAACGGCGTGATCGTCGGCTATACGGTGCGGCTCAAGCCGGCGGCGGAACGGCACCGGATCCGCGCGCTGATGTCGATCGCCGTGCAGGGCAATCGCGGCGCGGAAGTGGTGAAGGTGCTGCGCGGGCATCCGAACGTCGCGTCGATCCACAGCACCAACGGGCGCTGGGATCTCGTCGCCGAGCTGCATGCCGATTCGCTCGAGCACTTCGATCGCGTGCTCGGCGCGATCCGGCTGATCGACGGGATCGCGAATACCGAGACGAGCATTCTGCTGTCGACGCACAAGGCGTGACGGGGGCGGGGCCGAGCGGACCTCGTTGCTGCCGAAGGGCCCGGCCGCGGATAGATTGGCCACGTAGCGGCTGCGAATCAAAGCGGCCGGCGCGAAAGGTGCCGCGTCGCGCCGTTGTCCGAATTCCATTTCGATCGCGACATGGCTAGCTGAAAGCGGACCGGTTGCACTCGGCGTACCAGCCAATCGTTTGCCGCACGACCGAGATGATCCTGTCCGCGCGACGCGCGATACGAGCCACGAACCGCCGGGCCGGCAGCGCGCCATCTTGCTTCGGTATCCCTATTTGACCGATGGCTCGGGATTTACGCTAATTCACGTCAGAAAGTCAAAACTTTGGCCCTCGTTGATCGATCGGGCATGCTAGTCTGAATCGGTAATACAAAGTAATACAAAAAGCCCTTAATAAATTACAGATCAATAACATGGCACAGGCGATAGAGGACGCAGGGGGACGGGGAACGGGCACGTCAAGTACGCCGGCAGTACACGCTACGGCTGTACGAGAGGAATCGGAGGGGATCAGTCTGATCGAGCTTGGCGCTCGCGTGTCGTCGGTGACGGTGCTGGGCGTGTTTGCCTACATGCTCTTTTTGCAGTGGCGACTGGATACGAGCCGGATCACGCTGATCCTGCTGTTGGTCTCCGCCGTACTGACCGTTGGATTGTCGGCGTTTGCGAACTTGCCGAGGCGGCGCGACTGGCATCCCGTCGCGGTGTTTTTTTCGCTCGGCGGTTCGTTCTATTGCCTTGCGTATCAGCTGACCGCCGGCACGCAACTGATTCCGGAGTGGGCCGGGGGCGCGTGGCAAGTTGCCGGGATTGCATTGCAATTGTTCGCAAAGCTGTCGCTGGGGCGCTCATTCGGTCTGCTGCCGGCGAACCGGGGCGTCGTCTCGACCGGTGCGTACCGCTTCGTGCGTCACCCGATCTACGCCGGTTACCTGTTGTCTGAAATCGGTTTCCTGCTCGCCAACTTCAGTACCCGAAACCTGATCACGATCGGCGTCTGGATGGTGTTGCAGATCGGGAGAATCCTGCTCGAGGAGCGCCTGTTGTCGGACGACGCGGATTATCGTGCGTACCGGGCGCAGGTTCGGTACCGGCTGATTCCGGGCGTGTTCTGACGGGCATGCCGAACGCTCGCCATCCCTGAGCGTGGATGAACCTCGCGAGCGTGGGGCCGGCGCAGCTTCGTGCGCCGGTTTCCGTCGGCTCAGGTGGTGAATCGCGCGGCAGGGTCAGGCGTGGGCCGCCGGCTCCGGAAACACCGGCTCGCCCAGCGTCAGCATCAACCGGTTTGCCCACGCGAAGATCGCGACCGCGTGCGACAGGTCGAGAATTTCCTCATGTGTCAGCCCTTCGGCTTCCAGCGCGGCGATATCGTGCGCGTCGACCGTATCGGGCCGCTCCGTCAGCGCGATCGCGTAGCGGACGATCGCGCGCTCGCGCGCCGTCGTGCCGGCCGTCGCCGGATCGTCGAATACCTGCTCGATCGCGTCGGTGCGTTTCGCGAGTTGTGCGAAGCGCTGCGCATGCACGGACGCGCAATATACGCAGCCGTTCACGCGCGACACGGCCGTGCTGGCCAGTTCGCGCTCCGCGCGCGACAGCCCGCCCGGGCCGTACATGATCGCGTTGAACACGCCCGAGCGTTGCCGCAGGATC
The DNA here is from genome assembly GCF_905232215.1 of Burkholderia sp. LMG 13014. Taxonomy (GTDB): domain Bacteria; phylum Pseudomonadota; class Gammaproteobacteria; order Burkholderiales; family Burkholderiaceae; genus Burkholderia. The sequence continues at coordinate 3,655 of NZ_CAJNKE010000433.1, forward strand.
TCGGGAAGATGGACGAGCAGCAGGTAATAGTCGGAGGTCTTCGCGTGCGGGTGGCTTGCTTCGAGCACGGCTAGCTGATCGGGCGTCGCGGCATCGAGCGAAACGGTGTCGAGCCACGCACGCCAGCCTAGCGTGTCGGACGTGAAGCCGTGGGCGGTCGTCGTCATGCGGCCTCCGTGGCGGCACGTGCCTGAAGCGCTTGCGCGGCGACGCCGACACGCAATTGATACGCGACGAACGCCACGAGCTGCGACAGCGCGACGATCGCGGGCGTCGTGAGTCCGGCCGACTTCAGCGTATCGAGGTCGGATGGGCGCGCAACGACCGGGGCGTACGTCAGCAGGCGTGCATGCGCCAGGATCGCGCCGATACGGCGGGGCAGCGCGTCGAACGCATCGGCGTCCGCGCGTGCGATGTCGTCGAGCGTGCCGCCTGCGTCGAGCAATCGTGCGCGATAGGTGTCTGCCAGCATGCGTGCGTTTGATTTTTCCGCAACATACCGCGCCGCATGCAATCGTTCGATCAACGAAAGATCCGGCAACGCGGGATCGAACAATGCAGCTTCGCTCAGCCGCGTATGCAGCAGCACCTTGTCGCGCGCGCGGCGCAGTGCGGCGACCGTGTCACCGTCGCGCAGGCCGGCGATCGCGTCGATCGTGTCCGGCACATCGGCCGGCGTGATGGATTCAGTCATCTTTCGGGTTCCCTTCGTCGTCGATATGATCGATGGACGCGCGCTTACGCATCGGCGTCGCGCCATTCGTCGCCTTGCAGTTCCGCATTGGCATACGCGACGAGCGCGTCGTAGTGGCGGTCGCGGTCGGCGTCGAACAGCCGGCTCGCGATGCCGCGCGCGAGCCGCTGCGCGCCCGCGCTAATGGCCGGGATATCGCCGGACAGCTTGCCGTGGCTCAGGCTCGCCGCGTGGTTGAAGCAGTGGATCCGCGTGATGGCCGCGCACGCGCCGGGCTCGCGCTCCTGGAACGCGAACGCGGGGCCGAGATCGGGCGATTCGGCGAGCTCGTCGAGCCACGTGCTCGGTTCCGGTCGATAGCGATCCTTCCAGCGCCGCACCTGCGCGCCGAACGACGCGAATTCCGCGCGGGTCGTCCAGTCTGAATGAAAGCCGGTCGCGAAGATCAGGAAGTCGACGGTGTAACGCCCGCGCGGTGTCGTCACATCGAGACCGTCCGCGTGTTCGGCGAGCGTCTCGATCGGGCTGCCCGCATGAAAGTGCGCATGCTCGTGGCGCGACACGCGCAGCACGCTGTCGCGCGGTGGCGGCGTCTGCGACGTCAGCGCGTAGTGCATGAAGCGCCACTTCGTCGCGTCGTCGAGATCGGCGTAGCCGTGCACGAGGCCCGGGCTGCCGATGCCTGTCAGCTTGTTGATGCGTGGAATGTCCGCGCGGCGGAAGAACAGGTCGACGCGCGCGGCGCCCGCTTCGAGCGCGGTGCCCGCATTGTCGAACGCGGACGCGCCCGCGCCCAC
>NZ_CAJNKE010000434.1 GCF_905232215.1 Burkholderia sp. LMG 13014
AGGGCGTCACGGCGGCCGTCAAGTGGGCCGAGGCGCTCGTCGCGCTGCGCCTCGCGACCGCGAAGCGCGGCGATTACGCGCGGCCGCTGCCGAAGCGCTACGACGGCGCGTTCGCCCGCTTCAGCCCGCCGGACGGGGATGCGGCGGAACCGGTGCCGAATTTGCCGCAACCGCACATACACACCGTCTGACACGCACTATCTGCGCCGCTGTATGGGCGCGTATGGGCGTTTTCGCTACACTGGGCCGTCATCGCATCGGCTTGCGCAGCCGGCTTCCGGCCCCCGCGCAGTCGATGCGAACCCATTATTTCAGCGAGCTTTCGCCGCACTTCGAACCATGTCACTCGATCCCAACTATCCTCGCGACCTGATCGGCTACGGCCGCCATCCCGTTCAGGCGAACTGGCCGGGACGCGCCCGCGTCGCCGTGCAATTCGTGCTGAACTACGAGGAGGGCGGCGAGAACTGCGTGCTGCACGGCGATCCGGGCTCCGAGCAGTTCCTGTCCGAAATCGTCGGCGCGGCCGCGTATCCCGACCGCCACATGAGCATGGAGTCGATCTACGAATACGGTTCGCGGGCCGGCGTATGGCGCATCCTGCGCGAATTCGAGAAGCGCGGGATGCCGCTGACGGTATTCGGCGTCGGCATGGCGATCGAACGCCACCCGGAGCTCGCGCACGCATTCGTCGAGCTCGGCCATGAAATCGCGTGCCACGGCTGGCGCTGGATCCACTACCAGAGCATGACGCCGGAACTCGAGGCCGAGCATATGCGCCTCGGAATGGAAGCGATCGAGCGCGTGACGGGCGAGCGCCCGCTCGGCTGGTACACCGGCCGCGACAGCCCCAACACGCACCGCCTGGTCGCCGAATACGGCGGCTTCCTGTACGACTCCGACAACTACGGCGACGACCTGCCGTTCTGGATGGATGTCGAGGTATCGGGCGGCAAGAAATCGCCGCAGCTGATCGTGCCGTACACGCTCGACACGAACGACATGCGCTTCGCGACGCCGCAGGGCTTCAACACCGGCGATCACTTCTTCGACTACCTGCGCGACGCGTTCGACGTGCTGTACGCGGAGGGCGACGAAGCGCCGAAGATGCTGTCGATCGGCATGCACTGCCGGTTGCTCGGCCGGCCGGGCCGGTTCCGCGGGCTGCAGCGATTCCTCGATCACATCGAGAAGCACGATCGCGTATGGGTGACGCGCCGTGTCGATATCGCGCGTCACTGGCGTGAACATCATCCGTATCAGCCCAATCATCGAATCGAAGGGAAAGCATGAAGGCGATGCGCTACACGTTGGAACAACTGAACACGATGGCGCCGAGCGCATTTGTCGCGGCACTGTCGGGGATTTTCGAACACTCGCCGTGGGTGGCCGAAGTCGCCGCCGGCGAGCGGCCGTTCGCGACCATCGACGCGCTGCACCAGACGATGTCGGGCGCGGTGGAAACGGGCGGCGAAGTGCGCCAGCTCGCGCTGATCAACGCTCACCCGGAGCTGGCCGGCAAGGCCGCCGTGCGCGGCGAGCTGACCGCCGAGTCGACGCGCGAGCAGAGCGGCGCGGGCCTCGACCAGTGCACGCAGGAAGAGTTCGACAAGCTGCTGACGCTGAACCGCACGTATCGCGAGAAGTTCGGCTTCCCGTTCATCCTCGCGGTGCGCGGCTATGACCGGCACGGCATCATCGCGAACTTCGAGTCGCGCGTGAATCATTCGCGCACCGAGGAACTGCGTGCGAGCGTCGACCAGATCTACCGGATCGCGCGCTTCCGCCTCGACGACCTGATCGACGCCTGACACCGCAATACGGCCTGCTGCGTCGCAGCGGCCTGATCGCCTCACTGAAACAAGGAAACATCATGGCTGTTCCGCTTCTCGATCCCAACGCACCCGACTTCACGCGGCGCTACGTGAATCTTGCCGACCCGCGTCTCGGTGCGCAGGCGCTCGAAGCCAGCGACGATTTCTTCGCGCCGAAGGACCGGATGCTGAACCCCGAGCCGGCCGTCTTCATCCCCGGCAAGTATGACGACCACGGCAAGTGGATGGACGGCTGGGAAACGCGCCGCAAGCGCACGACGGGCTACGACTGGTGCATCGTCAAGCTCGCGCGCCCGGGCGTGATCAAGGGCTTCGACATCGACACGAGCCACTTCACCGGCAACTTCCCGCCGGCCGCGTCGATCGAGGCCGCGTTCGTGGCCGACGGCGCGCCGACGCATGCGACCGAGTGGGTCGAGGTCGTGCCGTCGACGACGCTGCAGGGCAACAGCCATCACTACGTCGAAGCGAGCGATGCGCGTGCCTTCACGCACCTGCGCGTGAACATCTACCCGGATGGCGGCATTGCGCGCCTGCGCGTGTACGGCCAGCCGCAACTCGACTGGGCCGGCGCGAGCGCGACCGAGCAGTTCGATCTCGCAGCGATGGAAAACGGCGGTTACGTGGTGGCCGCGAACAACCAGCACTTCGGCGTTGCGTCGAACCTGCTGCTGCCGGGCCGCGGCGTGAACATGGGCGACGGCTGGGAAACCCGCCGCCGCCGCGAACCGGGCAACGACTGGGCGATCATCGCGCTCGCGCAGCCGGGCGTGATCCGCAAGATCGAAGTCGATACCGCGTTCTTCAAGGGTAACTTCCCGGACCGCTGCTCGATCCAGGCCGCATACGTGTCGGGCGGCACGGACAGCTCGCTGATCACGCAGTCGATGTTCTGGCCGGTGCTGCTCGGCGAACAGAAGCTGCAGATGGACAAGCAGCACTACTTCGAAAAGGACATCGCATCGCTCGGCCCCGTCACGCACGTGCGACTGAACATCATTCCGGACGGCGGCGTGTCGCGCCTGCGTCTGTGGGGGACGCTCGACAAATGAAGACGCTTGCCATCGAACCGCTGACCAAGGAAGCGTTCGCGCCGTTCGGCGACGTGATCGAAACGGACGGGGCGAAGCAGATCCCGATCAACCTCGGCACCACGATCCGCTTTCACGATCTCGCGAAAGTCGACGTGACCGATGAAGACGGCCGCACGCTCGTCAACCTGTTCCGCGGCCAGCCGCGCACGCTGCCCTTCGAAGTGAAGATGCTGGAGCGGCACCCGCTCGGCAGCCAGGCGTTCGTGCCGCTGAACGACCAGCCGTATCTCGTCGTCGTGGCGCCCGCGGGCGATCTCGATCCGGCGAAGATCCGCGCGTTCGTGACGAGCGGGTGGCAGGGCGTCAACTATGCGAAGGGTGTGTGGCATCACCCGCTGATCGCGCTCGGCGGCGTCAGCGACTTCATCGTCGTCGATCGCGGTGGCGACGGCCTGAACCTGAACGAGCAGGACCTGCAGGAATCGCTGTGGCTCACCGACGAGGCGCTGCACGCGCTGACGGCCTGAGTCGCCAGCGTATTCGCGACCGACTGCCTGTCGAAACCCGCGCAATTTGCGCGGGTTTTTTTATGGACGGCCGCGCTCTCGCGACTCAGGTCGCTACGGCTTTGCGCGTGTCGCGTGAACCACCGCCGCCGCGACGCCGGTTCGCGACCGGCGCATGCTCCGCCATCAGCTCGGCGACCCAGTCGACGAACACGCGCAGCTTCGCACTGACGTGCCGGTTCGGCGGAAACGCGACGTACATCGGCATCGGCTCGAGCTGCCATTGCTCGAACAGCGGCACCAGTTCGCCGCGGGCGCGATGCGCGCCGGCCATGTAGTCAGGCAGCCACAGAATGCCCAGCCCGGCGAGGCCGGCCTCGAGGTACGCATTGCCGTCGTCGACCGCGAGCACGTAGCGTCCGCGCACGGTGACCTGCTCGCCGTCGCATGCCATCTCGAATGGCAAGGCCTTGCCGGTGCGTGCCCACAGAAATCCGACGATCCGGTGATGGGTGTCCTCCAGCTCGTCCGGATGCGTCGGCGTGCCGGCGCGGGCGAGATACGCCGGCGACGCGTACACGCCGAGCCGCAGGTCGCCGACACGGCGCGCGACCAGCGCGCGGTCGGTCGGCTCGCCACCGCGTACGACGCAGTCGACGTTCTCGCCGATCACGTCCACCACGCGGTCGCTCACGCCCATATCGAGCTGGATGTCCGGATAGCGTGCATGGAACGCGGGCAGCGCGGGGATCAGGATCAGGCGCGCGAACGGGCTCGGCACATCCACGCGCAGCCGCCCGCGGGGCGATGCGGAGGCTGCGGACAAGCTCGTTTCGGCATCGTCCATGTCGGCCAGCAGCCGCACGACGCGATCGTAGTACGCGGCGCCGTCCGCGGTAACGACGACCTTGCGCGTCGTGCGGTTGAACAGCTTCACGCGCAGCCGCGCTTCGAGCTGCTGCACGAGTTGCGTGACGGTGGTGCGGCTCATGTGCAGCGTCTCGGCCGCCTTCGTGAAACTGCCGGCTTCCACCACGCGGGCGAACGCCTGCATTGCGTCGAATCGATCCATCGGGTCAGGGCTCCGCGTCGGTCGGAAATTGTTTGGGACGTGCAAACAGTGTTGGACAGGGTTGCCGGTTTATCCGCCGTGCATCGGTCCGTAAAGTGCCTTCATCGTTGATGCCGGGGCGGCTTCGCCCCATAAACCGAAGGAGATATGGGATGGTAAAGCGTAGCGTGGTGTTTCCGCCCGGTCGCCAGGCGCTGTACGACCGCAACCGCTATTCGCCGGCAGTGCGCTCGAACGGCTTCCTGTTCGTGTCCGGGCAGGTCGGCAGCCGCGAGGACGGCTCGCCCGAGCCGGAACTCGACGCGCAGGTTCGCCGCGCGTTCGACAACCTGAATGCGGTGCTGCGCGCGGCCGGCTGCACGTTCGACGACGTCGTCGACGTGACGGTGTTCCTCGTCGATCCCGAAGCGACGTTCGAGCGGATCTGGGAGATCGTCCCCGAATACTGGGGCGATGCGCCGTATCCGACGCTGACTGCCGTCGGCGTGACCTGGCTGTACGGGTTCCAGTTCGAAATCAAGGCGATCGCGCGGCTGCCGGAGACGGTCAACAGGTGAGCCGTGCCCGACACGGGGCCCGCGCGTCAGGGTGCGACGGGGGCCTCCTGTTCATACGCGCGATGCAGCAGCGCAACGAACGATGACGAATCGGGCAACGTCGCCGTGCCGAACCGGCGCACGGCGATCCCGGGCG
>NZ_CAJNKE010000435.1 GCF_905232215.1 Burkholderia sp. LMG 13014
CTATGATTATGTCAAATCACATTGCTAGCGTTGTAGACGACCCCACTGACCCGTCCGTCCAAGCAATTTCGTTCCCATTTCCAAGGTAATGTTCGGCCAACCGCGATGCCAAACCAGTACAGACCTACTGGCCATCGGCGGATTTTGGTCAGTCCGCCACTTCTCACTTTCGCTCCGCAATCTTCTCGAGCGCTTTGCGAGCATCCGGAAAGTGCTCTTTGGCCTGCTCAAGCGTAAGAAAATACGGAGCACGCGCTTCTGCAACAATCTCTAGAAACTGGCCACAATTCATGCACCGGTACAACTCCGCATGCCTGGAAATATTTATACCCAAATATTCATAGCTAGAGCGCGTTCCACCAAAGCTGCGACACTTTTCGCACGACATCAAAATCTCCCAATTGGAGTCCAGCTTCCATCTTGTGCGCGTCGTCGATGAACCGCATGCGGTCGATGCTTCGCCATCGCCCGTCCTTAGCGCATCAGCATCGCAAAGAAGATTGCGGCGAGGTACAGCGCAATGCCGTAGTACAGGTGCGTGATAACGCCCTGGCGCCGTGCCGCCCAGGGATCCGGCGTGCGCGAGCACAGAACACCCATACCGAACGCAGGCACGACGATGAAGAACGGTACCGCGAGCGTGAGAAATCCTGCTGCGATCGCGGCTGCCCACGTTGGGCTGGCAATCCAGTCCGTGCCGCCACCGAGCAGGATCGGCAAGAACCCAAACGCCGCGCCCAATGCGTAATGGGCGATCCAGCCGATCGCTTTTTCGCCCGGAATCGGAGGCGACGCGAAAATCGGCTTGTGGAAGAATTGCCCGCGTGCCATGTGCCCGATCCAGCGGCCCACGACATCGAAGCCGTAATTCGGTACCTTGAACGCCTTTTCGAGAAACACGGCCCACACATCCGACAGCGCCGTGGCAGTCAGGCCGATAAAAACGCCTGCGATGATGATGTCACTCATGGTTTTTCTCTCTGCTTTCTGGATACGAAGCGCGTCGACGCCACCTGCATCGAGTCGCGCTGTCCACGTATCGGGACGAAGCCACCACCGAAGGATCGAGCGACGGCGGCGCACGTTGCGCCGCCATCGCTGAAACGCCCTGTTCGCCGGCAACCTACTGCGCGTTCAGAATCATGTTCAGCACGCGCCGCAGCGGTTCAGCCGCCCCCCATAGCAATTGATCGCCCGTGGTCAACACGCTGTACATCTGCGGCTCGACGTTGAGGCGGCGCAGTCTGCCCACGCCGATCTTCAGCGATCCGCTGACGGCGGCCGGCGACAGCCGCTGGATCGTTTCCTCCCGGGTGTTCGGCACAAAATCGATCCACTCGTGCGCATCGCGAATCAGCGTTTCAAGACGATCGAGTTCGACGTTCTCCTTCAGCTTCAGCGTGATCGCGGCCGAGTGGCTCTGCAGCGCAGCGACGCGAACGCAGAGTCCGTCAACCCGGATCGTGCCCGGCGGCAGCCCGAGGATCTTGTTCGTCTCGACTTCACCCTTCCATTCCTCACGGCTCACGCCGTTGCCGAGGTCGCTGTCGATCCACGGAATGATGCTGCCCGCGAGGGGCGCGCCGAACGCTTCGATCGGGTAGTCGCTCGCGCGTGACGCTGCGTGTGCTTTCGCCAGCACGTCGAGCACCGGCGTGCCGGGATCAGCAAGATCGTTGTCGACGCACCTGGCGACGGCCGACATCTGGCCGAGCAGTTCCTTCACATGCTGTGCGCCGGCGCCCGACGCCGCCTGGTAGGTCATCATGCTCATCCATTCGACGAGTCCGGCGCGGAACAGCCCGGTCAGACCGATGAGCGAGAGCGTGATCGAGCAGTTGCCGCCGATGTAGTTACGCACGCCCGCAGCGATGCCGGCCTCGATCTGTTCACGGTTGACCGGGTCGAGCACGATGATCGAATCGTCATCCATCCGCTTCGCGGACGCCGCATCGATCCAGAAACCGCTCCAACCCGACGCGCGCAGCACCGGATACACCGCCTTCGTGTAGTCGCCGCCCTGGCAGGTGATGATGATGTCCATCTCGCCGAGGCTTTCGACCGAGTTCGCATCGAGCAGACGGTGTTCGGCGCCCAGCGGGTCACGATACGTGCGCCCTGCCGCCGACGTGCTGAAATATGTCGGCGATATTCTCGAAAAATCCCCCTCTTCGCGCATCCGCTTCAGCAGCATGGAACCCACCATGCCGCGCCAACCCACCAGTCCGACCTTCATCATTGTTTCCCCTGCCTTATCAAAATTGTTTCCATCCTCTTCAATCCCGGTACTCAAGATGAATCCAGATTTCAACTGCGCATGCACCGTCCTCGGGTCGAGAGGCCCTAATCTTAATCATTTGCATATTTTCAGGTATTGATTAATTAAAAACCCCATACAACGGGAGGTTTCTAATGTCATTAATCCACACCCCAAGCCGAAATCGAATTCGAGTGGTAATCAATTGCGTCGAAATCACCTTCCGGGGCGGAGTGTGAGCCACCCTGACCTGCCACCCGTGGCGGTGCCCTGAAGGATTTTTCGGGCGAATCATCGACTGGCACCTGCCCGTACACGCCGAGCGCCACGATGAAGCGAGACCGGACGGTTCGGGATACGGCGACGCTCAACGCGACGAGCCGGCCATCGCCAGGGCCGATGAACGTCCCCGCAGCCATTTGCCGTCACGTGAAAATATTCACGCCCGCCCGCGCACAAGTTGCATCGCAACCTCAGCCACGCGTTGCCCCAGATGGCGCGCCGTGGCCAGATCCGATTCCGGCGGCACGACATCGGCGGCCTGATCGACATTGGATTGCGCCCCGGCACCGAGCCAGAATCCCAGGCGATTCAAGTCCTGATCCGAGCCGGTGGTGGAGTTGTTCGCCGGCGGCAGCGCAAGGTTGACCCAGTGCATGCCGTGCTGGGCGGCAAACAGCGCGATCTGGATCAAGGTGGCCAGCTTGTCGCCGGCGTGAGCGCCCGAGTTTGTAAACCCGGCAGCGACCTTGTCTTTCCATGCGCCCTTGGCCAGGACGGCGTTCGAGGTCGCCTCCTGAAAAGTCTTGAATGCTGCGGACACGCTGGCCATATAGGTCGGCGAGCCAAAGATGATGCCCTCCGCCAATGCCAGATCGTCCCAGCGAGACGGCGCCTCCTCGGTGGTCAGGAGAAGCGCTTCTGCGCCTTGAATGCGTTCTACGCCCGCGCGCACCGCGTCGGCCTGCCTGGCGGTGTGGCCATACAGGCTGTGATAGATGATTGCGATTCGGACAGTCGACATACCTGCTATTCCTTGAACGTGCGGCCGAAGCCGATGGCTTGCGCCAGGCAAGCATGCCCCCTGGGGCCGGCCGTCCGGCAGGCCCCATCGGGAAGAAGAAAGCGTTGATGTTCAGTCGCCGGAACTAGCCGATGAGCTGATCCAGTTTGTCGAGAAAGCGAGGCCAGGCCGCGCCGAGGCGCACGTAGCTGAGCGCGGTTGGAGAAGGAAAACCCGACTGCTCCATGTGCAGCAAGGTGCCGCCCTCATGTGGCGTCAAGGTCCAGGTGACGATCGTCTTCAGCCCGCTCGCGGATTCCGTGCCATCGCCCCAGCGATAGCTGAGCAGCCGCTCCGGCTCCACCGCGATGACCTGACAATTCGTGATGCCCGACCACCCGGGCAACGGCGTCGCGCGCAACGTAAAGCGGTGACCGACCTCAGGCACGAAGTCGTTGGCCATCAGCCACTCCTCGATCAACCACGATTGCGTGAGTGCGCGCCACACTTTTTCGGGCGGATGCCGAAGGCTCCGCTCCACGACCAGGCTGTGCGATTCTCGCGACGCAGTCATGTGTCCATCCTGTCCAGCAGGTCGGACAACGCGTCGATTCGATCCCGCCAGAAGACGCCGTAGACGCCGAGCCAGTCGATCAACGGCGCGAGCCCCTCCGAACGGGCACGGTAATAGGTTTCTCGTCCTTCCGGGCGCCCTTCCACCAGCCCGGCCTGTCGCAACACGGCCAGATGCTTGGACACGGCGGGCTGCGATACGCCCGCATGCGCGGTCAGTCGTCCGACGGTCTGCTCGCCTTCATGGGAAAGCCGTTGAAAAATAGCCCGGCGGGTCGGCTCGCTCAACGCGGCGAACAGGTCGTTGGCAGTAGGTTCCAATCCATAGCTCAAAGGTTATGAATCTGAATGATAACTGTAGAGTTATGGATTTTCAACCCCGCAACCTGTCATTTGCCAGGACGAGTCGATGCAACGGATTTCGACGCATCGTCGCCCGTGTCGCCGAGCGGGATGTGATGCTCGTTGCCTTGATCGCCGTCGTGTTGATCATCGAAGGGTTGCACTAGCGCGAACAAGTCACGGCAACGTGTTGCGCTCACGCAGCCGGATTCATCCACTCCGTCAGCCCTTCGCGCGCATTCAATTCCAGGAATGTCGGCATCCCGCGAAGGTGCTGGATATAGCGCGCCAGATGCGGCCACGTCGTTGCCGGGCGCGGCATGTTACGCGTCCAGCGCATGAGCATCAGCGCCAGGAAGTCGACCGTGCTCAACCGATCGTCGATCAAATACGACCGACCGTCGGACAACAGATTGTCGAGATGCGCCATCGACGCCTCGACTTGCCCCTGCGAAAACACCTTCACCATGTCAGCGCATCGCGGATCGCCATCCGTCTCCGCATAAAACCAGTTTCGCATTGCGGGTAGAACGGAATTGGCAAGATAGATCATCGTCTCGAACCACGCGGCACGTTCAGGCGAGCCCGGATGCGGAGCCAGGCCCGACTCCGGATGACGTTCGGCGAGCAGCATCAGCAAGGCAGCCGATTCGGTCCGCGGCATGCCGTCGACGACCAGCGTCGGCACTCGGCCGGAGGGATTCAACCGCAGGTACTCGGGCGTATGCTGCGCACCCGTATCGATATCGACGAGTCGCGTTTCGAACGGCACGCCGAGTTCGATCAGCATCCAGTGCACGGCCATGCTTGCCGCGCCGGGCGAGTAATACAGAACGTAGGACATGGCCTGAGTTCGTCTCCTTGAGTTGAACCATCCGTGAGCCGTCTGCACGACGACCGTACGTCACCAAACGCACGAAAATCGGCTAGCGAAGCTGCGTCACTCCCCCACCGCCTCCGC
>NZ_CAJNKE010000436.1 GCF_905232215.1 Burkholderia sp. LMG 13014
ACCATCGTCTGCTACCGCGGCGAACAGGTCCTGCTCGTCGCCCGCGCGGCATCGCGCTGGGCCCTTCCCGGCGGCACGATCAAGCGCGGGGAAACGCCGCTCGAAGCCGCGCATCGAGAGTTGTGCGAAGAAACCGGCATGACCGGCCAGCATCTCGTGTACTCGATGCAGTTCACCGGGCTCGCCAAGATCCATCACGTGTTCTTCGCGGAAGTCGGCCCGGACCAGACGCCGCAAGCGAACAACGAGATCGAGAAATGCAAGTGGTTTCCGATCGACAGCGTCGACGGACTGCGCGCCAGCATTCCGACGAAGCGAATCGTCGAACTCGTTCATCAACACGAAATCACCAAGGCGTAGCGCGCGACGGACGAGCGCCCGCCTGAGCCGGCGGCCGGCTCAAGTCGTTTTTCGTGGATCCGCGGACGCGCGAGCGCTCAGTGCGAACGCCTTCTTCGCAATTCGTGCGTGGAATAGACGACCAGGAAAATCCCCAGCATCGCGACACCGGATGCCATGAAGTCGTTCGCGCTTCCCGAGCTGTGCAGGGACTTCGGGAAAATACCGAGACTCAATCCAGCGACAGCAAGAAGCAATCCTGCAGCCACGCCCCAGATCGGTCCGGCAGTCTTTTCGATTTTATTTTTCATACAGCACCCGTCTACAGTCATTCCTTGGCAGGCATCGGTAAAAAGCTCCGCACCTGCCGCCAGCACGCCCACTATAGCCGGGAAATAATTCACGGGGCTTCAGGGCTTGTACCGATCAAGTTTTCCCGTTCTCGGCCGCCCGCCCGCGCGCTGCGCCTGGCCGCCTGTCGATTTCACGCCGTCGCCCCAGGCGTAATCGAGTGTAATTGAACCGCCCCTCCAAACTGCCTAATTTCCACCTGTACATTCGGCGCGCCGATGCAACCCGCTCGATCGCCCCGAAGGATCCGCGAGCTTTGCGCATCAACCCGGCACCTGTCCGGACTGGGGCATTTCAGAAAATCGGCACCTTAACCCGGCCTCCGATCCGCGGCAGGCATTCGCGCCACACCGCGCGCGAATACCTGCCGGACCCGATATAACACACCGCACGTTCTCAACCGGAGATGGAAATGATCAATATTCAGGACTCCCGAGTCATCAAGTACGACAACGACAAGAAGAGCGTCACTGTCTATCGCGATTTCACGAACACCAATCTCTGGTATATCGTGCCGAAGCCCCAGCTGGCCACCCAGACCGTCGACGGCATCACCCTCCCCGCTTTCTCGCTGACCGAGTTCAGGACGAACAGCGGCTCGGCCGGCACGGTGACGTTCACGGCCGAGCTCGTGATCGACCAGGAGGCCTACCAGGCCGTGAAGAACGTCCTGGGCCAGGGCATCGAATTCGGCCAGTTCGCGTGGAACGACGCCCAGGCTTTCCTGACGCTGACGCTCCCGTCCGGCCAGCCGGACACGCAGATCAACGTGACGCCGTCCAACTTCGGCAGCAACGCGGCGACGTTCATCATCGACCTGAAAACCGCCGCCGACGTCAAGACGATCCGCGACATCTTCGACACGGGCGTCGGCCTGTCGACCTGGTCGATCCAGTACGTCGCCACGACGCTGAGCCAGTTGCCGGCCGTCAAGGCCACCGTGACCTACGACTGCGCGATCGCCGCCAGCTACCAGAAGACCGTCCAGATCGACCGCAACGTCTGGGGCAGCGAGACCGGGCGACGCACGACGATCCGTGAATACATGCAGAAGTCGGATTCCGGCAAGGTCAAGCTCGATTGGTCGGTGCAACCGTCGGACGAGTTCCGGCAACGCGTCCATGACTGGGCGTTCACGACGCTCGAGGGGCTGGTCCAGGCAGCCGCGGACGACGTCGCGCGCCGCCTCGGCGCGAGCGCAGCCGACGATTTCAGCATCAACTCCATCGGCTCGTTCCAGCGCGTCTACGAGGAAAACGAGGTCATCGACTGGACGATCATGCCGCAGGGCTTCCTGCCGACCTTCGACAAGAATGTCTGGAGCCGGCTGGACAAGACGGTCGACAACCGCACGCTGGACGTGGCCGTGACGATGTCGGCCGACCTGAAGAGCGCGGGCATCAAGAAGGTCACCGTGACCATCGATTATCCGGGCAAGGCTCAAGCGGAATCCAACGCATTCACGGCCACCACCGCCAATACGTGGTCCTACCATTCCAACGGCTTCTTCGACGCCGGCAAGAAATTCGTTTCGGAATACACGTACTGGTACCAGGTCGAGCCCGAAAGCGGCGATGCCTTCACGTCGCCGAAGCTCAAGAGCAGCAGCAACCAGCTTCAGATCTCCAACACCGACCTCGGCTACCAGCAAGCCGAGTTCATCTGCTCGAACATCGCGTTCGCGTCGGAAAACCCGAAGAACGAGGTCGACTTCGTGCTGATCGACTTCACGTACCTGCCGACCACCGACGGCAAGCTGTACGTCGATCAACGCAAGGTCATCAAGAACAGCGAGGCCGTGCAATTCAGGAGCCACAGCTATCAGCCGAGTGGCGCGGCCTATACGTACACCGTCACCTACGTGCTGACGAACGGCAACATCATCGTCAACCAGCCGCAGTCGGTGTACCCGGTGGTGAACAGCAAGACCTTGACCGTCTACAGCGTGATCGGCGCCGCCGACTTCACGGTCACCGTCATGAACGACACGATCCCCGGGGGCAGTATCGCGCTGCCGTCCATCACCGGCATCTCGCTGTCGACCGACTACACGGACCAGCCGGACAGCCCGGACCACCAGACGCACAACTTCACCCAATTGAGGATCGAAGACTACTACACCAGCACCTGGGAATATCAGGCTGTCAAGCGAAGCACCTCGACCGTTCAGGTCGACGGCACGGTCTATTACCGCGACCGGAACAACACGCGCAAAACCGTGGCGGTCCGCAAGGTGCGTTACGGCAACCAGCCGATCTTCGCGTTGAACCTGTTCCCGGTCGAATTGCCGTTCACCGTGACCGTCGACCCGTCACTGGTCGACTGGAAAGCGTATGTCCAGGTCACGATAGATGTGTACCGCACGTCGAAATACGGCAAGACCGACATCGACTCCCAAACCTTCAAGCCCGTGACCCTCTCGAACGGCACCAAGGTCTTCCCGTCGCCCTACTACTACACCTTCTCGCGCGAAGTCGATGCGACGACGGAATTCCACTACGCGTTGACCTACTTCGAAATCGGGAGCGAACGCGGCATCCCCGGCCCGGCGGGCAATTACGACAGCAACATACTGACCCTGCCCCACGACGCGAAAGGCGGGACGAAGCCGGTCTACTCGGTACGGCTGCCGGCAAGCGACGTCGTGACCCGCAACCTCGACGAGACCGACGAGGCCGACGAGACCGACCTGGCCTGACCGCCATCCCGACCGACCAAGGCGCACGACCATGACGACCCTCACCTACACCGTCAAGCTGGCGACCGAATCCGGCTCCGCGTCACCTCCCGCCCCCCGGCGCGCGAGGCTGCTGCTCGAGTTCAAGGATCCGGTCAATTACACCTACCGGCAAACGACGCTCGTCCTCGACGCCGACACGCCACAGCGCACGTGGCAGGTCGACGCGACCGCGGCCGACACCGGGCAGGCGTTCTATTCCTCGGTGCTCGATTACGAGGCCAGCGAACAGGTCGTGCGCCCCCCGGTCGCCTTCATCGGCACCGAGGCCACCATCGGCGGACCGGCCGAGTCCGTCTCCGTCGTGGCGCTGCTCGATGCGCTCGACTGGAGCGCCGTCTCCTCGGTTCGGGTCACCGTCGGCGGGACGTCCCACACGTTCTCCCGCGAGCGGCCGTATGCGTGGTGGTTCGCGTTGCCCAGTCCCGGCATCGTCGAATGGACCGCCGACTACACGATGACGGACGACACCAAACGATCCGGCACGGGCGTCGCCACGCAAGGCGTCGCCGTCATCCCCGCGCCGCCGGCCGAGGTCAGCTTCTCGATCGTCGCGGCCGATTTCGACGCGTTCGCGGTCGCCGCCGTCGCGCTGCGCGTGACCGGCTACGACGGCGTGGTCAGGACCGCCGAACTCGACAAGACGCGGCCGAGCGTGACGCTTTCGCTGCCGTTCGCACCGCCGAAACAGGCGTGGTTCGTCTACGACTGGACGGTCACCTATACCGACGGCACGCCGGCGTGGATCGCGCCCTCCCGCTCGAGCGACGGCGCGCGGTCGATCGTGCTCGACGATCTCGGCCGCATCCTGCTGGCCAGCGACGAGATCGACTTCGAGGTGGTCGAGACCGTGACGCTGTCCTGGCAGTACAACAACACCCCCAAGACCGCCGAGCTGTCGCGCGCGCAGCGGTCGGTATTGCTGCGCCCCGGCCAGGACTACGATCGCGCGCGGCCGCTGGTTGTCGGCCTGACCTATGCGCTGTCCAGCGGGTCGACGAACCTCCAGGGCGAGGCGGTGCCGCAGGGCCGCTTCGAGGTGCCCTATCCGCTCAGCACGCGGCTCGTGCGTGTCTTCGCGCCCGGCATGCTGACCACGCCGCCGCTTTACAGCACGATCAGGCTCACGTCGGTCCAGACGCTGGAGGTCGGTTCCGGCTGGCAGCTCCAGACCGGCTTGCAGCCGATCACCCTCACCCCGAGCGCGCCGACCTGGGAAACGCGCGTCGCCGCGGTCGATCCGGAGCGGGTCGCGCTGATCTTCGCGGGTTTGGCAACGCCCGATGGCGGCGGCAAGACAAAGCCGATCCCGCTCACCCGGTCGCCATTCGAGATGACGCCCGCAGGGCCGGAGATCACGCTCGCGACGGTCCAGGTATCCGCCCAGTCGGTCTCCTGGCAGCGCTACGTCCGCGTGGAAGCGACCTTGTGGACCGGCAGCGATGCGAAACGGGAGAACGAACAGACCATCGCCTTCGACCGCAACAGCGGCGATGCGTGGTGGGCCTACGTGCCGCCATCGGGAACCTACGGCCCGACGCTCCGTTGGTCGGCGACCTACTATCCGGCCGACGGCACGTCGCCGCTGCACAAGGCACCTGCGGCCAGCGACAACCCGACTCTGTCGCTGCCGCCGACCGTCTCCTGACCGCGGCCTTCACGCACGATCGCCCACC
>NZ_CAJNKE010000437.1 GCF_905232215.1 Burkholderia sp. LMG 13014
CGAGTTCCAGCAGGTATTCGGCTGAGGGCGTGTCCGTGCGCGCGAGCATCGCGGCGGCGATCCGGGCGTGGCGCAGCGCGCGCTCCGGCCGCCCGGTGAGTGCGTGGACGGCCTCGAGGATGCGGTCGTGAACGAAGCGCCAGCGGTTGCCGGAGAGCGACACAAGGCCCGCCTGGCGCGCGGGGTCCAACCAGAAGCGGAGTTCGGCCCGCGTTTTGCCGGCGGCGGCGCACAACAGCGCATCGTCGGCGTCGATGCCGATGCAGGCGAGCAGCGACAGCAACATTCTCGATTCGAGCGGCAGCCGATGCATCCGGATCGAGAGCAGGCTCACGACGTTCTCGGTCACGTGGCGCGCGTCGATGTCGGCCGAACGCCATTGCCACGCTTGCCGCACCGGGTCGTAGTCGAGGAGCCGCTCGTCGATCAGCGTGCGCAGCAACTGCTGGATGTAGAAAGGATTGCCACCCGTCCTGCGGTGAACGATGTCGCCGAGCCCGGACAGCCGGGCCGGCGCTTCCCCCAGCATGTCGGCCAGCATGCGCGTGACGTCGGGTGCGTCGAGCGGCGCCAGCGTGAGGGCCGACAGGCGGGTGGGATCGAGCTGCCGCAGGAAGCGGCGGAACGTCGGCGTTTGATCGTCCTGCGGCCCGCTCCGATAACCGGCAACGATGCAGAAATTGGCCGGAGAATCGACCGCGATGGAAGCGAGAAACGCGAGCGTCGCGTCGTCGGCCCACTGAATGTCGTCCAGCGTCATGACGAGCGGTTCGGCCGGCGCCGCGAACGCACGGAAGGCATTCACGACGATCTGGCATAGATGAAATTCCGGAATCGCATCGGTGCGGTCGAATGCGACGGGCTCGACATCGAGCAGCCACGCAATTTCCGGGAAGATGGCCGACAGGAGATTGGCCTGACGGCCCACGCAATCGCGCAGCCGCGCGGAGATCGTCGCGATTTCGTCGTCGCGCCTGGCCAGCGCGCTGCCGAACAGCGCGCGCAACGCCTGCAGCACGGGCGCATAGGGTCGCGCGGGCTGGAACTGATCGACCTTGGCCGACGTGCACCAGGCCGTGCGCGACGCCGCTCGCGCATGGCGCGTGAAGTTCTCGGCCAGCGCGGTCTTGCCGACGCCGGCCGGCCCGTCGATCAGGACGATGGCCGTCTCGCCGGTTAGCGATACTGCCGTCAGCACGTCCGCGAGCCGTCGGGATTCGGCTTCACGGCCAATCAGTAGATCGGGCGCGTGCAAACCGGCGAGCGGATTGCTGCCGCCGAGCGTGAACGGCTCGACGCGGCCCGCCGCCAGCCAGTCGTGCAGGATTCGTTCGAGATCGTGCTGCACCGCGTCGCAGGACGGGTAGCGATCGGCGGGCTCCTTGGCGATCAGTTTCAGGATCAGGTCGCTCAGGATGGCGGGCACGTCGTCGCGAAAGGCCGCGGGCGGCGACGGTTGCATGGCGACGTGCGCGTGGATCCATTCGGACGTCGACGTGGCCTTGTAGGGCATCGCGCCCGTCAGCAGGCGGAACAGCGTGATGCCGAACGCGTACAGGTCGGAGCGCTCGTCGACACATGAGCCTCCCGATACTTCGGGTGCCGCGTAGGCAGCGAAATCCGTGCGCATCGTGCCCGCCGCGGTTTGTTCCGTCCGGCGGTCCCGGGCATGGGTGAACGAGCGGAGCATGACCGTGCCGTTCGGTGTGGTGGCGAAACTGGCCGGTTGGAGATCGCCATGCAGCCAGCCGCGCTGATGAAGACTCCCGAGCGTGCGCGCGGCATTGATCGCTGTTTCGAGAAAGCTGTCGAGCAGCAGCCGCCCGTCCGCCAGCGTGTCAAACGCACGCACGTCCAGGCGTGGATAGACGAGCACCGGGCCGTCGGCCGCGCGAATCAGGGCAACCGGCATGAGTGCCCACGCGGGATCCAGCGTCTCGTTCAATGCGTATTCGTGCTCGAATTGCCGGCAGCGCTGATCGAATTCCCAGCCGGTCTGGCACGCGGACCACACGCGCCCCGTCTTGGCGTCCGTCAGGTCGAACTTCAGCACGTCGCCCAACCGGACCGCATTTGACAGGCTGGCGCGCGCGAGCCAGTCGGCATCCATTCGATTCGCGTCGTCCGGGTCACGCAAGGGTTGGTTCACGGTGGGGTGGCACGCTGGGTGAAGGAGGGCGGAAACGGCTCACGATACGGGACCGGCCGGGCGGGATCGCGCGCGTCTGCGGCGGCTCGCGCATTGTCTGCCAGCTCGCGAAAGTTTGCAGTACCCCCCCTCGCCGACGGATGTGCGTGCTGGCGCCGGACTAAACCTATGGATAGTGGTCGGCGCGCCGGTCGCGCCCTACGATACGTTCAAGGCTCCCGGCATGCATCAATGCGGCCGGACAGGCAGAAAAACGGGCGTCGCCTCGCGAGGTGGCGCAAGGTGCGGAGCAGCATAGGCGAGAGCGGATCATGTACACGTTCGGGCGGGTAACGGTTTCCCTTGAATGCCGCGAAGTCTGCGTCGACGGGCAGCCCCGGTTTATCGGCGCCCGGGCATTCGAGATTCTCGAACTGCTGGTGAAGGCGGCTGGCAGGCTAGTGTCGAAGGACGAGATCATGCAGGCCGTGTGGCCGCATACGATCGTGGTCGAGAACAACATTCAGGTGCACATCTCGACGCTGCGCAAGCTGTTCGGCGGCAAGCACGGGTGGATACGGACCGAATCGGGCCGCGGATATCGACTCGCTCCGCCGGCCAGCCTGACCCGCTCCGACCGTCAGCCGACCGGGTTCGAGCCGGCAGGCGGCGCCCGCGCGGGCGCCGCACCGCGCAAATGTCCGTTGATCGGTCGGGAGCAGGAAGCGGCCGAACTGCACGCGCTGCTCGAGCACGAGGCGCTCGTCACGCTGGTCGGCCCCGGTGGCGTAGGAAAGACGCATCTCGCGCTGGAGGTCGCCGCGGCCTGGGCGGCCGTGCACGGCATCGAGATGGTCCGGATCGATCTCGCCGGGGGGAAGGGCGACGCAACGCTGGAGTCCGCGGTGCTGGGCGCGCTTGACCTGCCGGGCAACTCGGCCGCCGAACCGGCCGATGTCGTGCGCGCGATCGGCGAGCAGCGCGTCATGCTGGTGCTCGACAATGCCGAACAGCACGTCGACGATCTGGCAGACCTCTGTGAAGCGATTGCAGAGGCAAATGGCGGCGCGATACTCGTCGTGACGAGCCGCGAACCCTTGCGTGTCGCGGGCGAGCGCGTTTATCGCGTCGGGCCGTTGCCAGTGCCGCCGGCCGGCGCGAGCGACGGCGAGATTGTCGCGTGCGGCGCGGTCCGCATGTTTCTGGCGCGGGCTCGCGCGATGGGCATCGACATTCCGGTGGACACGAAGACGCTGGACGCGATCGCGACCATCTGTCGCCGCCTGAGCGGCCTGCCGCTCGCGCTGGAACTCGGTGCGGTCCGGGTCGCCTCGCTCGGCATTCAGGGGCTGGCGGCCGATCTCGCCAAGTCCGTATTGTCGCTGTCTGGCGGTCTGCGCACGGCCCATCCCCGCCAGCAGACCCTCAGGGCCACCGTTGAGTGGAGCTATCGGCTGCTCGACGACACGGAGCGCACCGTGCTGTGCCGTCTCGCGGTGTTTCCGGATGCGTTCCGGCTCGACGCGGCCTGCGCGCTTGCCGCCTGCGACGAACTGGGCGCCGAGGAGGTGCTCGACTGCCTGGTCGGTCTTGCATCGAAGTCGCTTCTTGTCGTTCATTCGGTCGGACTCTCGAAGCGTTACTCGTTCCTCGAGGTCGTGCGCGCGTATGCGCTCGAGAAGCTGGCGGAGTCGGGCGAAGCCGGACGCATCCATGCGCGGTGTGCGTCCTTCGCGACCGAAGCGCTCGCGGACATGCTACCGCCAGCGCTGGCGGCGTCCGCACGACCCGTGCTGGCTACCGGACCGTGGGCGTGACCCACGGATTGCGCGGGCGTTGTGCGAAGCAGCGACACCTGTCGACGCAGCGGAAGCTGAGTCGCGATGTTATGGATTGACAATATTCACCGGTTCTCATTTCATGGCCATTGTTTGCATCATCGATGACGATGCGTCGGTTCGTAAGAGTCTTGCCAGCTTGTTGAAATCGGCTGGGCATACGGCATTGCCGTTCGCGTCGGGCGAGGAATTCCTCGCGACCGGCCCCTTGGACGACGCGGCTTGTGCGCTGGTCGATCTGAAGATGAAGGGTATCAGCGGTCTCGACGTTCAGCGCCTGCTGGTTCAGCGCAAGGCGGCGATTCCGGTCATCCTCATGTCGGCGCACGGCGACGATGAGTCGGTCCGTCGCGCGCTCGCGCAAGGCGCGGTTGCGTTCCTGCGCAAGCCGTTTCCATCGGACGACATGCTCAATCTGATCGATCACGTCGCATCCGGCGCGCCTCCCGCATGAGAGGCGGCCCGTCGACTGGCCGCGCCGTGCCCACGGCGTGGTTTCTCGTTCGGCCTTTTTTTAGTTTATCATTCGATAATGAAGCGGATGCCTACACAGAGGATGCGATGGCGAGCACGCCGGATATGACTTCGATCGGCAGTCGGGGCGCAGGCGATCCCGTGCCGATCGTCTACGTGGTCGACGACGACGAAACGCTGCGGCGCGCGTTGAGCGCACTGTTGCGTTCGGCGGGATTTAGCGTCGAGACATTCGCGTCGTCGCGGGCGTTTCTTGCGTTCGAGCGGCCCGACGTGCCGAGTTGCCTGATCCTCGACGTGCGTCTTGCCGACGAGAGCGGGCTGGCCGTTCAGGAGGAAGCGGTGCGTGCGGGCTTGAACGTGCCGATCCTGTTCATGACGGGTTACGGTGACGTCGCCACGACGGTCAAGGCCATGAAGGGCGGTGCGCTGGACTTCCTGACGAAGCCGTTCGACGACGAAGCGATGCTCGATGCCGTCGGCCGGGCACTGGCCGGCGACGGCGAGCGCCTCGCGCGCGAGCGCACGCTGGGCGCGGTGCGCCAGGCCTACGCATCGTTGACGCCACGCGAGCGCGAAGTGATGAGCCATGTGATCGCGGGCCAGATGAACAAGCAGATCGCATCGAATCTCGGGTTGCAGGAAATCACGGTGAAAGT
>NZ_CAJNKE010000438.1 GCF_905232215.1 Burkholderia sp. LMG 13014
ATTCGTCGGCAGCGTCATATGTGTAAAAGACACAGGGTTCGGCATCGGCGTGCGAGCGGCACGTCGCGCGTGAAGCGCGACGTGCCGCCCTGCATCAGGCGAGCGCCGCGCGCTGCCGGCGCAGGAAGGCCGGGATCGACGTGACGATGTCCGGCTTGCCCTGGTTGCCCGCGATGAACGGGCTCCACGGTTGCGCGCGCACCGCGGTCTTGGTCTTCCACACGACGTTGAATTGCCCGTCGCCGCGGATCTCGCCGATCATCACCGGCTTGTGCAGGTGATGGTTGCCGTCCATCGCGAGCGTGAAGCCCGACGGCGCGGCGACGGTCTGGCCGATCATCGCGACGCGCACCTTGTCGACGTCGGTGCTCTTCGCCTTCTCGACGGCCTGCTTCCACATGTGGATGCCGACGTAGGTCGCTTCCATCGGGTCGTTGGTCACGCGCTTTGCGCCACCCGGCAGGTTGTTCGCCTTCACCCACGCGGCGAACTGGTCCTTGAACTTCGTGTTGGTCGGGTTCTTCACCGACATGAAGTAATTCCACGCGGCGAGGTGGCCGACGAGCGGCTTCGTGTCGATCCCGCGCAGTTCTTCCTCGCCGACCGAGAACGCGACGACCGGCACGTCGGTCGCCTTGATCCCCTGGTTGCCGAGCTCCTTGTAGAACGGCACGTTCGAGTCGCCGTTGATCGTCGAGATCACGGTCGTCTTGCCGCCTTGCGAGAAGTTCTTGATGTTCGCGACGATGGTCTGGTAGTCGCTGTGGCCGAACGGCGTGTAGACCTCCTGAATGTCGGCGTCCTTCACGCCCTTCGATTTCAGGAACGCGCGCAGGATCTTGTTGGTCGTGCGCGGATACACGTAGTCGGTGCCGAGCAGGAAGAAGCGCTTCGCGCCGCCGCCTTCCGCGCTCATCAGGTACTCGACGGCCGGGATCGCCTGCTGATTGGGGGCCGCGCCCGTGTAGAACACGTTGCGCGACATTTCCTCGCCTTCATACTGCACCGGGTAGTAGAGGAGCCCGTTCAGTTCCTCGAACACCGGCAGCACGGATTTGCGCGACACCGACGTCCAGCAGCCGAACACGCAGGCGACCTTGTCCTGCGTGAGCAACTGGCGCGCCTTCTCGGCGAACAGCGGCCAGTTCGACGCGGGATCGACCACCACCGGCTCGAGCTTGCGGCCCATCACGCCGCCGCTCTTGTTGATGTCGGCGATCGTCATCAGCGCGGTGTCCTTCAGCGACGTCTCCGAGATCGCCATCGTGCCCGACAGCGAGTGCAGGATGCCGACCTTGATCGGGCCGGTGCCCGCATCGGCCGCGTGCGCGAACGGGCTCTTGCCCGCGAGCGCGAGTGCGCCGGCCATCGAACCGAACTTCAACAGACTGCGACGTTTCATCGGGATCCCCTTGTCGTGTTGGATATGCGTGCGCCGTGAAGGCGTCGGCCAAGGGGGTAACGCAAGGCATGTGCCAGTCGTGCGGATGCACGTCCGGCGTGCCTGCGCGGGGCAGTGCGCGGCGTCGGGACGGTGCGCATGACGCGTCGTGCAGCATGCGCGGTCCGTCGCGGTGCAGGGTCACGGGCGCAAATGGTGCACGGTCGGGGTTCCCCGTTCCGATGCCATCACGCGATGTCCGGCCTGTCGTGTGCACTGTGCCGCATCCTGCCGGCGCAGCGCGATTCACGGCACGGGCGCGCGCACGACGTGTTCGTCAGGTGCTGCCGGAAGGGCGCGACGTATCCGCTATGCGAGCGGCATCCGCGCGTGTTCGCTGCCGCTCGGCATCGATGCGGGGCCGAATGTCGAACGGTTCGCGCTCGTCGCCGATGCGCGGAAGGAGAAGGGGCAGGGCGGAAAAGAGAAACGGGCACGCGATGCGTGCCCGTTCGGGGGATCAGTGCGACCGGCGGCAAGGTGCCGGCCGGTGCGGCGGCGCGCGATGCGCCACCGGCAGGATCAGTAACGCGGTACGGACGGATCGACGTCGCGCGACCACGCGTCGATCCCGCCTTGCAGGTTGTACAGCTTCGTGAAGCCGCGCGATTCGAGGAACATCGCGACCTGTGCGCTGCGCATCCCGTGATGGCACACGCAGACGATTTCCGCTTCGTCGTCGAGCTCTTCGCTGCGCGCGGGAATCTGCTGCATCGGGATCGACACGCTACCGGCGATGTGTGCGGTCGCGATTTCCCACGGTTCGCGCACGTCGAGCACGACCGGCGCGGGGCGCGCCTTGTCGCCGAGCCATTCCGCGAGCATCGCGGCCGTCAGGATCTGCATGGGGGCTCCGCTGCTCAGAACTTGAAGCGCGACGGCTCGATCGCGTTGACGAGGTGGTCGATGTACGTTTCGAACACGTCGGCGACGCGGTACTGCTTGTCGTCGATGCGCGTGATGATCTGCGCCTTCATCACCGGACGGCCGCCGACGAATGCCGCGAGGCGGCCGCCGACCTTCAGCTGTTCGAGCATTTCCTGCGGCACGACGGGCAGGCCGCCCGCGACACAGATCACGTCATACGGTGCCTTGCCGGCCCAGCCGCGCGAACCGTCGCCGAGCACGACTTCCGCGTTGGTCACGCCGTCGTTGCGCAGGTTGTCTTCCGCGAACTTCGCGTTGGTCGGATCGATCTCGACGGCCGTCACGTGCTGCGCACGGTGCGCGAACAGCGCGGCCAGGTAGCCCGAGCCGGCGCCGATGATGAGCACGTTCTCGTGCTTCTTGACCGTCAGCTCCTGCAGCACGCGCGCTTCGACGCGCGGGAACAGCATCTTGCTGTTGCCGCCGGGCAGCGGGAGCTCGAGGTCGGCGAACGCGAGATCGCGGTATTCGGCCGGAACGTAGTTTTCACGCTTGACGATCGACAGCAGGCCCAGGACGTCGAGATCCAGCACGTCCCACGGCCGGATCTGTTGTTCGATCATGTTGAAACGCGCGTTTTCGATATTCATGGTGTGGTCACGCAGCCTGGTCGGCCATCAGCGGGGATAGAGAAACTTCGTGATTGTACCAAACGGGGCGGCCGCGAAGCCTTCAGGCGGCCTGCAACAGACCTTTACCCCTTGCTCTTCTTGATCTGCGCCTCGAACGCGAGATCGAGCTTGCTCGCCTTGCGCGGTTTTTTGGGGCCGAATTCGTCGACGAACTTGACGAACTCGTCGAGCGGCAGCGGCTCGCAGCGCTTCTCGGCGGTGCCGCCGGAGCGGTCGACGAGATAGAACAGGCCGCCCGCCATCGCGACGGCCGCGAATTGCGGGTTGCCGGAGCGGGTCTTCAGGCGTTCGACCGCGTGGGTCGCTTTGGTGGTGCGCATCGTGCGGATTCTGGCGGGGCGTAAGCCCCACACTGTATCAAACCGGCCGCCCGCGTGCGGCCGGCCGGGCCCGCCGGGCTCAGACGGTGCGCGAGTAGCGCTGCTGCTGCGTCTGGCCGAGATACGCGTCGAACGCCATCGCGATGTTGCGCACGACCATCCGGCCGGCCGGATGGATCGTCAGGCGGTCGGCCGCGATCGTCAGCAGCCCGTCGCGCTCGAACGGGCGCAGCGCGTCGAGTTCGCGCGCGAAATGATCGGCGAAGCGGATGCCGTGTGCGGCCTCGACATGCGAGAACGGCAGCTCGAGGTTGCACATCAGTTGCGTGATCACGTCGCGGCGCAGCCGGTCGTCGGGCGTGAGCCGCACGCCGCGTACGATCGGCAGCCGGCCCGCGTCGAGCGCGGCGCCGTAGGCGGGCAGGTCCTTCGCGTTCTGCGCGTACACGTCGCCGACCTTGCCGATCGAGGACACGCCGAACCCGACGAGGTCGGTATCCGCGCGCGTGCTGTAGCCCTGGAAATTGCGCTGCAGCGTGCCGTTCTTCTGCGCGCGCACGAGCTCGTCGGACGGCCGCGCGAAGTGGTCCATCCCGATGTACACGTAGCCGGCCGACGTCAGCATGTCGATCGCGAGGCCGAGCAGCGCGACGCGCGTTTCCGGCGGCGGCAGCGTCGCGTCGTCGATCTGCCGCTGCATCTTGAACAGGTGTGGCATGTGCGCGTAGCCGAACACCGACAGCCGGTCGGGCGCGAGTTCGATGATCGTTTCCAGCGTGCGCGCGAAGACGGAGACGGTCTGGTGCGGCAGCCCGTAGATCAGGTCGACGCTCACCGAATGAAAGCCCGTCGTGCGCGCGGCGGAGAGCAGGTCGGCCGTCATCGCGAGCGGCTGGATGCGGTTGATCGCCTGCTGCACGACCGGGTCGAAATCCTGCACGCCGAGGCTCAGCCGGTTGAAGCCGATGGTGCGCAGGTGGGCGAGCGTCGCCGGCGTGACCGTGCGCGGGTCGATCTCGATCGAGAACTCGGCGTCGGCATCCGGCGCGAGCGCGAAGTGCTCGCGGGTGGCCGCCATCAGCTCGGCCGTTTCGTCGTTGGACAGGAAGGTGGGCGTGCCGCCGCCCCAGTGCAACTGCGTGACCGGGCGCGCGGGATCGAACAGCGTGGCCTGCAGCGCCATCTCGCGCTTGAGCTGATCGAGATACGGGCGCGCGCGGCGGTGGTTGTTGGTCGCGATCTTGTTGCAGCCGCAGTAGAAGCACGCGGTGTTGCAGAACGGGATGTGGAAGTACAGCGACAGCTCGCTCGACGACGCGCCAGGGTCGGTTGCCGCGCGCACATAGTCGGCCGGGTCGAAATCGTCGCGGAACTGCAGCGCGGTGGGGTACGACGTATAGCGCGGCCCGTTCGCGCCGTACTTCGCGAGCAAATCGGGACGGAACAGTGTGTCGGCAGAACCGGAACGCATGATGGTCTCGCGCTTTTTAGATGCTTTCGAGTATATAAACGCGCGATTCGGCTGCATTGTGTAATAACGTCGCAGCCGGCGATGGCACAATGCAGGGTGGGGCTGCCGGCACCGCGTCCGGTTGCCGCACCGTTTTTTGTTGTTCGTTCGAGAGAGCCGAGTGTCCGTCGAATTGCCTGTCCGCCCGGCGTCAGCCGCCCCGCCGCCGCATGCGTGCCGCGAGGGCTGCGGCGCGTGCTGCATCGCGCCGTCGATTTCCAGCCCGATTCCGGGCATGCCCGACGGCAA
>NZ_CAJNKE010000439.1 GCF_905232215.1 Burkholderia sp. LMG 13014
GGTGCGCGGCGAGCTGGCAAGCGGCCGGCTCGTGCAGCTCGCCGACGTCGCATGGCTGGACGATTTCGCGTACTACCTCGTCTATCCGCCGCATCACGCGGAACGGCCGAAGGTCGCCGCTTTTCGCCGGTGGATCCTCGACGCCGCGCAGGCCGACGGCGCGGCGTCGATGTCCGGCGCGGCGTAGCGCCACGCCCCCCCGCGCGACGCCGATCCGCGGCCGATCGGCTAACATGCGGCCCGGCACCGATAACAACAGACCGAGAGAGACCATGCCTGCCCTGCTCCGCCGCGCCACACACATCGCGACGCTGTCCGCCGCGTTTTTCGTCGCGTGCGCCGCGCTGCCCCATCCGGCATACGCGTACCGCGCGTCGCCCGGCTACGGCAACGAAGCCGATCTCGACCGTCACGACACGTATCGCAACCGCGACGGCGAAACCGTGCACGCACCCGCGCATTCGAAATCGGGCCGCGTGCCCGACGGTGCGAGCGCACGCTGCCGCGACGGCACGTACAGCTTCAGCCGTCACCGGCGCGGCACGTGCTCGGGGCACGGCGGCGTCGCCGCGTGGCTGTGAGCATGGCCCTGGCCAAAAGGCCAGCATCGCGCCAGCGGCAGGCGGCGGCGAAGTACAATAGCCGCTCGCGCCGCCGACACGCGGCGACGCCGCCGCGCCATGCGCGGCACGCTCCGTACCGAATCACCCGACGCCGCCCCGCCCGTGCGCTGCGCGGCCGTCTCAACCACTTCTGACTTTCACACCCAAATGGCCCAATACGTTTTCACGATGAACCGGGTCGGCAAGATCGTGCCGCCCAAGCGCCAGATCCTGAAGGACATCTCGCTGTCGTTCTTTCCCGGCGCGAAGATCGGCGTGCTCGGCCTGAACGGCTCGGGCAAGTCGACGCTGATCCGCATCATGGCGGGCGTCGACAAGGACATCGAAGGCGAAGCGACGCCGATGCCGAACCTGAACATCGGCTACCTGCCGCAGGAGCCGCAGCTCGACCCGACGAAGACGGTGCGCGAAGCCGTCGAGGACGGCCTCGGCGACCTGTTCCAGGCCAACAAGAAGCTGGAAGAAATCTATGCGGCGTACGCGGAGCCGGACGCCGATTTCGACGCGCTCGCGGCCGAACAGGCGAAGTACGAAGCGATTCTCGCGTCGAGCGACGGCGGCAGCCCCGAGCAGCAGCTCGAAGTGGCCGCCGACGCACTGCGCCTGCCGTCGTGGGACGCAAAGATCGAACACCTGTCGGGCGGTGAAAAGCGCCGCGTCGCGCTGTGCAAGCTGCTGCTCGAAAAGCCGGACATGCTGCTGCTCGACGAACCGACCAACCACCTCGACGCCGAATCGGTCGACTGGCTCGAGCAGTTCCTGGTGCGCTTCCCGGGCACCGTGGTCGCCGTCACCCACGATCGCTACTTCCTCGACAACGCGGCCGAGTGGATTCTCGAACTCGACCGCGGCCACGGCATTCCGTGGAAGGGCAACTACAGCAGCTGGCTCGACCAGAAGGAAGAGCGCCTGAAGCAGGAAGAAGCATCGGAATCGGCACGCCAGAAGGCAATCAAGAAGGAACTGGAGTGGGTGCGCCAGAACCCGAAGGGCCGTCAGGCGAAGTCGAAGGCCCGTATCGCGCGCTTCGAGGAACTGAACAGCCAGGAATACCAGAAGCGCAACGAAACGCAGGAAATCTTCATCCCGGTCGGCGACCGCCTCGGCAATGAAGTGATCGAGTTCAAGAACGTCAGCAAGGCGTTCGGCGACCGCCTGCTGATCGACAACCTGAACCTGAAGATCCCGGCTGGCGCGATCGTCGGCATCATCGGCCCGAACGGCGCCGGCAAGTCGACGCTGTTCCGGATGCTGACGGGCAAGGAACAGCCGGATTCGGGCGAAGTCGTGATGGGGCCGACCGTGAAGCTCGCGTACGTCGACCAGAGCCGCGACGCGCTCGACGGCACGAAGACGGTGTTCGAGGAAATCTCGGGCGGCGCCGACGTGCTGACGGTGGGCAAGTACGAAACGCCGTCGCGCGCGTACATCGGCCGCTTCAACTTCAAGGGTGGCGACCAGCAGAAGATCGTCGGCAACCTGTCCGGCGGTGAACGCGGCCGCCTGCACCTCGCGAAGACGCTGATCTCGGGCGGCAACGTGCTGCTGCTCGACGAACCGTCGAACGACCTCGACGTCGAAACGCTGCGCGCGCTGGAAGACGCGCTGCTCGAATTCGCGGGCTCGGTGATGGTGATTTCGCACGATCGCTGGTTCCTCGACCGGATCGCGACGCACATCCTCGCATTCGAAGGCGATTCGCAGGTCACGTTCTTCGACGGCAACTACCAGGAGTACGAAGCCGACAAGCGTGCACGCCTCGGCGAAGAAGCCGCGAAGCCGAAGCGTCTGCGCTACAAGCCGATCAGCCGCTGACCGGTACGGCCCGGGTGCCCGGCACTGCGGCAACGCAGGGCCCGGCACCGAGGGCGGCCGCTTCAGGAGCGGCACAACAAAAAAGCGGGCCGCCGGCCCGCTTTTTTTATCTGATGGCGCGCTGCTCGCCCGCCGCTTACGCGAGCGCGCCCAGTTCGCGCAGCCGTGCCTCGGTGGCCGCCGCACTCGTGTGATGAATGCCGTGCCAGCCGAGCGCCGTCGCGGCCGCGGCGTTCTTCGCGTTGTCGTCGATGAACACGAGTTCGTGCGGTGCGATGCCCGGCAGGTGCGGCTCGATCCGCGCATGCATCTCGCGATAGATCGCCGGATCGGGCTTCACAAGCTTCACGCGGCCCGACACGACGATCTCCTTGAAACGCCGCAGCACCGGGAAGTTGTCCCACGCATACGGAAACGTCTGCGCGGACCAGTTCGTCAGCCCGAACAGCGGCATCCCCTGTGCCTCCAGCCGGTCGACGAGCGCGGCCCCCTCTTCGAGCACGCCGCCGATCATCTCGTGCCAGCGCGCATAGAACGCGCGGATCAGCGCCTCGTGCTCCGGAAACTCCGCGACGCGCTCGGCCGTCCCCTCTTCGATCGTCTGCCCGCCGTCCTGGCGGATCACCCAGTCCATTGCACATACCTGCGTGAGGAACCAGCGACGCTCCGCGTCGTCGGGAATCAGTTCCCGGTAAAGGTACTCGGGGCTCCAGTCGATCAGCACGCCGCCGAAATCGAACACCACGGCCTTGATCGTCATGCGAACTCCGTCGAAAGAATGTCCGCGAGCGGGCGCGGCGTCACCGGATTGCCCGACAGCGTATTGTTTTGCCATACGAAGTGATGGTGCGCGACGATCTGCGCAGCCGACAGGTGTGTGCGCTCGTTCGTCGTGTGCAGGTCGGATACGACGGTCGTCCGGTAGCCGAGCAGCGCCGCGCGGCGCGCGGCCGAATCGACGCAGAACTCGGTCGCATAGCCGCAGATCAGCACCGAACGGATACCGTGGCGGTCGAGCTGCGCCGCAAGCGGCGTGTCGTGGAACGAATCGCTCACCTGCTTGCGCACGCGCCAGTCGTCATTCCCGACGACCAGCCCCGCATGCAGCTCCCAGCCCGGCGTGCCGGGCACGATGTCGTCGTCCGCATCGCCGTCGTGCTGCACGAAGCACACAGGCGCGTTCGCCGCGCGCGCCGCCGCCGTCAACCGGTTGATGCCCGACACCACGTCATCGAGCCGGTAAGCGGGCCGCGCCCGCTCCACCAGCCCGCGCTGCATGTCGACCACGATTACCGCAGTGTCCGCCATTGCTTGCCCTCGGTTTTGTCGTTCGGCCGTTGTCCGGCCGTTATCGCCTGTTGTGTCAGATCGGCTGCGTACGCGTGTCGAGCCACGCCTTCGCATCGCCGCTCAGGTGGCGGCCGACGCGCTCACGCACCGTCGCGTGATACGTGTTCAGCCACGCGCGCTCGTCGTCATGCAGCATTTCGATCAGCACGCAGCGCGTGTCGATCGGGCACAGCGTCAGCGTCTCGAATGCGAGGAAATCGCCGAATTCCGTCTGCCCGGCCGCGCGGTTCACGACCAGGTTCTCGATCCGGATGCCCCACTGGCCGGGACGGTACACGCCCGGCTCGATCGACGTGATCATGCCCTCTTCCATCGCCGTGTACGGCTCGGCCGGCGCGTAGTGCGAAATAACCTGCGGGCCTTCGTGCACGTTCAGGAAATAGCCGACGCCATGCCCCGTGCCGTGACCGTAGTCGAGCCCGGCCGCCCACATCGGCGCACGCGCGATCGCGTCGAGCATCGGCGAACGGATGCCGCGCGGGAAACGGGCGCGCGACAGCGCCATCATCGACTTCAGCACGATCGTGAAGTCGCGCCGCTGCAGGTCGCTGACCGTGCCGACCGGCACGACGCGCGTGATGTCGGTCGTGCCCGTCACGTACTGGCCGCCCGAATCGATCAGCAGCAGCCCGTCGCCGGCGATCGTCGCGTGCGACTCGCGCGTTGCGTGGTAGTGCGGCATTGCGCCGTTCGCATTGAAGCCCGCGATCGTCGCGAAACTCGCCGACACGTAACCGGGGCGTCGCGCACGCGCGGCCGTGAGCTTTTCCTCGATCGTCAGCTCGGTGATCGTCTCGCGGTTCACGGCCTGCTCGAACCAGGTGAAGAATTCCGCGAGCGCGGCGCCGTCGTGCTCCATCGTCACGCGCACGTGCTCGATCTCGGCGGACGTCTTGCGCGACTTCGCGAACGTCGACGGATTCACCGCCTCGACCAGCTTCACGCCGGCCGGCACGGCCTCGAGCGTGCCGAACGTCACGCGGCGCGGGTCGATCAGCAGCGTCGCGCCGTCGGGCAGCGCCGCGAGCGCGGCACGCGCGGCGTCGTAGGCACGAACGTCGACGCCGTCCTGTACGAGCGACGCAGCCAATGCCGGCGACACCTTGCCGTCGGCGACGAACAGCGTCGCGCGATCGGCGCCGATCATTGCGTGCGCAACGAATACGGGGTTGAAGTTGACGTCGGCGCCGCGCAGGTTGAACAGCCATGCGAGGTCGTCGAGCGTCGACACGAAATGCCACTGCGCGCCCTGCGCGCGCATCGCGCGGCGCACTTCAGCCAGCTTG
>NZ_CAJNKE010000440.1 GCF_905232215.1 Burkholderia sp. LMG 13014
GGCGAAGCCGACCCAGGTCTTCGACGACGGCGCGCGGATCTACGTGCAGTTCAGCGACATGAAGCACGTGCCGGCAATCTTCACCGAGACGTCGGCCGGGCGCGTGCTGATGTCGTGGGAGCTGCAGTTTCCGTATGCCGTTCTGACGCGTCCCGCGCAAACGTTAATCTTCCAGCTCGGGCCGTTCGAGGCGCGCGCGCAGCGTAGCGCGGGCAATGGCGCCGGCATGACGGCGCAGGCCGGTACGGCAGGCCCGGCGACGGCTTCGGCCGCTGCATCGAAGAAGTCGGCCAGTGCGTCGACGAATACGGCAGCCAGTCCGGCTGCAACGACCGCAACGGCCGCGAAACGCTCGGCATCGACCGATGCGCTGTGGTACCTGAATACGCCGTCGACGTCGGGAACGGCAACTGCCGCGAACACGGCCACGCCCTCACCCGCGTCGAACGCACCGGCCACGTGGCCCACCGCGGTGACGTCGAACACGCCGCCTGCCGTTACGCCTCAGGCACCGGCCGCGACGACGCCGGCCACGCGCGTCAGCACCGACGCGCTCTGGTACATCTCGAAGTAACGCGCATGCCGGTTGCGCGTCGGCAACCGGCATGCGTCACGCGCTGGCCGGTTATCGAGCGGCCGTCGTACCGGACGGCGTCGATACCGACGACACCAGCGAGTGATAGACGTCTGCGACGCGATCCAGGAAGGACTTGTCGGGCGCGGTCGCGATCTTCTGCATCGCCCGCGTGTTCATGTAGTTCTTGATCGACACGAGGTGGCTCCACACGGCCTCGATGTCGCTCTCCGCCATGCTGTCGTGCACGTGCTTCACGAACAGCGGATACATCGCTTCGACTTGCGGCAGGCGCTGGCCAGGATTGTTCCACAACCAGAACAGCGCCTGCGCCTGGGGATCGGTGTTGAACATCGACGCCGGCAGCTCGCCGCCGAGCTGTTTCATCGCCTGCTTCTGATCGAAACCGGACATCGGCCGCGTACCGTGCTGCTTCTGGTAGTCGATTTCGCGCACCAGCTTCTCGTAACGACCGTACGCCAGCGGGTTGGCCGCGCCGCCCAGCCAGCCCGGCTTGCGCTGCTCCGCGGCCGTGCGGTTTTCCGCGCGGTCGTACCACATGCGCAGCCACTGGATATACACGACCATGTGGCCCTTGAGCTCACCCTGGATGTCTTTCGGCAGGTCGGTCACGACGACCGGGCGCGGCGGCGTCGTGTCAGGCACGCGGCAACCGTCCGTCATGTCGGGCACCGGCTTCGGATTGAGGAAATCGAGCGGCCCGGTCGACGGCTTGCGCGCCGCCGACGGATAGCCGATGCCCGCGCCCAGCGGTGACAGCGGCGGAATCTCGCGCGTCGTCGACACCAGCTTCTTGACGGCGATCCGGTAGTCGAGCTGGAAGCCCTGGACCTCCTGCGGCGCGACCACCTGCTGATACAGCGCACCGTCCTCCTTCGCCAGCGCAGTCAGGCTCGGCATCGGAATCCCGGCGCCGTATGCGCGGTGGTACATCATCTCGAGCGGCAGGCGCGCGAGCTTGTCGGAAATGCCGTCCTCGCCTTCGATCGCCCCGCCGCCGACATCGACCTGCGCGCCCGGGAAGAGCCGCTCCTGCCGCCGGCCGCGCATGTCTGCCGGATCGACGCCCAGCATCGTCAGCGGCTTGTACACGCGCAGTTCATGCGCGGCCGCGTAGTGCACGCATTTCTCGATGTCCGGCGACAGGATCAGATCCGACGACACCGCATTGCTCAACGGAATGTAGCCCGTCAGCAGGTTGTCGTCGAAGCGGTTCGTCACGCAGTCGAACAGTCCCATGAACTTGATCTTGACCGCCACGCCGTCGTATTTCCCGCCCTTGCAGGTTTCGTCGAGCAGCTGCTTGGCAAAGGCCAGCGCGAGGCCGCCGCCCATGTCGTACCCGAAGATCGCGATGTGAATCTTGTTGATCGTTCCCGCTTGCTTCGTGCCGGCCACGGCCGCCTTGAAATCCTCGTCCGCCGCCTTCAGGCGCGTATCGACGCCCGTATTGAACAGGGCGGCGCCAAGCTTCGTGTCGCGCGAGAGCTGGAACGACTCGGCCAGCGCACCGAGCGTTTCCTTGCCGACCTCCTTCAGCACGGTCTTCGGAATCCGGTACGGATACTTGACGACATCGCGCCAGAACCCTCTCCATTCGCGCTTCAGGTAGCGCAACGCGCGGTTCTTTTCCGAACCCGGCCGCTCGATCGCGCGCTCGACCCGCTTGCGCGCGTCGCCCATGCTGCCCTTCGCCTTGCCGACCAGCGTATCGAACGTGTCGCTCACGCGGTTGCCCAACGTCGGATTCCCGATCTTGCCGCTCTGCTTCCACGCGTCCTCGGTGGCCTTCTGCGCCTTTTCCTTGGCCTTGCCGATGGTCGCGTCCTTGAGCTTGTCGCCAGCCTTTTCGCCGGCGGTATCCAGCGCCTTGTCCTTCAGGACCTGGCGCAGCACGCCGGCTTCGGGGTCGAAGTCGGCGCCGAGCCCCGGATAGTAGAAGCGCCGCATGTTCTTGTTCTTCTTGTCGTATGCGGCATTGAACAGCTTCAGGATGTTGGTTCGCGGTCCTTCCTTGTCGCCGAAACCGAATCCGTCGAAATAGAAGCTGACCCACAGCATGTGCTCGCACGCGGGACACATCTGCTCGGCTTCCGCCTTGACGCGATCCGTCTCCGCGCTTGCGGCATCCTTCTTCAGGTTGATTTCGGCCATGGCGCTCACTTCTCCTGAGTCGGCTTGAGCTCGGGCGCGTTCATGTCGTCGACCCACTGCAGCTCGGCGGTGCCGTTCTTGCGGAAATACACGCGCAGATAGCGCGACGTCGACGATTCCGGCTGCGGGATCGTCACGTCGATCGTCTTGCGTTCCGGTTGAATGCCGCGCTGAATGTCGTCCAGCGGCTGCGCGAACTCCCAGAACAGCTTCACCTTCTGCCCCGGCGTCACCTTGCAGCCGCACGCGAATCCGCCGCCGCCGCCGAAGGCCTCGCCGTCTTCCCGTGCCGACGGATTGCCGAAGCATCCCGACTTGTGCTCGTTGTCGAGCCAGAACTCGTGAAGCTTGCGGCCGTACTCGTTGTATCCGGTGACGCACACGTTGTGCGGCTCCGCCGACGCATCGACACCGTGCTTGCCGCATGCCGCGAGCACACCCAGCCCGACGAGCGCCAAACCATGCATCCCTGCCCTGAATTTCATCGATATCCTCACAAACTTGCGTCGTTGTTGCTTGCTTCCGGCCATGGCGGACCGAACCGGTTGCGTGCGCCGTCCCCGCGATAGAACCCGTTCATCGCAATGGCGACGAACGCGCCGCCGATCGGAACGGCATGAAGGAGCGTCCACCACCCGGACTTGCCGAGGTCGTGCCAGCGCCTGACCGATACCGCCACGAGCATCCAGACCATCACGATCGCGAATGCCC
Organism: Burkholderia sp. LMG 13014; assembly: GCF_905232215.1. Lineage (GTDB taxonomy): Bacteria > Pseudomonadota > Gammaproteobacteria > Burkholderiales > Burkholderiaceae > Burkholderia. The sequence continues at coordinate 3,461 of NZ_CAJNKE010000440.1, forward strand.
AGCCAGCGACATCGACGACCGGCGTCATGCGCTGCGCGAACGGCAGATCGGCCAGTGCATCGATCGCCGAAGCGGCGATCAGCAGCGGCACGGTCACGCCCCACCACTGCATGCGTCCGGCACGGCCGCTGAACGAGAACAGGGTCCGCACGCTCATCGCCGCGCCTCCTGTTCCGGCTCTTCAACCCGTGCGTCGTCATGTTCGATCAGACGATCGAGCAACGCGTCGCACAACGCATCGTGATCGTTCCGATGCGCCTCGATACACTCGGCGACGATCGTATCGCCGAGTTGGACATGGCCGACCATCGCCAGCGTCGCGGCGATCCGGTACGCCAGCCGCTCGTCCTGCAGCCCCTGTGCGTCCAGTATGCCGAACAGATTGCGCATGCCCGCATACGTTTCGAACGGATCGGCATCGACGGCGATCCGGCCGTTGCGCCGCAGTTCGGCGATCACGGCGTCCGGCCGGCTGTCGCGGCGCAACGCGTCGAGCTCGCGCGCATCCACCCGTGCATAGAAAATCCGTTCATGCCGGCGCGGATGCCGTGCCGTACCGATCACACCATCGCGACCGACATAGGTCCACGATACGCATGGCGACAGCAACGCCTGATAGCGCGATTCCGACAGCGCCCCCGCCAGCGTCTGGAACACGGCCGCGTCGTAGAACCGCAGCAGGCCGTCACGATCGTCGGGCAGCATCACGCGCGTCCGGACGCCGAGTTTCGCCGCCAGCTCGTCGAGCGGATAGACGCTGACCAGCGACAGAAACGCGAATGGCCGCCGCGCGAGGTGCCGTTCAAGCAGCGCCGGAACATGCGGCGCACGATAGTCGCACAACAGCGCGCAGACTTCCGGATCGCTCGCCTCGGGCTGGCCGTCCAGCACGTTGCGAACCTGCCCTTGCGCGATCAGGTCGCGCCACGGCGCCGCATTGATCGGCAGTTGCGATGCATCGGTCAACAGATAGCGATGTGTATCGGGAAACGCCGCCTGCTCGCCGGCACCCGCCGTTTCCCATGTCTGAACCAGCGTAGTCATCGCCATCACCCGCGCGTGGCGATCGCTTCGTGGCGATGCGCGAGATCCCGCATGCACTCCACGCATGCGGGCTTGTTCATCGACGGCAACTGCACGTTCGCGGAACGCGGGCCGGTCAGCGTGTGCTGCGCGGCATGGAACGTCGCCTTGCCCGGCGCGCCGATCACGATGTCGTTGCCTTCCATCTTGAGGAACGCGTTGGCTGCTGTCAGCAGCAGCCGTTTCGGCGACTGCAGTGCCACGCTCGCCTGCGCGCTCGACACCGTGACCGCGCGTTGCGCATTCGCGTCGAGCGTCCCGCCGTTCTGCGCCTGCACGGTGACGGCGCCCGTCGCCGCATGCAGCGTGATGCCCGTGGCCGGCACCGGACGATCGCCGCCGGACGTGCCATGTGCGTACAGCGCGATCCCTTCCTTCGCCACGACGCTCGACTTGCCCTGAACCGTGACCTGCACGTCGCGTCCGGCGCTCAGCACGGTGTGCGTACCCGACGTCCAGATGTGGCTCTTCGCCGTCAGCGCGGCGACGC
>NZ_CAJNKE010000441.1 GCF_905232215.1 Burkholderia sp. LMG 13014
GCACGACCGGCACGCCGAAAGGCGTGATGCTGTCGCATCGCAACCTGCTGTTCATCGCGGCGACATCGAGCACGCTGCGTCGCGTGTCGCCCGACGACGTCGTCTACACGGTGCTGCCCGTGTCGCACGTGTACGGGCTCGCGTCGGTCTGCCTCGGCAGCCTGTACGCGGGCGCGACGCTGCGGCTCGTCCCGCGCTTCTCGCCGGAAGCCGTGCGCGTCGCCCTCGCCGACGAAGGCGTCACGATCTTCCAGGGCGTGCCCGCGATGCACGCGAAGCTGCTCGAACACCTGCACACGCACGGCCACGCATGGCGCGCACCGCGCCTGCGCTTCGCGTATTCGGGCGGCTCGCCGCTCGACGCGAACCTGAAGGCACGCGTCGAGCGCCTGTACGGCGTGCCGCTGCACAACGGCTACGGGATGACCGAAAGCAGCCCGACGATCACGCAGACGCCGCTCGACGCGCCACGCACCGACAGCTCGGTCGGCGTGCCGATTCCCGGGGTGGAGATGCGGATCGTCGCGCCGGACGGCACCGACGTGCCACCGGGTGAAGTCGGCGAGATCCGTGTGCGTGGGCCGAACGTGATGCTCGGCTACTACCGCAACGCAGATGCCACGCGCGCGGCCGTGTCGCCGGACGGCTGGCTGAGCACCGGCGATCTCGCGCGGCAGGAGGCGGACGGCGCGGTCACGATCGCGGGCCGCAGCAAGGAGCTGATCATCCGGTCGGGCTTCAACGTCTATCCGGTCGAAGTCGAGCAGGTGCTGAACGCGCATCCGGACGTCGTGCAGGCGGCCGTCATCGGCCGCGCGGTCGAAGGCAACGAGGAAGTGCTCGCGTTCGTCGAACTGGTGCCCGGTGCGACGGCGGACGAAGCGGCGTTGCACGCATGGTGTGCGGAACGGCTCGCGCCTTACAAACGCCCCGCGCACCTGCGCGTGCTCGACGCGCTGCCGGCCGCGTCGACGGGCAAGGTGCTGAAACACAAGCTGCGCGAGCTGGTCTGAGGCAGGCGGGCCGGCGCGCCCGCCAGCGCCCGCGCCGCGAAACGTGCGCTAACCGCGCGGGTGGTGTTCCGCGTGCAGCGTCTTCAGCCGCTCGCGCGCGACGTGCGTATAGATCTGCGTGGTCGAGATGTCGCTGTGGCCGAGCAGCAACTGCACGACGCGCAGGTCGGCGCCGTGGTTCAGCAGGTGGGTCGCAAACGCATGCCGCAGCGTGTGCGGCGACAGGTGCGCGCGCACGTCCGCGTGCTGCGCGTGGCGCTTGATGATGTTCCAGAACTGCTGGCGCGTCATCCCGTCGCCGCGTGCGGTCACGAACAGCGCGTCGGCCGCGCGCGCGCCGAGCAGCGCCGGCCGCGCATTGCGCAGATAGCGCTCGATCCAGCCGTGCGCGACTTCGCCGAACGGCACGAGCCGCTCCTTCGAGCCCTTGCCCATCACGCGCACGACGCCCTCGTTGAGCCCGACCTCGACGGTCTTCAGCATCACGAGCTCGCTCACGCGCAGCCCGCTCGCATACATCAGCTCGAGCATCGTGCGATCGCGCAGGCCGAGCGGCGTGTCGATGTCGGGCGCGCCGAGCAACGCCTCGACCTGCGCCTCCGACAACGTCGACGGAAACCGGGCGGCCTGTTTCGCGGACGTGATCCGCAACGTCGGGTCGGCGCTCGCGCGATGCTCGCGCACGGCCCAGCCGTAATAGCGCCGGAACACGGACAACCGCCGGTTCGACGACGTCGCCTTGCCGTCGCTGCGCGCGGCGATGTAGCCCGTCACCATCGTTTCGTCGACCGAATCGAGCGGCGTGTCGTGCGTCTCAGCCAGCCATTGGGAAAACAGCACCAGATCGCGCCGGTACGCGTCGAGCGTGTTGCGCGCGAGCCCGTGCTCGAGCCACAGCGCATCGCAAAACACGTCGATCGACGCTCGGCTCGCCAGCAGCGCAGGGGACGCCGCGGCAGCATCGCCGTCGGCTTCGGGGGAAATCAGCGGTTCACTCATCAGTACGGCACGCCCTCGTGCGCCAGCAGCCAGCGCTTCACTTTCTGGTAATAGCCGTTGTCGTCGTGGTTCGCGAAGCCGCCGAGGCCGCCCGCCGCGACGACGCGATGGCACGGGATCACGAGCGGGAAGTAGTTCGCGCCGCACGCCTGGCCGACCGCGCGCGGCGCGCTGCCGATCCGCTTCGCGACCTGGCCGTAGGTCAGCACCGTGCCGGGCGGGATATCGCTGATCACGTCCCACACGCGATGCTGGAACGCGCTGCCGACTTCGGCGAGCGGCAGGTCGAAGCGCGCCGACGCGCGCTCGAAATAACGTTCGATCTGCTTGACCGCGCGCGTCGCGAGCGGCGAATCCGGCTCGACCGACTTCACCGATTCGGGCAGGTAGACGATCTCGCGCACCACCGCGGCGTCCGTGCGGATGCCGACCTTGCCGAACGGTGCGTCGATGACTGCATTGAACATGGCCCTCTCCTGACCGATGGATGCGCGCGGCACCGCCGCGCGCCGACGACACTTTACGCCGCCTTCACGCGGCCCGCAGCGCCCATTCCACATGCTCGCGCACGACCGGCGACGGATCATCGGCCCGCGCGCGCAACGCGGCGACGATCGCGTCGCGCGCGGGCGGCGTGAGCCGGCCCGGGTCCGCGCGCAGCGCATTGCCGAGCCCGACCGCGAGATTGCGCAGCCAGCTTTCGTAGCCGATGCGCCGGATCGCACTGCCCTGCATCCGCGTATCGAACGTGTCCGCATCCCACGCAAACAGCTCGACGAGCGTCGCGCGATCGAGGCCGTGCCGCACGTCGAAATCGGCGACGGGCGCGGCCTGCGCGAACTTGTTCCACGGGCACACGAGCTGGCAATCGTCGCAGCCGTACACGCGATTGCCGATCATCGGCCGCAGCGGTTCGGGGATGCTGCCTTTCAGTTCGATCGTCAGGTACGAGATGCAGCGGCGCGCGTCGACGCGGTACGGCTCGACGATCGCGCCGGTCGGGCACGCGCCGATGCAGCGCGTGCAGCTGCCGCAGTGTGCGCCAGGTGTCTCGGGCGCGGTGTCGGGCGACGTGTGCGCGTCGGCCGGCAGCGGAACGTCGACGTAGATCTCGCCGAGGAAGAACAGCGAGCCCGCATCACGCTGCAGCAGCAGTGTGTGCTTGCCGCGCCAGCCGACGCCGGCCTTCTGCGCAAGCTCGACCTCGAGCACGGGCGCCGAATCGGTGAACACGCGGTAGCCGAACGCGCCGATCTCTTGCTCGATACGCTCGGCGAGCGTCTGCAGCCGGTTGCGCAGCACCTTGTGATAGTCGCGGCCGCGGGCGTAGATCGACACGACGGCTGCCTGCGGATCGTCGAGCCGGGCCCGCTCACGCGCGCGCCAGTCATGCGGCACCAGCGCGCCGGCGGGCTCGCCCGGTGCGTCGCCGGCGAGCGTTTCGGCCGGCAAATAGGCGAGCCGCACGGAAATCACGCGTCGCGTACCGGCCACAAGTTCGGCCGGACGCGCGCGTTTCATCCCATGTTTCGCCATATAATCCATTTCGCCGTGGTATCCGGCTTCCAGCCAGGCGGCGAGGCCTGCTTCGGCATCCGAGAGATCGGTATCGCTGATGCCGATCGCCCCGAAACCCAATTCGCGCCCCCACGCCCTGATGCGCGCGGCGAGCGCAGTCAACGCCGCATCGTCGAGCGCGCACGATGCCGCGCCTTCGTCACGAGTCGAAGGCCTGTCGGATGCGGCGAGTTCCGGTAATCGGTTCATCGCACTATTTTACGAGAATGTCAGCCACGTCCAGCCACCCGCCTCATGCCGTCAGTTTGCCCGCCCCGCTCGAGCAGCGCGTGATCGCGCTCGCCGACGAAGCGGCGACCGAGGCTTTCGGCACCCGCTTCGCGCACGCGCTCGACGCGGCACGCGTCGAACTCGCCCGCGCGCATGCGTTCGACGGGCTGCAGATCCAGCTGGTCGGCGATCTCGGCGCGGGCAAGACGTCCCTCGTACGCGCGATCCTGCGGGGCCTCGGCCACACGGGTCGCGTGCGCAGTCCGACCTATACGCTCGTCGAGCCGTACGCACTCGAACGCAACGATGGGGAACTCGAGGTCTATCACTTCGATCTGTATCGTTTCAACGATCCGGCCGAATGGTCCGACGCAGGCTTTCGCGAATATTTCAATTCCAGCGCGATCTGCCTCGTCGAATGGCCACAACAGGCGGGTACGCTGCTCGGCGTACCCGATCTGGTTTTCTCGCTCGACGTGGATGGCGACGGCCGCGCCCTCACCGTCCGGGCGTACAGCGCTTCAGGAAAGGCATGTCTCGAAAGATGTTGATCAAACCGTTCCGCTCGATCGAATCGGCGGCTACCGCGACGCACAACTGGCGGCGCCGTCAGATCCTGTGCGCGGGCGCGTCGACGCTGGTGCTCGGTCTCGTCGCGCCGCGGCTCGCGCACGCATCGTCGGTGCTCGGCGTGCGTGTGTGGCCCGCACGCGATTACACGCGCGTCACGATCGAATCCGACCAGCCGCTGCAGAATACCCAACAGCTGCTGCAGGGTCCCGACCGCCTCGTCGTCGACCTGACCGGCCTCGATCTCGACCAGGCGCTGCGCGACCTCGTGTCGAAGATCGCGCCGAACGATCCGCAGATCCAGTCGGTGCGCGTCGGCCAGTATCAGCCGCACGTCGTGCGGATGGTGTTCGACCTGAAAGGTTCGGTGAAACCGCAGGTGTTCACGCTGCCGCCGGTCGGCGCCTACAAGTACCGGCTCGTGTTCGATCTGTATCCGGCCGTCGCGCCCGATCCGCTGACCGACCTGATCGCGCAGACGGAACGCAAGGAACAGGCGCTCAACGACACCGCGCGCGCACAGCAGATGCAGCCGCCGACCGCGCTGGCCGGCCCGGGCACGCCCCCGCCGCCACCCGCCACCGGCGACAACAGCGATGCGATCTTCCAGCGCTACGCGCAGAACACACCGGCGCCGCCG
>NZ_CAJNKE010000442.1 GCF_905232215.1 Burkholderia sp. LMG 13014
TTCGTCGATCATGAACGTGTCTCCAAACGTTGTCAGTGCGCCGCGTGCGATGCGCGGCGTCATCGAATAGGTATGTGTGCTGCGTCGTCCGCGATGTTGCCGACCGGCCGGCGCGCTGGACGATCCGCGCGCCGGCCCCGCACGAACTCAGCCCGCGACTTCAGCCGGCGAGTCAAGATCGAGCGCCGGCGGCACGTCAGCGGCCGCCGGTCCCGGTGCGTGAATGCGGATCGGCTCGCCCGCCGCCGCGCTCGCATAGATCGCGTCGAGAATTTCCATCACGATCAGCCCTTCCTCGCCGGGTGCGGGATGCGGAACGTCGCACAGAATCGCTTCCGCGTAGTCGTACATCGCCGAATGAGCGCCTTCCGCGGGCGGATTCAAGCGCATGTCGAATTGCGCGCCGTTCTGCTCGATGAACACGTGCGCATCGAACGTGTAGCCCTCGTTCAGGTTCTTCTGCAGCAACCCGGCACGCGTGCCGAGGAGGCGGGTTTCCATCAGCTCCGCTTCCTGGATGTTGGTTGCCCATGACGCCTCGAGCGCGAGCGTCGCGCCGTTGTCGAAACGAATCAGCGCGGCCGCGAGATCCTCGACGTCGAACGTCTTGCCCGCGCGGGCGGCCAGTTCGCGCGCGATCGGATCGTAGGTGCTGCCCATCACCCACACGGGCTTCGGATAGCCCATCAGCCACAGCGCGAGATCGAGGCGATGCACGCCGAGATCGATCAGCGGCCCGCCGCCCGCCAGCGCCTTCGTGCCGAACCAGCCACCAAAACCGGGCATCCCGCGGCGGCGATGCCAGACCGTCCGTCCGAAATAGAAATCGCCGAACAGACCGCTTTCGACCTGTGCCTTCAGCGCGCGCGACTGAGCGCTGAAGCGGTATGAGAAATTGATCATCAGCCGCTTGCCGGCGCGCTGCGCGGCGATCAGCATCTCGCGCCCCTCGTCCGCGTTCAGCGCCATCGGCTTCTCGCACAGCACGTGGCAGCCGGCGTCGAACGCGGCGAGCGTCAGCTCGCGATGGAATTTGTTCGGCGTGCACACGCTGACGATGTCGAGCTTTCCGGCTGCCAGCATCGCGTCGGCCGACGCGTAGCGTGCATCGATGCCGAACGTGTCGCCGACCTTCGCGAGCCGCTTCTCGTCGGGATCGGCAATCGCGACCACGTCGACATCGGGATGCTCGCGCCAGCCTTCGATATGCTTGCGGCCGATCCCGAGCCCGATCACGCCGACGCGCAGACGCCGGCCGCGTGCGATCGCCGCCGCTTCCGGCAGCTCGACCTTGTAATCGTCGTTCATGCGAGGTCTCCTGCGCTTTGCTGGATGCCGACGTGCGCAAACTGCTTGCTCTTCTCGCTGAGCGTCTCGAGCGGCGGCGAGTTGGGGCAGCGGTCGGCGAGGGTCACGCGCGGTGCGGCCCACTGCACCGCGTTCGCGATCACGCGCTGCACGTTTCGGTCGTGATAGGTCGGGTAGGCTTCGTGCCCGGGGCGGAAATAGAAGATCCGGCCGTGGCCGCGCTCCCAGCAACAGCCCGAACGGAACACTTCGCCGCCCTCGAACCACGAGATGAACACGGTGCTGTCCGGTTGCGGGATGTCGAAGCGCTCGCCGTACATCTCCTCGTGCGGCAGTTCGAAATACTCGCCGAGGCCGGCCGCGATCGGATGCGACGGTTCGACGACCCACAGCCGCTCTTTCTCGGCCGCTTCGCGCCACTTCAGCGAACAGTTCGTGCCGAGCAGGCGGCGGAAGATCTTCGAGAAGTGCCCTGAATGCAGCACGATCAGGCCCATTCCTTCGAGCACGCGTCGCTGCACGCGCTCGACGATCTCGTCGGAGACCTTCGCGTGCGCCTTGTGCCCCCACCAGATCAACACATCGCACGCGGCGAGCCGCGCTTCGCTGAGTCCGTGCTCAGGCTGGTCGAGCGTCGCGGTGCCGATCTCGAGCGGCAACGCGCCGTGTCCGAGCGCCGGCGTCTCGGCGAGTGCCATCGCGATCACCTGGTGCAGGCCGTCGGGGTAGATCGCGCGGACTCCCGCGTTTTCCCGTTCGTGCTCGAACTCGTTCCACACGATCACTGAAAGCTTCTTGTTTAGCATGACTATCCTTTATCGATGAGTTGGCGCCAATTCGACAGCGGCCATGCGCCGTGGCCGCCTGAAACCTGTGGCGGAATTCGCCGCGTGCCGCTCAGGCGATCGCGAGCACCGGCGCGGCAGGCTCGCGCGGCGTACGCGCCGCCGCGCGGCCGTCCGGATGAAACAGATGCAACGCGCCGGCCGGCAGATCGATGCGCAGGCGGTCACCCATCCGCGCGCCGCCGGCATCGGTCTTCGCAACGATAGGCTGGCCGCACAGCGGTGTGTCGAGATACAGATAGGTGTGTTCACCCATCTGCTCGACGTGCGCGACCTGACCCGTCACTGCACCGGTGCCAACCCGCACGTGTTCGGGGCGGATGCCGAGCGTCACGCCGGTGCCCGCCTCGAGGCCGTCGCCGGACACGCTGGCGACGAGCGGGTAGTTGCGTGCCAGCGCGCGAACCTCGGTACTGCCTGCCGCCGCAATGCTTGCCGGCAGGAAGTTCATCGCGGGCGAGCCGATGAAACCGGCGACGAACTGGCTCGCCGGACGGTGATACAGATCGAGCGGCGTGCCGATCTGTGCGATGCTCGGGATCCCGCTGCGTCCTTCGAGCGGCCGCAGCAGCACGATCTTGTCGGCGAGCGTCATCGCCTCGACCTGGTCGTGTGTCACGTAGATCATGCTGGTGCTGTCGAGGCTGCGGTGCAGCTTCGCGATCTCGACGCGCGTTTTCACGCGCAGCGCCGCATCGAGGTTCGACAGCGGTTCGTCGAACAGGAACACTTTCGGCTTTCGGACGATCGCGCGACCGATCGCGACGCGCTGCCGCTGGCCGCCGGACAGTGCGCCGGGTTTGCGTTCGAGCAGCTCGCCGAGGCGCAGCGACTCGGACGCGAGCCGCACCCGCCGGTCGATCTCGTCCTTCGGCAAGCGGAGATGACGCAGGCCGAACGCCATGTTTTCGTAGACGGACATGTGCGGATAGAGCGCATAGCTCTGGAACACCATCGCGATATCCCGCTGCGCAGGCGCGAACGTGTTGACACAGCGGCCATCGATCCACACGTCGCCCGCGCTTTGTTCCTCGAGGCCGGCGACGATCCGCAGCAGTGTCGACTTGCCGCAGCCCGACGGGCCGATGAACACGCAGAACTCGCCCGGCTCGACCGTGAGATTCACGTCGCTGAGAATGGGGGCCGTGCCGAATTGCTTGTGGAGGCCGTTCAACTTGATCTGACTCATGTTTTCCCTCTTGATCCTGATCGGGTCGATACGCGTCAACCCTTGACCGCGCCGGCAGTCAGGCCGGAGACGATGTGCCGCTGAAACACCAGCACCAGCAGCACGAGCGGCACCGTGACGATGACCGACGCCGCCATGATGGTTCCCCATGGCAATTCGTAGCTGCTCGCGCCCGAGATCATCGTGATCGCGACGGGTACCGTGCGCTGCTCCGACGAGATCATGAAGGTCAGCGCGAACAGGAACTCGTTCCATGCCGACACGAACGCGAGCAGCGACGTCGCCGCCAGCGCCGGCCGCAGCAGCGGCAGGAAGATCCGGAAGATCAGCGTGAACACGCCGACGCCGTCGACGAGCGCCGCCTCCTCCAGCTCGCGCGGCAACTCGCGCATGAACGTGACGAGAATCCAGATCGTGAACGGCAGCGTGAAGATCAGATCGGACAGCACGAGCGCGCCAAGGTGGTCGTACAGGCCGAGCGCGCGGACCAGCTCAAACAGGCCCGACAGGATCGCGACCTGCGGAAACATCGACACGCCGAGAATGCACATCATCAGCACCCCGCGCCCGCGGAACGACACGCGGCCGAGCGCATAAGCGGCGAGCACCGACACCGCGAGCGACAGCGCGACCGCCCCGCCCGCGACGAGCGCCGAGTTCAGCAGGTACGCGCCGAACGGCTGGCCGCGAAACAGCTGGCGATAGTTGTCGAGCGACGGGCTCGCCGGGAAGAGCGATGTATCGAACAACGCGTCGCCGTGCTTGATCGACGTGCCGATCATGTAGATGAACGGGAACAGCGCGATCACCAGCACGAGTGCCGACAGCAGCCCGTGAATCGCGATATCGAGCGGATGCTTCTTCATGTCATGCCTCCTGCATCCGGCGGCGGCTGACCGCCATGTAGCCGATGGTGAACAGCACGATCGTGGCGAACAGCAGCATCGCCGACGCCGACCCGAACCCGACCTGCTGGAAATCGATCAACTGCTCGCGCACATAGACCGACATGCTTTTCGTGATCCGGCTGTTCGACGTCATCACGTAGATCAGGTCGAACACGCGCAACGCGTCGAGCGAGCGGAAGATCATCGCGACCAGCACGCCGGGCAGGATGAGCGGCAGCGTCACCGACCGAAACACGCGCCAGCGCGGCACGCCGTCGACGCGCGCGGCCTCGTAGCAATCGCGCGGCACGGTCTGCAGCGCGGCGAGCATCAGCAGCGCCATGAACGGCGTGGTCTTCCACACGTCGACGAGCACGATGGTCGGGAATACGAGCTGCGCATCGGCGGTGAACGCGAGCGGCTCATGGATCGCGCCGATCGACATCAGCATCGCGTTGACGATCCCGAACTGGTCGTTGAGCATCCAGCTCCAGATCTTCGCCGAGACGACGGTCGGGATCGCCCACGGCACGAGCACGGCCGCACGCAGCAGCGTACGCAGCCGCGACGGCACGTCGAGCAGCAGCGCGACGCCGAGGCCGGTGCCCGTCTCGAGCACCACCGACACGACGGCGAACAGAACGGTATTGCCGACGGCCTGCCACCAGGCCGGATCGCGCAGCACGCCCGCTGCGCCGATATAGTTGTCGAGGCCGACGAAATGACGCTGCGACAAGTCGGACAGCTGCGCGTCGGTCAGGCTGAAC
>NZ_CAJNKE010000443.1 GCF_905232215.1 Burkholderia sp. LMG 13014
TTCACGATCGCGGTGCTCGTCTCGGCGCGCTCCGTCACTTTCGACAGGATGTCGTCGAGGTGCGCGATCGTGCGCAGGTAGAGCCGGCAGATGAAGCAGTCGTCGCCGGTGACCTTGTCGCATTCGACGAATTCGGGAATCCGCCGCAGCATCTCTTCGACGAGATGCAATTGGCCGGGCAGCGGCTTCACGCGGACGATCGCCTGCAGCGTGTAGCCGAGCGCGCGCGGGTCGAGCTCGACGGTGAACGCGGCAATCACGCCTTGCGCTTCGAGCCGCCGCACGCGGTCGGCGGTCGCGGGCGCCGACAGCCCGATCTGCCGGGCGAGTTCGCTGGTCGCGATGCGCGCGTCGTCGGCCAGCGCCGCGAGGATCGCGCGGTCGGTCGCGTCGAGCGATGCGACGGCGGGCGGGGAAAGGCGTTTCGGCATGATCGCTTTGCTTTCGAAGGTAAATCGGTTGATTCACTTCAGTTTAGCCGTGGTTGTCGCGAAAGCAAGTTTCTAGAATCGAAGTCATCCACTCTTCTGAACGGAGTTCACGATGGCTTCGAATGAAATTCGCCGCGGCGCCGCCGAGATGGTCGTCGCGATGATGATGTCCGGCACGATTGGCTGGCTCGTGATGTCGTCGCAGCAGCCGCTGACGAACGTCGTGTTCTTCCGCTGCCTGTTCGGTGCCGCGACGCTCGCGATCGTCTGCGCGGCGTTCGGCTTCCTGCGCCGCGCGCTGTTCTCGCCGCGGATGATCGCGCTGGCGACGCTCGGCAGCGTCGCGATCGTCGCGAACTGGCTGCTGCTGTTCGCCGCCTATTCGCGTGCTTCGATCTCGATGGCGACCGCCGTCTACAACACGCAGCCGTTCATGCTCGTCGCGCTCGGCGCGATCGTGTTCCGCGAGCGGATCACCGCGTCGACGGTTGCGTGGCTCGCGCTCGCCTTCGTCGGGCTCGTCGCCGTGGTGCGCGTCGAGCCGGCCGTGCTTGCGGTGCCGGGCGAATATCTGGAAGGCGTCGCGCTGTCGCTCGGGGCTGCCTTTCTATACGCGATCTCGTCGATCGTCACGAAGCACCTGAAGGGCACGCCGCCGCACCTGCTCGCGCTGCTGCAGGCGGGCCTCGGTGTCCTGCTGCTCGCGCCGTTCGCGCACTTCGGCACGCTGCCGGCGACCGCCGGGCAGTGGCTCGACCTCGTCGTGCTCGGCGTCGTGAACACGGGCTTGATGTATGTGCTGCTGTACGGCGCGATCCAGAAGCTGCCGACCGCGATGACCGGTGCGCTGTCGTTCGTCTATCCGGTCGTCGCGATCGTCGTCGACCACGTTGCTTTCGGGCAGACGCTCGCGTGGACGCAGGTGGTCGGCGCGCTGCTGATCCTGCTCGCGGCGGCCGGCGTGAATCTTGGCTGGCGCATCGTGCCCGCGCGTCGCGCGGCAGTCGGCAACTGAAACGGTCGTACGATTCGGCGCCGCCGCGGGGCACCGCCGCGGCGCGTCGAATGCGAATGTCAGGAACGCGTATTGCGAGCGGATGGCGCGCAGTTGGCGAGCGAAAGCGGTGCGCGCGCACGCGCGAAAGACGCTGTAAGAAGTTGTAGGGAAACACCCGATGCGATGCGGCCGCGTCGCTCGTATGATGCGGGCTGTGACGTTGATCACGTTCACAGGATTCCGATCTCATGCCGTTCGCCCGCCAGGCTGAACGGCTTTTTTTTATGCGTGGCTCGGGCAACGGCCTTGAGCGGCCCGTTCGATGCCGGCCCGTTTCATGCGGGCGAATCGGGCTCGATCCGGCCACCCTCGATCACGAAGTGCGGACCGTCGACGCTCGGTGCAAAGAGTCGCCAGTCCTCTTCGTGTGCCGCGCCCGTCGGCGTGACGACGAGGCTCAGCCCGGTGGACAACGTAATCGATGCTTGTCCCGATTCACTGCCCAGTGCACGCGCAACGGTCATTGGGCCGTGCTTGATCAATAACGCATCGAGACGCTCCACGGTGTGGCGTGCCTTGTCGTCGGACCCGGAAAGATCGTCCTGGGTCGCGACGATGTCGCTTTCCGACCGGATTTGCCAATCGCATTGAACGTGCAGCGCCCAGGCGCCCACCCATTTCACCGTACCCTTTCGCGTGGTGGTTTGCCGCATCGGGCCGAACTGGATCATAAGCATGTCGGCTGCACGATTGATGCCGCCGATGTCGAGCCCTTCGAGAACGGCGAGGTGCCGGGTGATCCGTTCGTGAGCGCCGGTCATCCGCTTATCCTCGAACGCGCTCGAAGATCTTCATGCGCCGCTCCCCGCAATCAGCCGCCGCCGCGCATCGAGCCGCGCGAGCAGCGCGCGTCGCGCATCGTCGTCCGACGTGCGCCATCCCTTGATTTCGTCGCGCGTGCGCAGGCAACCCGCGCACCAGTCGGTGCGCGGATCGATCCGGCAGACGTCGGTGCACGGCGACGCGACCGTGCCGACCGGCACCATCACCGGCACGTCGCTCATACGGTTTCCCGCAACGCGACGTCCGCGACCGGCGCGCCCGTCAGCGACACGAGTTCGTTCGGCGACAGGTTGAACACCGCGTGCGGATGGCCGGCGGCTGCCCACAGGCTGTCCAGTTCGAGCAGGTCGGCGTCGATCAGCGTGACGGGGTCGACGAGATGGCCGATCGGGCAGACGCCGCCGATCGCATAGCCGGTGTTGTCGCGCACGAACTTCGCGTCCGCGCGGCCGACCGCGCCGACCTGCGCGGCGACCTTCTTCTCGTCGACGCGATTGACGCCGCTCGCGACCACGAGTACCGGCGCGCCGTCCGACTGGCGGCGAAACAGGATCGACTTCGCGATCTGCGCGACCGAGCAGCCGAGCCCGGCCGCGGCCTCGGCGGAAGTCTTGCCGGTTTCGGCGAGCATCACGATGCCTTTCGCATGGCCGCGCTCGCGCAACAGCAGCGCGACGCGTCGTGCGGAATCGGGAAGGGAATCGAATGAAGCGGGTGTCGTCATGTTGAGGAATCCAGCGAATACCGGGGTCACACGCAGTTCGCGGCGTCCGCCGCGCTCTGCGCCTTGGCAAGCAGTGCGCGACCGGCGCGCGACACGTTCGTGCGGCCGATCGCGTTCGAGATGAAGTCGCCGGCGGCGACGACCTGCGCGAGATCGATGCCGGTGTCGATGCCGAGGCCCTGCATCAGGTACAGCACGTCCTCGGTCGCGACGTTGCCGGTCGCACCCTTCGCGTACGGGCAGCCGCCGAGGCCCGCGACCGACGCGTGGAAGATCTCGATCCCTTCGAACAGCGCCGCGTAGATGTTCGCGAGCGCCTGGCCGTAGGTGTCGTGGAAGTGGCCCGACAGGCGTTCGCGCGGGAACACGCGCGTGACGGCCGACAGCACTTCCCGCGTGCGCTTCGGCGTGCCGACGCCGATCGTGTCGGCGATGTCGATCTCGTCACAGCCGAGTGCCGCGAAGCGTTCAACGACGTCGACGACCGATGCGACCGGCACCTCGCCCTGGTACGGGCAGCCGAGCGTGCACGACACGCTGCCGCGCAGCCGCAGGCCCGCATCCTTCGCGGCCTTCGCGACGGGCTCGAAGCGCGCGATGCTCTCGGCGATGCTGCAGTTGATGTTCCGCTGCGAGAACGCCTCGCTCGCCGCGCCAAAGATCACGACCTCGTCGGCGCGCGCGGCGACCGCATTCTCGAAGCCCTTCAGGTTCGGCGTGAGCACCGAGTACACGGTGCCCGCGCGGCGCTCGATGCCGGCCATCACGTCGGCGCCGTCGGCCATCTGCGGCACCCATTTCGGCGAAACGAACGACGCGGCTTCGACATTGCGAAAGCCGGCGTGCGACAGCCGGTCGACGAGCGCGATCTTCACGTCGGTCGGTACGAAGGTCTTCTCGTTCTGCAGCCCGTCGCGCGGGCCGACTTCGACGATCTTGACGGCGGTGGGGAACGTCATGGTTGTCTCCTGGTTTGCTTGTAGGTTCAGTAGCCGCGTGCGTAGTCGACGATGCCGCCGATGCGCTCGCCGCGCTCGAGCGCGCGGATCTTGCCGGCGATCTGTGCGACGGCTTCGTCGCGCAGCGTTTCGGCCGAGCTGTGCGGCGTGATCGTGATGCGCGGCGTGTGCCAGAACGGATGGTCTTCCGGCAGCGGCTCGCGATGGAAGACGTCGAGCGTTGCGGCGGCTACCTGGCCGTTCGAAAGCGCGTCGAGCAGGTCGGCCTCGACGAGATGCGCGCCGCGCGCGACGTTGACGACATACGCGCCGGGCGCGAGCCGCGCGAACGTGCGCGCCGACAGGATGCCGTCGGTGTCGGGGGTGCTCGGCAGCAGGTTGACGAGCACCTTCGCGCCGTCGATGCACGCATCGAACGCGCCGTCGCCGGCGAAGGTCGTGACGCCGTCGAGCTGCTTCGCGCTGCGGCTGTAGCCGCGCACGGGCAGGCCGAGCGCGGCGAGCGCGAGCGCGACCTGCGTGCCCAGCACGCCGAGGCCGAGCACGGCGACGGTGAAGCTTGCGCGCGCGTGCGGTTCGAGCGGCCGCCAGCGGCGCTCGCGCTGCAGCGCGTCGTATTCGTCGAAACGGCGCAGGTAGCGCAGCACCGCGTGCGTCACGTATTCGATCATCTGCTGCGCCATGCCCGAATCTTCCAGCCGCACGAGCGGTACATGCTGCGGCAGCGTGCCCGGATGCGCGTGCTCGAGCGCGAGCAGCGCGTCGACGCCGGCGCCGAGGTTGAAGATCGCGCGCAGGCCGTCGCGCGGGCTGAAGAATTCGCGCGGCGCGCGCCAGACGAGTGCGTAATCGGCGGCGGCCGTGTCGCCCGGCTGCCACACGCGCAATTGGGCTTCCGGCAGCGCATGCGCGATCTCGTCGCGCCACGCGCCGGCTTCCTGGTGCGGGGAATGGAACAGAATCTTCATCGGACGAGGGCACGCGCGCCGGCGAGGCGCGTCACGGGAACGGCGAGAGGAGCCGGGCGC
>NZ_CAJNKE010000444.1 GCF_905232215.1 Burkholderia sp. LMG 13014
GCATGACGGTATCGTCGTCGGGCACGTCGTCGTGCGCGGCCGCGGCCATCAGTTCTTCGGATTCCTGCTGGGCGGCGTGGGCGGCATTCTCGGCTGCCTGGCCGTCAGCGTGATCGGCGCCTATATCAGCTCGAAGCGCCTGCTGCGCAACATCGTTTCGCCGTTGCGCGCGCTGGCCGGCGTGGCCCACGCGGTGCGCCGCGAGCGTGCGTTCGCGCAGCGGGTCGAGCCCGTGGCGATTGCCGAGCTCAACCAGCTCGGCGACGACTTCAATGCACTGCTCGATGAGTTCGAGGACTGGCAGAACACGCTGCGCGACGAGAACGCATCGCTCGAACACAAGGCGACGCACGATGCGCTCACGGGGCTGCCCAACCGCGTGCAGTTCGAGTCGCGGCTCGCGCTCGCCCTCGGCGAAGCCGGCGTAACGGGGCAGCGGGTCGCGATCCTGTATCTCGACTGCGACCGCTTCAAGGAAATCAACGACTGCCTCGGCCACGACGCCGGCGATGCGGTGCTGATCGGCATCGCGTCAAGGCTGCGCAAGCAGGTGCGCGAAGCCGACCTGGTCGCCCGCCTGGGCGGCGACGAATTCGCGGTGATGCTGCCGGCCGTGCGCGAAGCGGGTAGCGTGTGTCGTATTGCTGACGAGATATTGTCCGGCATGGCGCCGTCGATCGAGCTGTCCGACGGCCGCGTGGTGGCCACCATGATGAGTGCCGGCGTTGCGCTGTATCCCGATCACGCGTCGGATGCGAGCGGCTTGCTGCGGGCGGCGGATGCCGCGATGTACCGCGCCAAGCGCGCCCGGCCAGGCTCGTGGCAACTGGCGGAAGGGGTCGCGGGGGCGGCTTGAGGTTCATCGTTTCACGCTGCGGGCGAGGCCGCGGCAGTGGGTTGAAAGAGCGCCCGCGATGCGGGTGCAATCGAAGGGGTCAATGATGAACAACATGTTTCCGGTGGGCATTGGGCGCTTGTGCGTCGGCAGCGCGCTGCTTTTGTGCATGCTGCTCGGAGGTTGCAAGGCGCCGCCGCTTCATCGTGGGTTGACGCAGACGCAGGTCACGGCGCTCAAGTCGGCCGGCTTTCAGGAAACCGAGCAGGGTTTCGAGTTCGGCTCGACCGGGCCGATCCTGTTCGATTTCGATCGCTACAACCTCAAGCCCGATGTGCGGCGGATCGTCGAAAGGATCGGTCGCACGCTCAGGTCCGCCGGAATCAACGGCGTACGGGTCTATGGCTACTCGGATGAGGAAGGCGTGGACGAGTATGACCTCGAGTTGTCCAGGCGGCGGGCGGAGGTCGTTTCCCTTGAACTGATCGACGTCGGGCTGGATGCGAAGCGCATCGCGGTCGTCGGAAAGGGCAAGAGCGATCCGGTCGGGGACAACAAGACGTCGGGAGGCCGCGCGCAGAACCGGCGGGCGGCGATCGTGGTGTCGCCGCGGTGACGGGGCGGTTGCCTCGGTCGGGGAGGCGGGCGGTTGCCAGCGGCGGAAATCACGCTATCGAACGCGTTGATCGATTGAGTGTCGCCGCACCGCCGCGCCTTCGTGCGCCCGGTTCCTTCCCGGGAGTCCGCTCAATTTCATCGTGACAGGGGGCGATGCGTCGCCCCGCACGGATCTGTCACACGTCTCATGCAGATTGTGTCGTGTTCCGCGCGAGCTGGCGCGGTGCTTCGGCATGGGCAGTCGCGTTTGGCCGGCCAGCCGCCAGTCCGCGTTTTTGTATTATCGAGGGCCCGAACGGAAACGTTTGCGGGCGTCTTTCACGCGTCCGGGTTTTGTCCTACATTATCGGGGCTTCGGGCCGGTCAGCCGGCACCTGGAACCTGAGAACACAAGAAGGAACAAGAATGAGTTTCGCTCCGAACGGGGGTATTCCCACTGGAATGGGCGGCAGTGCGTTCGGCTCGTTGAGCGCGCTCGGCGGGCTCGCCGGCCCGGTTGCGTCGAGTGTCGCCGGCAGCCTCGGGCCGCTCGCGGGCCTGGCCGGGCACGTCGACACCGTCCAGCGCGCGATGCAGCTCGCGCAGACCGGCTTCTCGCTGATGGACAAGACGCCCGGCGCGATCGCCGAGGCGATCAACGGCGCCGCCAATCCCGCGCGCCTGACCCAGCTCAACCGCTATGTGACGCTCGATACGCCGCTCGGCCCGGATGTTCTCCTGGTCAGCGCGGCCGTCGTCGACGAGCACGTGAATCGGTTGCCGGAGATCCACCTCGACCTGCTGTCGCATCGCCACGACCTGCGCCCCGAGGACCTGATCGGCCAGCAAGTGAAGATCCGGTTCGACCAGCAGGCGCGCCTGTCGACGCTCGAGCGTGTCGTCGCGTCGGGCGCCGTCGACAACGACCGGTACTTCGACGGCTACGTGGCGTCGTTCGACCGGGCAGGCAATCCCGGGAACGTCACGCAGTATCACCTGACGGCGGTGCCGTGGTTCTGGTTCCTGACGCGCTCGACCGACTGCCGGATTTTCCAGAACAAGACCGCGCAGGACATCCTCACGGAGATCTTCCAGGAGCACGGCTTTTCCGACTTCGTGTTCGATATCCGGACGAACGAGAAGCCGCTCGAGTATGTCGTGATGTACCAGGAGAGCTACTACAACTTCTGTGCGCGGCTGATGGAGCAGGAGGGGCTGGTCTGGACGCACCGCTACGAGAAGGACAGGCACGTTCTCGTGATCGGCGATTCGAATCTGCTGTTCCGCCCGATTGACGGGCTCGCGACGGTGCCGTTCGCGGCCACCGAGGCGAGTGAGGACAGCGGCATCGACCAGCTGCACGAAGGCCGGCGCTTTGGCGTCGGCAAGGTCACGTTCCGCGACTTCAACCACCAGAACCCGTCGTCGCCGCTGATGCTGGTGGAGGCCGGGCCGCAGAACCTCAAGCACGCGCGGCTCGACGCGACCGAGCGGTTCGAGCACCTGTCGCTGTACGACCATGGCGACGACGGCAACCGCTACGCCCGTTTCGCGATGGAGGCCGAGGAGGCGCAGGCCCATCGCTTTACCGGCGGCGGCTATGCGTGGCGCATGACCACGGCCGGCGCCGTCACCGTGGCGAATCACCCGGTACTCGCGAACAACCAGGAATACGTGATCCTGCAGGTGCGTCACGAGGCGGTGAACGACTACACGCAGCACAGCGCCAAACTGCCGTACCGCAACAGCTTCGCGTTGCTGCCGAAGAAGGTGCCGTATCGCGCGTCGCGCGGCACGCCGAAGCCGGTGATTCACGGCACGCAGTCGGCGATCGTCGTCGGCCCCAAGGGCGAGGAAATCTACACCAACGGGAGCGCGGTGAAGGTGCACTTCCCGTGGGACCGGCGCGGCAAGAAGGACGGCTCCGACTCGATGTGGGTGCGGGTGTCTCAACCGTGGGCAGGCGACGGCTGGGGCGCGGCCGCGATTCCGCGGATCAAGCAGGAAGTGCTCGTCGCGTTCAACCAGGGCGACCCGGATAACCCGGTGATCGTCGGCCGCGTGTTCAACGGCGAGCAGGGTAACCCGTACCACGGTGCGGCCGGCCAGACGATGGGGATCAAGAGCCAGACCCACAAGGGGCAGGGGTCGAACGAGATCCGCATGACCGACACGAACGGCATGCAGGAATTCTTCATGCATGCGCAGAAGGACATGAACACCGTCGTCGAGAACAACGAGACGCACAAGGTGCTCGGGCCGATGCGTACCGTGCTGGTGGCGACGGGCAGTGAGGAGAAGCAGATTCCGCAGGGCAACCTGACCGAGACGATCGCCGAGAAGCGCAGCACGACCGCGACCACCGTCGAGGTGATGACGCCGGCCAAGGACGGGGGCGGCGGTACGCAGGTCTACGTGGCCGAGCGCGGCATCCTGCTGAAGGTGATGGACAGCTCGATCTCGCTCGCGCCGGAAGGCATTCGCCTCGAGCACAAGGGCTCCGTGATCCTGATGACCGACGACGGCGTGATGGTCAACGGCACGCGCATCGATCTCAACAAATAAAACGAACGAAACCAGCCATGCACTACGCAATCCACGAAGGCACCTTCGAGCTGCCGGACGCGGCGCTCGACCGTACGGTCAACATTCTGATGATGAACGCCGGCCCCGGCGGCCTCAATCTCGTGATCGCCCGCGGGCGGTTGCGTGACGGGGAGAATCTCGACGCGTTCGTCGCGCGCGAATGGGAAGTGGCGTCGCGCGACGCGAAGATGCTGACCGAGAAAGCGCGTCGGCCGGTGACGGTGGGGTCCCGAGCGGGCGTTCAGATCGATTCCACGCTCGAGCGGGACGGCAGGCTCTGGCATCAGGTGCAGACGATGTTTCCGTCGGATGACGCCGGCCGCGTGCTGGTGATGACGTTGACCAGCGCGGCACCGCTGACCGAAGAACAGCAGGCGATCGCCGAACGCATGCTCGCCAGTTTCCAGCCGCGCGCGGTGCGGCCGTCCCTGCTCGGGCCGGGTGACGCGTCGTGAGCGCGGAAAACTTCGCGGCCGCTCGCTTCGAAGATCCGATTCAGCACACGTCGTTCATGGGTGAGCTTGTCGGCACGGTCGGCTCCGTGGTCGGCGGCGCTATCGTCGGTGCATTGGTGGCGGAGGCGATGGAAGGGCTGGTGTTCGCCGGCCTCGCTGCGCTCGAGATCGGCACGATGGGGCTGGCGACACCGCTCGTGATTGCGATCGGCGTGGGCGTGGCGGTCGGCTCCGGCGCGCTGATGGAAGCGAGCGGCATGAACGAGGCCATCGACGACGGCGCGAAGGCGCTGGCCAATTCGATCGTGCCGCCCGTGATCAAAGGCAAGATCGCAAGCGGGTCGGGGAACGTTTACGTCAACAACAAGCCGGCTTCACGGGCGGCGAAGCCTGGCGATCTCGATACCGTTGCGTGTACCGATCATCCCGGGCCGCAGATGATTGCCGACGGGTCGGGCAGCGTCTATATCAACGATCAGCCGGCTGCGCGGGTT
>NZ_CAJNKE010000445.1 GCF_905232215.1 Burkholderia sp. LMG 13014
TCGGGGTTCGTGCCGTACACGCCACCGGGATAACACCCATCTAGCCGCGCGCCGGCCGCATCGATATACCGTTCATGACAATGTCCACCTCTCGCGTGATTCGTGCGCGGGGGGATTTTATTCGGACGGAAATGCGGCCAATATGTCGGTTCTATCGAGGTCCGTCGCGCGCGACGGCGAGCCGGCGCGATACCAACGCCAAGCGGGGAACAACGATGGTTGCTAGGTCACCTGACGCAAACGGGCAAGCGGTGTCCGAGATGACGCATGTGTCCGTCACCGCGCCCGAAGACGGACGCAAGCTGTTCGTGATCATGCGTTCGCCCGACGAGCCGTTGCTTGCGCAACTGCGCGGGCTCGGCTGGGAAATCTCCGTCGCGAAGACGGCCGGCGCCGCGCAGAACATGACGTCCGGCGTGACCGTTGCCGCCGGTCTGGTCGATTTCACCGGGTTCACGTCGCGCGACTATCCCGCGCTGAAGGCGTGCCTGAGCCAGCCGTTGATCGGCTGGATTTCCATCGCGCAGGCCGGCATCACGATCGGCCCCGCCGTGCGGGAAATGATCCGCAGCTATTGCTTCGATTACGTCACCCTGCCGTTGCCCTACGAATGGATTTCGCACGTGCTCGGCCATGCGCGCGGGATGGCCGCGCTCGATCGCGTCGATGGCGCGGCCTATGCGGCGTCGATCGGCGAACACGGGATGATCGGCAACTGCGAGGCGATGCAGCAGCTGTTCAGCACGATCCGCAAGGTCGCGAAGACCGACGCGAGCGTGTTCATCTCCGGCGAGTCGGGCACCGGCAAGGAACTGACGGCGCTCGCGATTCATGAGCGTTCCGGCCGCGGCAAGGGGCCGTTCGTCGCGATCAATTGCGGTGCGATTCCGCATCACCTGCTGCAGTCGGAACTGTTCGGCTACGAGCGCGGCGCGTTCACCGGCGCGAACCAGCGGCGCGCGGGCCGGATCGAATCGGCGAACGGCGGCACGCTGTTTCTCGACGAAATCGGCGACATGCCGGTCGAAAGCCAGGCGAGCCTGCTGCGCTTCCTGCAGGAAGGGAAGATCGAGCGGCTCGGCGGGCAGGAATCGATTCCGGTCGACGTGCGGATCATCTCGGCCACCCACGTGGATCTCGACGGCGCGGTCGAGGCCGGGCGCTTCCGCGCAGACCTTTATCACCGCCTGTGCGTGCTGCGCATCCACGAGCCGCCGCTGCGCGCGCGCGGCAAGGACATCGACATCCTCGCGCACTACGTGCTGCAGAAATACAAGGCCGACAGCGGCCGCAAGATCAGCGGTTTCACGTCGGCCGCGCTCGACGCGATGCGGCGCTACGAGTGGCCCGGCAACGTGCGCGAGTTGATCAACCGCGTGCGGCGCGCGATCGTGATGGCCGAGAGCCGGCTGCTGACGCCGCACGATCTCGGGCTCGACACGCCGGGCGAAACCGAGCCGGTGACGCTCGAACAGGCGCGGGCGCTCGCCGAGCGCACCGCGATCGAGAATGCGCTGTTGCGCAACGATCACCGCATCAACAAGGCCGCAGCCGAACTCGGCATTTCGCGCGTGACGCTCTACCGGATGATGATCGAGCACGGGCTGAACGATCACGACAACAACGGCGGGAACGGCGACAACGGCGGGCACGATGGCGCGCCGTCCGGCGATGCGGGGCATCAGCGGGTCGGCTGAGCGGCGCACGCGTGGCGCGTGAACCGATACGGCGCACGCCGGGTTCGCCCTATTGCCGTGCAGTCGGCCGGCCCGGCGCCGGCCGATCCCTGCCGCGCGCGCCCCGCGCTTTTCGCGCCGCCGACGGCATGTAAAGCGCATGAAACATTTCGCCTCGGCGGCCAGGCAAATTTGCGCGGCAAATCGGGGTGAACGGCCGGCCGCCCACCGGTAAAAATACCGCGCTGCATTGTTCAGCCTTATCCGGCAAGGCAGGGCCGCCACGCGCCCGATGCGTGCCGCGCGCCACGTGTTTCAGATTCGTAACTTCCCGCATTCCGCCCCCGTTCCGGACGCCGCGCTGCCCGGTCAACCCCTTGTCCGGCCGGGCTCGCGCGAAGCTGGCCCGCTCCTTGCGGAAGAGGACGTACGAAGGTCGACGATGCACGGTCCGTCCGGTTCGGCAGCGAACCCTGTCAGTACCGGCCAGGACCCAGTCCGCGGGGATGCGGCGGCGGAGTGCGGCACCACAGCCGCGTTCCGGCGAGCACGGAGCGTCGTCGCCTGATCGTCGGGGCACCGGCCTCGCCCGGTTGCCGGAACAACCATCAGATTGATACGGGGAAGAAAAATGATCGATCGCCACACGCCGCGGCCGGCAGGCCGCGATCGCAGTGATTCGGAGCATCGCCGGTCGAACGTCGTTCTCGCAGCCGGCCGGCATGCATCGACAGGCCATCTCTCCGCGCCCGGTGCGAGGCGGATCCGGCTGATTGCCGGTCATCCGCGCCGGGTCGGCACTTTCCTGCAAGCGAACCCGATTCGCAAGGGCATGTGCGCACGGGCGCCGGTACCTCGACGCCCGGTCTTCGCCTACTGACCGAAGCCGTACGACATCCGTTTGCGCCGGGCAGCGTCGTCGCGAACGATCAATCTGCAATCCGAATGAAATGCGCAGCGTCGTGCCGCACGTGCGACGGATGATGCATTCGATGTGACGGCAAACGGCATCGTGCCGTTGCCGTCCGGTAGTGAGGGGAGGGGCGGTCGGACGCGCGCGAC
Organism: Burkholderia sp. LMG 13014; assembly: GCF_905232215.1. Taxonomy (GTDB): domain Bacteria; phylum Pseudomonadota; class Gammaproteobacteria; order Burkholderiales; family Burkholderiaceae; genus Burkholderia. Next base: position 2,739 of record NZ_CAJNKE010000445.1, read on the forward strand.
GGGAGTGGCGCCCGTACGCGCGCGACGCCGTTTCAGCTGCCGTAGATGTCGAAGTCGAAGTACTTCGACGCGAGCCGCTTGTAGGTACCGTCCTTGACCATGTCGAGAATGGCGCCGTCGATCTTCGCCTTCAGGTCGGTGTCCTCCTTGCGCAACCCGATGCCGGCGCCGATGCCGAGCACCTTGTCGTCGACGAGTTCGGGGCCGACGAACGAGTAGTTCGCGCCGCGCGACGATTTCAGGAACCCGATGGCCGCCTGCACCTCATCCTGCAGCGCCGCGTCGAGGCGGCCCGAGGTCAGGTCCGCATACACGCCGTCCTGGTTCTGGTACGACACGACGTTCGCGCCTTGCTTGCCCCAGTACGCCTTCGCATACGTTTCCTGCGTCGTGCCCTGCTCGACGCCGATCGATTTGCCCTTCAGCGATTCGGCCGTCGGCAGCAGCGGCGAGCCCTTCTTCACGACGAGCCGCGTCGGCTGGTTGTAGATCTTGGTCGTGAAGCCGATCTGCTGCGCGCGTTGCGGCGTGATCGACATCGACGACAGCACCGCGTCGAACTTTTTCGCCTTGAGCGCCGGAATCATCCCGTCGAAATCGTTCTCGAGCCACACGCACTTCGCCTTCAGGCGCGCGCAGATCTCGTTGCCGAGGTCGATATCGAAGCCGACGAGCTTGCCGTCGGGTGCCTTCGACTCGAACGGCGCGTAGCTGGCATCGGTGCCGAAGCGGATCGTGGTCCAGTCCTTCGCGACGGCGGGGCCTGCGGATACCGCGAGCAGGGCGATCGAAACAGCGGCAATCAGTCTCTTCATGGTGCGTTCCTTGGCGGGGTGCTTCCGGTTTCTGTGCGACACGGTTTCACGGACACGAACCGCGTCTGCGCGTGGTGTCCGCACGGCCATTAACGCAGAAAATAAAATCCGAGTCCAGAATGGACAAAAAATATCGTTTCGACGGAGGTGCCGGCCGGTCGCCGGGTGTCGACCCTTGCAAAAATACGAAAATGGACTAATCTTGTTAGTAAATTCGTTTCGAGACTAACGATCATGTCACAGCCCGCCTACGATTCGCATTCCGCCCCGCCGCAGGCCTCGGTCGCGCAGATGTCGGCGGCCGGCCTGCGCGCGTTTTTCAACATCGCGCGCGACTGGGAGCTGACGATCGACGAGCAGATCGTGCTGCTCGGGTCGCCCGGCCGTTCGACGTTCTTCAAGTGGAAGGCCACGCCGGAATCGGCGCGGCTGCCGCGCGATACGCTCGAGCGGCTATCGCTGCTGCTCGGCATCTACAAGGCGCTGCAGATCCTGCTGCCGCAGCCGGCCGCGGCCGATGCGTGGGTCAAGCGGCCCAACGACGCGGCGCCGTTCGGCGGCAAGCGCGCACTCGACCGGATGCTCGCCGGCAATGTCGGCGATCTGGTCGCCGTCCGGCAATATCTCGACGCGATGCGAGGTGGCTGGGCGTGACGATGCCGATCCAAGTACAACAATGGCCCACGACCGCGGTCGACTGGGCGCCTGCCTATCGCGTGATTCCCACCCGTTTTCCGGCGATCAACCTGTTCGACCGCGTTGCATCGGCGGACGATTTCGACGCGCTTTATGCGCTCGAGTCGCTGACCAACGATCGCATCCGCAATGAAGTCGGCTCGCTCGACCTCGTACCGCCCGCCGAGCGCCGCTACGGGCAGGGCTGGGGGCCGATCATGGCCGCGTTCACGCACCTGAATCCGCAGGGCAGCCGCTTTTCCGACGGCAGCTATGGTGTGTTCTACTGCGCGCGCTCGCGCGATACGGCGATCGCCGAAACGCGCTATCACAGCGCGCTGTTCCTGGCCGCGACGAAGGAGCCGCCGATGCGCCAGCAGATGCGGCTCTACACGGTGATTGCGCAAGGCGACGTGGCCGATGTGCGCCTGTGGCCGAAACGCGATCCGGCGTTGCTGGATCCGCTCGATTACAGCGCGGGGCAGGCGCTCGGTCGCGCGGTGCGCAATGCCGGCGGCGCGGGAATCGTCTATCCGTCGGTGCGCGACCCGCGCGGCGAGTGCCTGGCGGCGTTCCGTACCGCGCTGCTGCGCGACTGCCATCACGCGGCCTATCTCGAATACAACTGGAACGGCTCGGCCGTCGATGCGGTGTTCGAACTGAACCAGGTCGGCTAGGTACGGCCGGGCCCGCTCGCAAGCATCAGGGCATCAGCGCTTCAGCGCCTCAGGGCA
>NZ_CAJNKE010000446.1 GCF_905232215.1 Burkholderia sp. LMG 13014
CGATCACGCAGCCCGCGCTGTCGAAATGGCTGCGCGAGCTCGAGGAATCGCTCGGCCTGCCGCTGTTCGAGCGCACGTCGCGGCGCGTCGCGCCGACCGCCTACGGCGATGCGCTGCTCGAGTGCATCGGCCGCGTGCTGACCGACATGCGCGGCGTCGCGCCCGCGTTCGACGCGTTGCGCACCGGCACCGGCCGCCCGGTGACGATCGGCCTGCTGCCGAACATGGCGCCGCAACTGATTCCGGGTGCGCTGGCGTGGCTGCGGGAAGCCGGCCGTCCGGTGCAGCTCAACGTGCGCGAGGACACGCTCGACCGGATGCTCGCGCAGGCGCAGCGCCGCGAGCTCGACCTGCTCGTGTGCCGGCTCGATGCGTCGGCGCTGAGCGCGGGGCTCGACGTCGCGCCGCTGTACCGCGACGACATCATCGTCGTGTGCGGGCCGCGCCATCCGCTGCTCAGGCGTGCGCGGATCGGCTGGCGCGACGCGGCCGCGTTCCCGTGGATCGCGCCGCCGCTCGGGTCGCCCGCGCGCCTGGCGCTGGACGCCGAGTTCGCGAAGGCGGGCCTGGCGCCGCCGTCCGTGCTGATGGAATCGGTGTCATGGCAGACCAACCGCGCGGTGGCCGAGCAGTCGCCGTGCCTGTTCGTGCAGTCGGCCCGCGCGTTCGAGTTGGCCGAGCGTGCAGGGGAGCGGATCGGCCGGTTGCCGCTGAAGCTGTCGACGATGCCTGAAACGGTCGGCGCGCTGTATGCGGCGCCCGCGAGCGTGTCGGTGACTGCGGCGATCGACGCGTTGAAGGCCGTAACACGCGCGGATCCCGGCGCGGTCGCATGAACGCGAACGGTGCCGGGGCGCCCCCAGAATCTGACGAATCGATTGCGAACGCGGCGTGTGCCACGAACGGCCTTGCGCCGGGCCGTCGCGCCGCGTGTCAGTCTTTCGGCAAGCTGACTGCCGGCAGCCAGCATCGCCCGGACCGCGCGTAACCCCTGATGCGCGCGGATGCCCCGGCGTGTCACGGATTGGTGTTAAATGTATTTCGGCGCGTGTTGGCACCGCGCGCTTCACGGGGCGCACCGGGTATCGGCGTAAACCCGGGGCGAAAAACGGCACGAAGGATCGAAAACGAATCGGGCGCATCAGACCCGATCGGACAGACGGCAGGATTCATCTTGAATACCGAACCGCAAAGTTCTCGTTACAGTCTCGGGCTCGCGGCGGAAGTGCTTGCGTCCGAGCAAAGCGTGCTGAGGCTGATCACGCGCAATACACCGCTGCCGGAGCTGTTGGTCGAAGTCTGCCGGCGTGCCGAAGCTTTGCTCGGCGACGGTGCGTCATGCACGATCCTGCTGCTCGATACCGACGGCGTGCACGTGCACGTCGGCGCCGCGCCGTCGTTGCCCGCGCAGTACAGCGCGGCGATCGAAGGCGCGTCGATCGGCCCTGCGGCCGGCTCGTGCGGCACGGCGATGTACCTGCGCCGGATGGTCGCCGTCGAAGACATCGAAACCGATCCCCTGTGGGCCGACTACCGTTCCATCGCGTTGCCGCTGGGCCTGCGCGCCTGCTGGTCGGTACCGTTTCTCGACGATAGCGGCGCCGTGCTCGGCGCGTTCGCCGTCTATCACCGCACGCCGCGCCGGCCGGGTGACGAGGAAACCGCGCTGTTGCGCGATATCGGCAACAGCGTCGGCCTCGCGGTGCACCAGGACCGGATCGCGCGACAGCTCGCGCGCAGCGAGGAACATCACCGGCTCTTGGTCAACAGCCTGCACGAAGGGATCCTCGTCGTGTCGCGCGATGGCGTCGTGGTCGCGAGCAACCCGAGCGCGAACCGGATGATGCGCGTGCACGGCGACCTCGTCGGCCGCCGGCTGTCGACGGTGATCCTGCGCAAGCTGCACGAGGACGGCTCGCCGATCGCGCCCGACGAATGGCCGAGCCGGCGCGCGCTCGAGACGGCCACGCCGATGCTCGACTACACGGTCGGCTTCGGGCTCGCAGACGGCGACGTCATCTGGGTGCGCGGCAATGCGGTGCCGATCGTGAAGCCGGGCGAAAAGCAGGCCGACTCGGTGCTCGTGTCGTTCAACGACATCGGCCCGGTGCGCGAAGCGCAGCAGCAGTTGCGCTACCTGGCGACGCGCGATGCGCTGACGGGCCTCTACAACCGCCGCTGGCTCGGCGACCGCATGCGCGAGCTGTTCGGCGGACACGATGCGGCGGGCGGGCCCGCACGCGTCGCGATCCTGTTCATCGATCTCGCCGGCTTCAAGAAGGTCAACGACACGGCCGGCCACGAAGCCGGCGACGCGCTGCTGCGCAGCGTCGCGGCGCGGCTGTCGGCCTGTGGGGGCGGCCAGTACGCGCTGACGCGGGTCGGCGGCGACGAGTTCGTGATCCTGGTCGAGGACTGCGACGATCCCGACCGGCTCGCGGTGCTCGCGCGCGAGGTGATCGAAGCGATCGCGAAGCCGTTCGCAATCGCGAACAACGAATACTGGCTCGGCGTATCGATCGGGATCAGCGTCGCGCCGCGCGACGGCGACGATGCCGTCACGCTGATGCGCAACGCCGATTCGGCGATGTACGACGCGAAGCAGCGCGGCCGCAACCACTTCACGTTCTTCACCGCGCAACTCAACCTGCGGCTGCAGCGCCGCTTCGCGATCGAGCAGTCGCTGCGGCGCGCGCTGTCGTCGGACATGCTGCGGCTCGCGTATCAGCCCGTCGTCGACGCGCGCAGCGGCCGCACGGTCGGCGCCGAAGCGTTGCTGCGCTGGACGAGCCCCGAGCTCGGGCCGATGTCGCCGGCGGAGTTCATTCCGGTCGCGGAAGATACGGGGCTGATCGTCGCGATCGGCCAGTGGGTGCTCGAAACCGCGTGCCGGCAGGCGGCCGAATGGCGCCGCACGATCGCGCCCGACCTGATGCTGGCCGTCAACCTGTCGCCGCGGCAGTTCCACGAAGGGCTCGTCGAATCGGTCGATCGCTGCCTCGCGCAGACGCGGCTCGATCCGTCCGCGCTCGAGCTCGAGATTACCGAAGGACTGCTGATGAACGACACGGATACCGTGCTGCCGATGCTCGAGGCGCTCACGGACATGAACGTGCGGATCTCGGTCGACGATTTCGGCACCGGCTATTCGTCGCTCGCGTACCTGAAGCGCTTTCCGCTGCACAACCTGAAGGTCGACCGCTCGTTCGTGTCGGGCGTGCCCGATCATCACGACTCGGTGGCGATCACGCAGGCCGTGGTCGCGATGGCGCATTCGCTCGGGATGAAGGTCACGGCCGAAGGCGTCGAGACGCAGGCGCAGTCGTGGTTCCTGCAGCAGATCGGCTGCGACATGCAGCAGGGCTATCTGTTCAGCCGCCCGCTGGATCCGCGCGACTACGCGCGCCGGCTCGGCGCCGTGTAAGCGCGGCGCGCGTTCGGCGTTCAGTGTTCGGCGTTCAGTCGATGCGCGGCACGCCGAAGCCGCCGGAGCCCGGCGTCATCGGCGTTGTATCGATCTCGACGCGGTTCTTGCCTTCGTGCTTCGCGCGATAGAGTGCGCGGTCGGCGGCTTCGATCAGCAGGGTGGTCGGCAGGCCGGGCATCGGCACGATGCTCGCGCCGCCGATGCTGATCGTCACGGTGTTGCCCGTCGACGAATGCGCGTGCCGCAGCCGCAGCGCCTCGACCGCGAGGCGGATCTTTTCGCCGAGCAGCCGCGCGGCGCCGGGCGACGTCGCCGGCATCACGACCGCGAATTCCTCGCCGCCGAAACGCGCGGCGAGATCGCCCGACTGGCCGAGGCAACGCTCGATGGTCGACGCGATCTGCTTGAGCACGCTGTCGCCCGACACGTGGCCGTACGTGTCGTTGTACAGCTTGAAATTGTCGACGTCGATCATCAGCAGCGACAGCTCGCTGCGTTCGCGCGTGCCGCGCCGCCATTCGGCGGCGAGGTATTCGTCGAGATAGCGCCGGTTCGACAGCCCGGTCAGGCCGTCCGAATGCGTGAGGCGGCGCAGCTCGAGATTGGCTTCGAGCAACTGTTGCTGCGATTGCCGCAGCGCGCGATAGGCCTCGTCGCGCTGCAGCAGGTTCATGTACGAGCGCGAGTGGTAGCGCACCCGCGCGACGAGCTCGATGCGGTCGGGCAGCTTCACGAGGTAGTCGTTCGCGCCGGCCGCGAACGCGGCGCTCTTGATCGTGGGCTCTTCCTGCGTCGACAGCACGATGATCGGCACGTCGCGCGTCGCCGGATTCGTCCGGTACGCTTTCACGAGGCTCAGCCCGTCGGTGCCGGGCATCACGAGGTCCTGCAGGATCACGGTCGGCCGCGTCTCGATCGCGGTGGCCATCGCGTCGTCCGAGCGCGGGCAGTAGTGGAAATCGATCCCTTCCTCGTCGATGAGCGCGCGCCGCACGGCTTCCGCGACGATCGTCTGGTCGTCGACCAGCAGCACCATCGCCGGCACGTCGGCGGGCGGCGTGTAGGAGCCGCCTGGCGGGCGAGTCAGGTCAATGGTCATGGTCGATGCAGGTTGGGGCGAGGGCCGGCATGGGTGTTGCGCATGCTCATCGGGCTCAGATCCGCGCGAGCGCCGCCAGCTCGCCCGCGATGCGCCCGAGCGGCAGGATTGCGCGCGCCGCGCCGAGCGTCGCGGCCGCCTTCGGCATGCCGTACACGGCACTGGTCGCCTCGTCCTGCGCGATCGTGTGGTAGCCCTTCATCCGCAGCGCCTTCAGGCCGATCGCGCCGTCGCGGCCCATCCCCGTGAGCAGCACGCCGATCACGCGGCCGGGCCAGTGCTCGGTCAGGCTGTTGAAGAAGACGTCGACCGACGGGCGATACGGCGTGGCGGCCGGCTCGCGCGTGTATTCGAGCGTGCCGGCGCGCGTGATGCGCAGGTGGTCGTCGGTCGCCGCCAGCAGCGCGACGCCCGGCTGCGGGCGGTCGCCTTCGC
>NZ_CAJNKE010000447.1 GCF_905232215.1 Burkholderia sp. LMG 13014
GTGCGGCTCGGGGATGAAGGCCGCGATGTTCGCGCACGACCTGCTGCTGGCAGGTTCGGCGGGTGTGGCCGTTGCGGGCGGGATGGAGAGCATGACGAATGCGCCGTACCTGCTGCCGAAGGCGCGCGCGGGGATGCGCATGGGTCACGGGCAGGTTCTCGACCACATGTTCCTCGACGGACTGGAAGACGCGTACGACAAGGGCCGGTTGATGGGCACGTTCGCGGAGGATTGCGCGCAGTCCTATCAGTTCACGCGTGAAGCGCAAGATGCGTTCGCGATCGAATCGCTGACGCGTGCGCAACGTGCGATCACGGAAGGGCGCTTCGTGTCGGAGATCGCGCCGGTGACCGTGAAGGCCGGCAAGGCCGAAGCGGTCGTGTCGATCGACGAGCAGCCGGGCAAGGCGAAGCTCGACAAGATTCCGACGCTCAAGCCGGCGTTCCGCGAAGGTGGCACGGTGACGGCCGCCAACTCGTCGTCGATCTCCGACGGTGCGGCGGCGCTGGTGATGATGCGTCGCTCGGAAGCCGAGCGGCTCGGCCTCACGCCGAAGGCCGTGATCGTCGGACATTCGACGTATGCGAACAAGCCGGGCCTGTTCGCGACGGCGCCGATCGGCGCGCTTCGCAAGCTGTCGGAGAAGACCGGCTGGAACCTGCGCGACGTCGATCTGTTCGAGATCAACGAGGCATTTGCGGTGGTCGCGATGGCCGCGATGCGCGATCTCGACCTGCCGCACGACAAGGTCAACGTGCACGGCGGCGCGTGCGCGCTCGGCCATCCGATCGGCGCATCGGGCGCGCGCGTGATGGTGACGCTGCTGGCCGCGCTGGAAAACTACGGACTCAAGCGAGGGGTGGCGTCGCTGTGTATCGGCGGCGGCGAGGCGACGGCGATCGCGATCGAACGCATCGCCTGACGCACGGCGCATAGTACGCACGCTGCAACGCGGGCGACGGGTATCGCGCGGGAATCTTCCGCGCGTTGCCAGTCGCCCGTATTCTTTTGGGCATCTCGCGCGCGCGCGTCAATCGATCGAATTGAAAAAAGCTAGGATGTCGCTATGCCATTGCGCTGCGCGACCTTCACCAGTTCGACCATGTTCGGGGCGTTGAGCTTGCTCATGAGACGCACCTTGTAGGTACTCACCGTCTTGTGACTGAGCATGAGCGTACGTCCGATTTCCTGGTTGTTCATTCCTTTCACCAACAGGCCGAGGACCGTCATTTCGCGGTCGGTGAGCCCATCGAGCTCTGCGGCCTGGCCCGTGGCTTCGCTCGCCGCGACTTCCAGCAAGTTTTCGCGAAGCATGTTGGTGACCACTTGCGGGAAATACGAATAGCCGGCGAGCAACGCCTTGACGGCCTTGGATATTTCATCCAGCCCGTCGTCCTTGCAGACAAAGCCTGACGCGCCGGCTTGCAGGCAACGCATTGCATAGTTGCGCGTGTCGCCGGACGTGAGCACCAGGATGCTGGCGTCCAGTTCGGCGCCGCGCAGGCGATCCATGACCGAGAAGCCGTCCAGATCGGGAATGACCAGATCCAGGATGACCAGATCGGGCTTGAGCGCCCGAACGGCCTGGACGCCGTCCACGCCCGTGCGGCACTCCGCGACGACTTCATGGCCGTCACGCTCCAGAATCACTCGCACTGCCATTCGAATCAGTGGATGGTCGTCCACGATCACAATACGACGATTCACGGTCCCCTCTGCTTGATTGATTTTCTTCGCCGAACACGCCAGCACTGGCTGGGCAGTCTATGCGGTTTTCGGTTGAAGCGATGGCTGACAAGGTATCGGCGCCCATTGCCGCAAAGCCACCCCGTCTTTGCCGCTTACCTTACTTGAATGCGGATTGACAGCGAATGCGCCGAGTGGTGCATCAGATATTTCCTGGCGAAAAGCAGATTGTTCCGAATAGCTTGAACGGGCATTGGGCCGTCACATTTGACGACGTGATGGCGCGATGGTTTTGCTGAGACCCGTCGCTTGGGGTTGGCCGTTACTACCGTCGAGGCTGCCCGTGATTGCGCAGAGACGAGCCACTCAGCGGCGCGGCATCCGCCGACGTTCTCATGCCGAGCGCTTTGCCTCCGGCGATACCGCGCCGCACGCGCGAATCACGAGCTGCACGACCTGTTCGGTCTTCTCGTCGAACGCTTTCTGCGTGAACGTCCGCTTGCCGCTCAGCGCGCGGATCTGCGCATCGAAATCCGCGTAGTGCTGCGTGGTTGCCCAGATCAGGTACATCAGCGCATGCGCGTCGATCGGCGCGAGCAGCCCTCGCGCGATCCAGCCATCGATGACCTTCACGCGCGTATCGAACCACGGCTTCACGCGTTCCGACAGGATGTCCTGCATGTGCTCCGCACCGTGGATGATCTCGTTGGCCCAGACCTTCGAGCCGAGCGGACGCCGTCGCGACAGCGCCATCTTCGCGCGCACGTAGGCACCGATCGCTTCGACGGGATCGTCGTCGGCCTCGAACGAACCGGCCGCGCGATGCCAGTCCTCGAACAGGTCGTCGAGCACGCGGCGGTACAACGCGAGCTTCGTCGGGAAGTAGTAATGCAGGTTCGCTTTCGGCAGGCCGGCACGCTCCGCGATCATCGCGGTGCTCGCGCCGTCGAGCCCGCGTTCCGCGAATACGGCCTCTGCACAGGCGAGCAGATGCGCTTCGTTGGACTCGCGGATGTGCGCCTTGCGTCGCCGCAAAGGCGCGGGCGTTTCGTCGCTGTCGGTGGCTTCGGTTGCCGCCTCGTCATGTCTCATCGTTGCCCTCGCGCGGCGGGCATGCCGCGTTGGGCTTCATTCTAGCCGCTGATTCGCATCGCGCGCACGTGTGCGGACATCGCGCATTCATCGTCATGCTGCGTTGCGATGGCACGTTTCTCGCTCCATTCATTCACGCAAGAAAGAGATTGATTTGGTCATTTTGATCGTCTAAAACCTGTCCAATCGGACAGGATTCGACGAGCGGCGGAAACCTTTCGACCCGATTCATCGGACGAACTTCGCGAACGATCGGGGCATGCACCGCGCTTGGGCGGCGTTGCCCCGAAACAGGCATGACACGCACCGGCACAGACCGGGCTGACGACATCACCGACCCCACAGGAGCGATACGAATGAACGCGGTATCGGAAACAGTGAAGCGGGCAGCTTTCGACACGTCGATCAAGGTCGACGGCAAGCGGTTGTGGGACAGCCTGATGGAAGTCGCGAAGATTGGCGCGACGCCGAAGGGCGGCGTGTGCCGCCTCGCGCTGACCGATCTCGACAAGGCCGGCCGCGACCTGATCGTCGGCTGGGCGAAGGCCGCCGGCTGCACGGTGACGGTCGATACGATGGGCAACGTGTTCATGCGTCGCGCGGGCCGCGTGGCCGATGCGGCGCCGGTCGTCACGGGATCGCACGCGGATTCGCAGCCGACGGGTGGCCGCTTCGACGGTATCTACGGCGTGCTCGGCGGCCTCGAGGTGATCCGCAGTCTCAACGATCATGGCATCGAGACCGAGCATCCGGTCGAGGTCGTGATCTGGACCAATGAAGAAGGCTCGCGCTTCGCGCCCGCGATGGTCGCATCCGGCGTGTTCGCGGGCGTGTTCCCGCTCGAATACGGGCTGTCGCGCAAGGACGTGGACGGCAAGACGATCGGCGAGGAACTGGCGCGCATCGGCTACGCGGGTGACGTGCCGTGCGGCGGGCGCAAGCTGCACGCGGCGTTCGAACTGCATATCGAGCAGGGGCCGATTCTCGAAGCGGAGTGCAAGACGATCGGTGTCGTGACCGACGCGCAGGGGCAGCGCTGGTACGAGATCACGTTCACCGGCCAGGAAGCGCACGCGGGGCCGACGCCGATGCCGCGTCGCCGCGACGCACTGCTCGGCGCATCGCGCGTGGTCGATCTCGTCAACCGGATCGGCCTCGATCATGCGCCGTTCGGCTGCGCGACGGTCGGCATGATGCAGGTGCATCCGAACTCGCGCAACGTGATTCCGGGCCGCGTGTTCTTCACGGTCGATTTCCGTCATCCGGACGACGCGGTGCTCGCGAAGATGGATGCTGCATTGCGCGACGGCGTGGCGCGTATCGCGGGCGACATCGGGCTCGAGACCGAACTCGAGCAGATTTTCTATTACAAGCCGGTCGCATTCGACGCTGCCTGTGTGGAAGCCGTGCGTAGCGCGGCCGACCGCTTCGGTTTCTCGCATCGCGACATCGTGTCGGGTGCCGGCCACGATGCGTGCTATCTCGCTCAGGTCGCGCCGACGTCGATGGTGTTCGTGCCGTGTGTCGACGGCATCAGCCACAACGAGATCGAGGACGCGACGCCCGCATGGATCGAGGCCGGCGCAAACGTGCTGCTGCACGCGATGCTGTCGCGTGCATGCGAGCCGGTTTCATGACGCAGAGACCGTAGCAGCCGGCAGGCTACTCATCGCCTGACCGTAGCATTCCTAAGAACGACCGCCCCGACTGTGCATTTGCAGCCGGCGGGGACGGCTTTGTCTCCACCCAGTCGAAGGAACGCGTATGACCACCAAGCCAACCGGCGATATCGCCGCGCATCGCCTGTCGTCCACGCAACTCTCGTGCGAATTCGCCGATATCGCGCCGCTGCTCGATCCGACTGCCGCAGCGGCCGCCGCCAGCCGCTGCCACTACTGCTATGACGCGCCGTGCGTGCAGGCCTGCCCGACGCAGATCGACATCCCGAGCTTCATCCGCAAGATCGGAAACGGCAACCTGAAGGGCGCCGCGACCGACATCCTGTCGGCGAATCCGCTCGGCGGGATGTGCGCCCGCGTGTGTCCGACCGAGATCCTGTGCGAAGGCGCATGCGTGCGCAACCACCAGGATGCGCAGCCCGTCGCGATCGGCGCGCTGCAGCGGCATGCGACCGACTGGGCG
>NZ_CAJNKE010000448.1 GCF_905232215.1 Burkholderia sp. LMG 13014
GCATTGCGCGCCGCCGCGCAGCGGCCTTTGCCAGCCGGAAGGTGGGTGTCCGCCGCCTGTCACACGCGCGACGACCTGCTGCTGGCCGCGCATGCCGGCGCGGATTTCGTCACGCTGTCGCCCGTGTTGCCGACCCTCAGCCACCCCGGTGCGCCGACGCTCGGCTGGGCGCAGTTCGAAACGCTGGCTGCCCAGGCCGCGATGCCCGTCTTCGCGCTCGGCGGCATGACGCGCACGCACCTCGACGACGCGCGCCGCCACGGCGCGTACGGCGTCGCGGGCATTCGCGGGTTCTGGTAGCTCGGGGATTTCCTGCGGCGCAGCCGGGCGCACACACACCCGGCCGTTCGGATGCTTGCTCGCTCACATCATCATGCGTTCAGGTTCGGACGCATGTCTCGCCATGCACCGTCATCGATGCGCCGCGCATCGTGCGTGAGCGCATACCGGTTGACGTCGCCCGTCAGCCACGCGACGAGCGAATACGGCGGCAACACCCGTTCATCGATCCGGTCGCGCGCACGGGCCGGCGTCTCGAACACGACCCGCCCTTTCGGGGCGTCGAACGGCAGCGCCTCGGGCGACAGGTTCAACGCGATCGTCAGCGTCTCGTCGTCGGCGAGCCGCCATGATGCAAGCAGCGCGTCGGCATCGCCGTCGCCGTCCGACTTCAGCGCACGCGCATCCTGCGGCCGGCAATCGGACAGCCGCGGCGCGATCAGCTTCGCGCGCACCGCCAGCGCCGATTGCACGAAATGCGCGCGATCGATGTCGCGCGCGGTTTCGTCGAAGATCAACGGAATTTGCGGCGTGAGCAGCGACAGCGCAAGCGCGGCCAGACCGGCCTCCTGCCCGTGGTCGCCCTGCCCGCTGTCGCGCCACGCGCCATCGGACAGCACCAGCGACGTCAACGACAGCCCGCTGTCGGCAGCCATCATGCCCTCTCCCGACGCAGCCGGCTGGAACGCAGCCCCGGCCGCGGTGAGCGCGCGTGCGAGCGTGTGGATCGACTGGTGCGTGGAAATGCCTTCGTGACCCGACGCGTCGCGCCCCGTCAGCCGGTGCAGCGCGCGTTCGCCGCACCCGTTCCACTGCGCATCGAAATGGGTATCGGCAAGATGCGCCGGATGCCGCTCGCTGCCGAGCACGAGGTGGATCAGGCGGTCGGCCGGCACGGCCGCGCGCACGCGATCCGCGATCTCGCGCAGCCACGACACGCCGATCCGGTCGGCTTCGCGCAGGCGCAGCCCGTCGCAACGGTACTCGTCGATCCAGTACAGCGCGTTGTCGCAGAAGAAATCGCAGACTTCCGGATGATCGAGCGCGAGCGGCGGCGCCTGCAGCGGATCGTCGCGCGTATGGAAGAACGGCGCCGCGTAGTGGCGCAGCGCGTCGGTGCCGCTGCCGAAGCGCGCGTAGTCGAGCTCCAGCAGCACCGCGAGACCGTAGCCATGCGCATCGTCGATCAGCGCCTTCAGCGCATCGGGCCCGCCTTCCGCCGCGAGCGGCGCGAACGGCAGGCTGTCGTGCGGCGACGCCAGCAGTTCCAGCGCAGTCACGCCAAGGCGCGCGAGTCGCGGCAGGCGCCGGCGCACGCCATCGAAGCCGCCCACCGCGTGCGGACGAATCGCGTAGAGCGCGATGTCTTCCCACGCGCGCCCGTGCCAGAACGTGTTGCGCCAGATGAACGCGCGCGGATCGACGACCTCGCTCGGGCCGTTGAGCCCTTCGGGTTGCGAGCGCGACGCGGGATCGGGAATCGATACCGTATCGTCGAGGCGATAGCGGTAAAGCGCACCCGCGCCACAATCGGCGAAGACTTCGAACCAGTTCGTGCCGGCGGCCGTCATCGGAACGAGCAACGGACCGAAGCCGGTATCGAGTTCGAGCTGGACCTGCGTGCTGCCCGGCGCCCACACGCGAAAATGCGTGCGCGGCGTCGCGCAGAGCGCGCCACAGGGCTGTGCGCCGAACGGCAAGCAGTGAATGTGGTGCTGCGCATACGGATCGTGCGGACAATCGGACATCATGCGCTCCTCGTGCGTACCGAGCGGCATGGCCGCGCCAGCGGCGCGGCACATCGGGGCCCGGCATGCGACGGCCAGGCGGGGGGAGAGAAACGAGTATGCGCCGGATTCGCCACCGCGATGCATCGCTCCCGGACATTTTTAAATACGAATCGACCCCGGGAAAACCCGCAATCCGGCAGGTGCCGGCGAGTCAGGTAGCCGGCATACCGGAATGACCACTCGCCTTGTTGCACCGGCCGCGCACGCTTACGCTCTGCGCCATGCTCGCGGACACGTCGTCCGCGCCCGACCCGAGGAACCCGCCATGTCGCTTCCCGCCAGCGCCGCCAAATTCGATCCGGCACGCGCACACGAATACGCCGAGCAATCGCGCATCGCGCTCGCCGGCTACGATGCCTGCCACGAACTCACCGCGTGCATGCTCGCGTCGGCCATCGATGTGCCCGATGCGAGGATCCTCGTCGCGGGCGCGGGCGGCACGGGGCAGGAAATCTGCGTGGCGGCCGCGCTCGAGCCGGGCTGGCGGTTCACAGCCGTCGATCCGTCCGCGCCGATGCTCGCGCTCGCGCGCTCGAACGTCGAGGCGGCAGGCTTCGGCACGCGCACGGCGTTCGTCGAAGATGGTGTCGATGCGTTGGCCGATACGCCCCCGTTCGACGGCGCGACGCTGATCGGCGTGCTGCATCACGTCCCGGGCGACGAAGCGAAGGCGGCGCTGCTGCATGCGATCGCGCGGCGCCTGAAACCCGGCGCGCCGCTCGTGCTCGCCGGCAATCATCGCCGCTACGCGGACCACCCTCGCCTGCTCGACGCATGGCAGCAGCGCTGGCGCATGAAGGGCGCGACGCCCGACGCCGTGCGCGCGCAACTCGCGAAGATCCTGCAGGGGGCCGATCCGCCCGCGTCCGAGGAAGCCGTGTTCGGCCTGCTGCGCGAGGCGGGCTTCGACGCGCCGCTGCGCTTTTTTGCGAGCCTGTTCTGGGGCGCGTGGATCGCGGTGCGACGCGCGTGATGGATCGGGGCGGTCGGCCAGACGCGGTTGGCTGGACGCGGTCGGCTGGACGCCGCTCGAAACGGCGCACGACGCGTTTCGCGGGCGCGCCACACGCGCTGGGTATGATGTCGTTTCCGCCCCCACTTCCGGTGTCGACATGCTCACGGTTCATCACCTGAACAACTCGCGCTCGCAGCGCGTGCTCTGGCTGCTCGAAGAACTGGATGTGCCGTACGAGATCGTGCGCTACGCGCGCGATCCGAAGACGATGCTCGCGCCAGCCGAGTTGCGCGCGATCCACCCGCTCGGCAAGTCGCCCGTCGTCACCGACGACGGCCGCACGTATGCCGAATCGGGCGCGATCATCGAGTACCTGGTCGAACGCTACGGCAACGGGCGCCTGGCGCCGCCGCCCGGCACGCCCGAGCGGCACGACTACACGTACTGGCTGCACTACGCGGAAGGGTCGGCGATGCCGCCGCTGCTGCTCAAGCTCGTCGCGCTGCGGATCGCGCACGCGCCGATGCCGTTCTTCGCAAAGCCGATCGCGCGCAAGATCGCCGACACGCTGCAGTCGAGCTTCGTCGATCCGCAGATCGCGCTGCATCTCGGCTATATCGACGACACGTTGAGCCGCACCGGCTGGTTCGTCGGCGACGGCTTCAGCGCCGCCGACATCCAGATGAGCTTTCCGCTCGAAGCCGCGACCGCACGCGGGGGCGGCAGCCGGTATCCGGCGATCGCGCGTTTCCTCGACGCGATCCACGCGCGGCCCGCGTACCAGCGGGCGCTGGAGCGCGGCGGCCCGTACGACCTGCTCAAATAGCCTCGGCCCGCGTCAACTCAGCAGGCCCGCCGCGACGTTGATCGACAGCCCGAGCACGGCCATGTTGAAGTAGAACGACAGGATCGACTGCGCGAGCACCGAGCGCCGCGCGGAGCGATTCGTCAGCGACACGTCGGCCGTCTGCGACGCGACCGCGAGCGTGAACGCGAAATACAGGAAATCCCAGTAATCGGGTTCGGGCTTCTGGTCCGGGAAGCGCAGCGCGCGATCGTTGCTCGGCGAGCCGTAATAAAGCCGCGCATAGTGCAGCGTGAAGATCGTCGGGATCAGGAACCACGCGCCGAACAGCGTCGCGCCCGTGATCGCGTAATGGCTGAGCCCCGCGCGGAAGCCAACGCTCTTGGCGGTCGCGAGCTCGATCGCGATCGCAGCCACGCTCGCGACGGTCGCGATGCAGATGACCGTGAGCACCGTAGTCGCGTTTTCGTCCTCGCGGATCGCGATTTCACGCACCTTGTGATGGTGCGCGGTGACCATGCGCACCCACATCAGCGCGAGATACAGCCAGATCGCGCAATCCCAGCCGATCAGCGCACGCACCGTCGGACGCAGCGGAAACGGCAGCAGCACCGCACACAGCAGGCCGGCGACGAACGCCGCGACCAGGCGCGGCCGGTTGCGTAATACCTGCGGATAAAACGTCATCATGTGATTCCGAAAGCGAATGGAAAGGTTCGGCCGGCGCGCGGAGCAGCCCGCCGCGCCGTACCGACGGGTACTGCCCCGATTATCGTCATTCCATCGTGACGTGGCGATGGGCGCGAGCGCCTAAGATAATGGGATGACTGCCACCGCCCCCCTCTGCCACCATCCGGCGAACACGGCCGGCCGCGACCTGGTCGTCGGCGACCTGCACGGCTGCGTGGATGTGCTGCGCGCCCTGCTGCACGACCTCCGCTTCGATCCGGCTCGCGACCGCCTGTTCTCGGTCGGCGACCTCGTCGACCGCGGCCCTGCCTCCGAAACCGCCCTCGACCTGCTCGACCGACCGTGGTGCCACGTCGTGCGCGGCAATCACGAGGAAGTGCTGAGCCTC
>NZ_CAJNKE010000449.1 GCF_905232215.1 Burkholderia sp. LMG 13014
GCTGCGCGTGGAACTCGTCGTACGCCTCGACGATGCGCGCGACGAGCGGATGGCGCACGACGTCTGCGCTCGTGAAGCGCGTGAGCGCGATGCCGCGCACGCCGCCGAGCACCTGCTGCGCCTCGACGAGGCCGCTCTTGTGGCCGCGCGGCAGGTCGACCTGGCTCGTGTCGCCGGTCACGACCGCCTTCGAGCCGAAGCCGATCCGCGTGAGGAACATCTTCATCTGCTCGGGCGTCGTGTTCTGCGCCTCGTCGAGGATGATGAACGCGTGGTTCAGCGTGCGGCCGCGCATGTACGCGAGCGGCGCGATCTCGATCATCTGGCGCTCGAACATCTTCGCGGTCTTGTCGAAGCCGAGCAGGTCGTACAGCGCGTCGTACAGCGGACGCAGGTACGGGTCGACCTTCTGCGCGAGATCGCCCGGCAGGAAGCCGAGCCGCTCGCCGGCCTCGACGGCCGGGCGCGTCAGCACGATCCGCTTGACCTGGTCGCGCTCGAGCGCGTCGACCGCGCACGCGACCGCGAGGTAGGTCTTGCCGGTGCCGGCCGGCCCGACGCCGAGCGTCACGTCGTGCGACAGGATCTGCTTCAGGTATTCGCGCTGTGCCGGCGTGCGGCCGCGCAGGTCGGCGCGCCGCGTGTAGAGCTTCGGTGCGGGCTCCTCGTCCGGCTCGCTGGCGTCGAGTTGTACGATGGGGTCGTCGAACGGATGGTCGGGGTCGCCGCGGAAGCGCACGTCGAGCGTGTCCTGGCGGCCGTTGCCGGACGTGTGGCGCACTTCGACCAGCGCGAGCTGGATGTCGTCGACCGACAGCGCATCGCGCGCGCGGTTGTAGAAGTTCTCGAGCGCGGCGAGCGCGAGCTTGGCGCCGCGACCGCGGATCGCGATCCGGTGGCCGCGTCGCGACAGCGTGACGTCGAGCGCCTGTTCGATCTGCCGCAGGTTCTCGTCGAGCGGGCCGCAGAGGTTGGCGAGGCGCGCGTTGTCGTCGCGCGGCGCGACGAATTCCAGTGCTTGGGTCGGCTTCAAAGTGGCGTCGGGCTCCTGTTGAGCGTCAATGTCAGTGGGTGGCCGCGCTCGCGTCGTCGCTGACGAGCACGAGCTCGCCGCGCAGCGAATGCGGATACGCATGGTTGATCTTCACGTCGATCATCTGGCCGATCAGGCGCGGGTGCGACGCGAGCGGCGCCGGGAAATTCACGACCCGGTTGTTCTCGGTGCGGCCCGCGAGTTCGTTCGGGTCCTTGCGCGACGGGCCCTCGACGAGGATCCGCTCGACCTTCCCGACCATCGACTGGCTGATGCGCGCGACGTTTTCCTCGATGGTCGCCTGCAGATGTTGCAGGCGTTTGAGCTTCACTTCGCGCGGCGTGTCGTCGTGCAGGTTCGCGGCCGGCGTGCCGGGGCGCGGGCTGTAGATGAACGAGAAGCTGGTGTCGTAGCTCATGTCGTGCACGAGCGCCATCATCTTGTCGAAATCGTCCTCGGTCTCGCCGGGGAAGCCGACGATCATGTCGGTCGACAGCGACAGGTCCGGGCGGATCGCGCGCAGCTTGCGGATCACCGACTTGTATTCGAGCACCGTGTAGCCGCGCTTCATCGCCATCAGGATGCGGTCGGAACCGTGCTGGACGGGCAGGTGCAGGTGGCTCACGAGCTTCGGCACCTTCGCGTAGGTGTCGATCAGGCGCTGCGTGAATTCCTTCGGGTGCGACGTCGTGTAGCGGATCCGCTCGATGCCGGGGATGTCGGCGACGTATTCGATCAGCGTCGCGAAATCGGCGATCTCCGACGAGCCGGCCGCCAGCGCACCGCGGTACGCGTTCACGTTCTGGCCGAGCAGCGTGACTTCGCGCACGCCCTGGTCGGCGAGGCCGGCCACTTCGGTCAGCACGTCGTCGAGCGGGCGCGACACTTCATCGCCGCGCGTGTAAGGCACCACGCAGTAGCTGCAGTACTTCGAGCAGCCTTCCATGATCGACACGAACGCGCTCGGGCCTTCGACGCGTGCGGGCGGCAGGTGGTCGAACTTCTCGATCTCGGGGAACGAGATGTCGACCTGCGCGCGGCCGCTCTCGCGACGCGCGTCGATCATCTGCGGCAGGCGGTGCAGGGTTTGCGGGCCGAACACGAGGTCGACGTACGGTGCGCGCGACACGATCGACGCGCCTTCCTGGCTCGCGACGCAGCCGCCGACGCCGATCAGCAGGCCCGGTTTCGCTTCCTTCAGCTCGCGCACGCGGCCGAGATCGGAGAACACCTTCTCCTGCGCCTTTTCACGTACCGAGCAGGTGTTGAACAGGATGATGTCCGCGTCTTCCGGCGTATCGGTCTTTTCGAGGCCTTCGGCCGCATTCAGCACGTCCACCATCTTGTCCGAGTCGTACTCGTTCATCTGGCAGCCGAAGGTCTTTACGTAAACTTTCTTGGTCATGGGGGTTCGCCGTTCGCAGTGGTTGACCTGGGGGCGTCGTCTATAGGGTGAATCGGGACGGCCTTGCCTGGCGCATGCCGCGCCGCGCAGGGGCGGGCGTGCCGCCTTGCACGCATCTCGCGTGCACGCGCATGAAAAGCCGTCGGGAAAGCTTTCCATTATAGCTTTTCATGCTGTCGGGAGCGCCCGGCGGGTTGCGGCCGCGCGACGGCATGTGTCGCGTTCCGACCCTGATCGGGGCGCGCGCCGGCCGTCAGCGGCATGCGTTCAGCAAGTCCTCGAGCGCGGCTTCCTCGCGTGCGAAGCGTTCGGTGAGGAAGTCGAGCAGCACGCGCACGCGCGGTGCCATGTAGCGCTTGCTGTGATGGATCGCGTGCAGCGGCGCATCCTGGTGCCGCCAGTCGGGCAGCAGCACGCGCAGCCGGCCCGCACGCACGTCGTCGGCGATGTCCCACAACGATTTCAGCGCGATCCCGTGGCCGCGCAGCGTCCATTCGCGGGTGAGGCCGCCGTCGTTGGTCTCGAACGCGGTCGACAGCGGCACCGTGTGGGTCTGTGTCTCGTCGCCGCGCGTGAAGCGCCAGGTGTTCATCGGCCCCGACGCGATCGTGATCACGTTGCATGGAAAGCGGGCCAGATCGTGTGGATCGGCCGGCATGCCGTGCCGCTCGACGAACGACGGCGCCGCGCACAGCACGCGCCGGTTCGCGGCGAGGCGGCGCGCTATCAGCGCGCCGTCGGGCGGCGCGGCGAAGCGGATCGCGAGGTCGATCTCGTCCTGCCACAGGTTCGACGCGGAATCGGACGCCGTCAGCGAGAACCTGACGTCGGGGTGCAGCCGGGTGAATTCGTCGAGCCAGTCGAGCAGCTGGTTGCGGCCGAAGTCGGTCGTCGACGACAGCCGCACCTTGCCGCCGACCACGTTGCGGCCTTCCTGCAGCATTGCGTCCGCGTCGTCGAGTGCCTGCAGCGCCTGCCGGCAGCAGTTCAGGTACAGCCGGCCCTCGTCGGTGAGCCGCAGCTGGCGCGTCGAGCGCTCGAACAGGCGCGTCGCGACCTTCGCCTCGAGCTTCGCGAGGCGCGCGCTGGCGGCGGCCGGCGTGAGGTTCAGCTTGCGCCCGGCCGCCGACAGGCTGCCCAGGTCGGCCGCCTCGACGAACAGCCGGATATCGCCCAGTCGATCCATCGGATTTTCCAGAAATTTTTGAAAATGATTCAAATGCCACGCCAATTATCAAATATAGGCGTATTCGGGACAATGCGCGCACATCCCGCATTTTTGTGCGGTGCGGCACCGACCGGGCGCCGCACCGCCGCTTCCCGGAGAACCTCATGCCCATTCCCTTGCTGGCGCTCGCGATCAGCGCCTTCGCCATCGGCACCACCGAATTCATCATCATGGGCCTGTTGCCCGAAGTCGCGCAGGATCTGGCCGTGTCGCTGCCGTCGGCCGGGCTGCTCGTCACCGGTTATGCGCTCGGTGTCGCGGCCGGCGCGCCGCTGCTCGCGGTGCTGACGAGCCGCATGCCGCGCAAGGCCGCGCTGCAGTTGCTGATGGCGATCTTCATCGTCGGCAACGTGCTGTGCGCGACCGCGTCCGGCTACGCGACGTTGATGGTCGCGCGCGTCGTCACGTCGTTCGCGCACGGGTCGTTCTTCGGGATCGGCGCGGTCGTCGCCGCGTCGCTCGTGCCGACCGACAAGCGCGCGAGCGCGATCGCGCTGATGTTCACGGGGCTCACGCTGGCGAACGTGCTCGGCGTGCCGTTCGGCACGTTCGTCGGCCAGTTGCTCGGCTGGCGCGCGTCGTTCTGGATCGTCGCCGCGCTCGGTGTGCTGGCGCTCGGCGGCGTCGCCGTGCTCGTACCGAACCGCCACGACAGCGGGCCGGTCGGCCTCGGCCACGAAGTGCGCGTGCTGAAGGAGCCGCAGGTGTGGCTCGCGCTGCTGATGACGGTGCTCGGCTTCGGCGGCGTGTTCGTCGTGTTCACGTACATCGCACCGATCCTCCAGTCCGTGTCGGGCTATTCGCCGCGCGCGGTCGCGCTGATCCTCGTGCTGTTCGGCGCGGGGCTCACGATCGGCAACACGCTGGGCGGCAAGCTCGCCGACCGCGCGCTGATGCCGTCGCTGATCGCGATCCTCGTCGCACTGATGGCCGTGATGATCGTATTCGCGAAGACGAGCCACTATCCGGTCGCGGCGGCCGTGACCGTGTTCGTGTGGGGGATCGCCGCGTTCGCGACGGTGCCGCCGCTGCAGGCGCGCATGGTCGAGAAGGCCGCAAGCGCGCCGCATCTCGCGTCGACGCTGAACATCGGGGCGTTCAACGTCGGCAATGCGCTCGGTGCGTGGCTCGGCGGCGTTGCGCTGGACCACGGCCTCGCGCTTGATGCGCTGCCGTGGGTCGCCGTCGCGGTGACGTTCGCGGCACT
>NZ_CAJNKE010000450.1 GCF_905232215.1 Burkholderia sp. LMG 13014
GCCCGGCCTGCTGCCGCACGCGGACGGTACGCCGTCCGCGCTGATCGCGCGGGCGTGCAATGCGTTGCCGCTCGTCGTCGCTGTCGTGCATCCGTGCGATACGGCCAGCATCACCGTACTTGCCGCGCTCGCCGCTTCGCCGCTGGGGGCGTGGGTCGAGCCGCTGATCGTCGCGCCGCGCGCCAAGGTCCTGCGCGTGGCGAGCGACGCGGGCGTCGATCTTTCGCGCTGGACGATCGAGGACGTGCCGCACAGCCATGCGGCGGCGGCCCGTGCGGTCGAACTCGCGGCGGCCGGCCGCGCCGGCGCGCTGATGAAGGGCAGCCTGCATACCGACGAACTGATGGGCGCGGTCGTCGCCGCCGAATCGGGGCTGCGCACGGACAAGCGCATGTCCCACTGTTTCCTGATCGAGACGCCGGCGTATCCGCGGCCGTTCATCCTGACCGACGCGGCGGTGAACATCGCGCCGGACCTCGCGCAGAAGGCGGCCATCACGCAGAACGCGATCGACGTCGCGCATGTGCTGGGCGTGGCCTGCCCGCGCGTGGCGGTGCTGTGCGCGGTCGAGACCGTCAATCCGGCGATGCGCTCGACGCTCGACGCGGCGGCGCTCGCGAAGATGGCCGAGCGCGGCCAGCTCACGGACGCGATCGTCGATGGTCCGCTCGCGTTCGACAACGCGATCTCGCTGCGGGCGGCGCACGACAAGGGGATCGATTCGCCGGTCGCCGGCTGCGCCGACATCCTGGTCGTGCCCGATATCGAAGCGGGCAACCTGCTCGCGAAGCAGCTCGAATACCTGGGCGGCGCCGTCAGCGCAGGCATCGTCGTGGGCGCGCGCGTGCCGATCGTGCTGACGAGCCGCGCCGACAGCGTCGCCGTCCGGGTCGCGTCCTGCGCACTCGCGATGGTGCTGGCGCAGGTTCGGCATGCGCCGCCATCCTGATGAACGATCCCGCAACCCTTTCTTTCGATGAAGGAACCGCAATGAAAGCACTTGTCTATCACGGCCCCGGGCGCAAGACGCTCGAGCAGCGGCCCATGCCGGAACTGCAGTCGCCGACCGACGCGATCGTCCGCGTGACACGCACGACGATCTGCGGCACCGACCTGCACATCCTCAAGGGCGACGTGCCGACCTGCGAACCCGGTCGCATTCTCGGCCATGAGGGCGTTGGCATCGTCGAGCAGGTCGGCGCCGCGGTCGACGCGCTGAAGCCGGGCGATCACGTCCTGATTTCCTGCATCTCGTCGTGCGGCCGCTGCGAATATTGCCGCCGCGGCCTGTATTCGCACTGCACGACCGGCGGCTGGATCCTCGGGAACCGGATCGATGGCACGCAGGCCGAGTACGTGCGCATCCCGCATGCACAGACGAGTCTCTACCGGATTCCGCCGGGCGCGGACGAGGAGGCGCTCGTGATGCTGTCCGACATCCTGCCGACCGGGTTCGAATGCGGCGTGCTGAACGGCAAGGTGCAGCCGGGCTGCTCGGTCGCGATCGTCGGCGCAGGCCCGATCGGGCTGGCGGCGCTGCTGACCGCGCAGTTCTACTCGCCCGCGCAGATCATCATGATCGATCCGGACAGCAACCGGCTGGACGTGGCGCGACGTTTCGGCGCGACCTATTGCTTCGACGGCCGCTCTGGCGACCCGGTGGCGGAAGTCATGAAAGTGACCGACGGCGTCGGCGTGGATTGCGCGATCGAGGCGGTCGGGATTCCGGCGACGTTCGAGATGTGTACGTCACTGGTGGCGCCGGGCGGCGTGGTCGCGAACGTCGGCGTCCACGGGGTCAAGGCCGACCTGCACCTCGAGAAGCTGTGGGATCGCAACATCTCGATCACGACCCGGCTCGTCGACACGGTCAGCACGCCGATGCTGCTGAAAACCGTGCGCGCCGGGCGCCTCGATCCGACACGCCTGATCACGCACCGGTTCTCGCTCGACGACGTCGAGCGCGCATACGACACGTTCGGCCGCGCGGCGCAGACGCAAGCGCTGAAGGTCATCATCGAAGTCGGCTGATGGCCGGGTAGCGCGTGACGGGAACCGGCGTGCGACGTTCGGTTCCCGTCACGTCCGGCCGGTCACACCGTCACGAGGAAAGCGCGGCCGGCTCGCGTGTGTCGCCGGATTCGACCGCATCGAGATCGACGCACTGCGCATACACCGGCACCTCGCACGGCCAGTGCAACCGCTCCGCGATGCGCCGCCGCATCGCATCGGCCGCTGCCGGTTCGCCATGCGTGACGAAGGTTCGCACGGGCGCACGCTGCATCGTGCCGAGCCAGCGGAGAATCTCCTCGTAGTCGGCGTGTGCGGAGAGCGTCGTGATCGACTCGACCTGCGCACGCACGCGCACGTACTCGCCGTGGATCTTCAGCGTCGGCTCGTGCGCGGCCAGCGCCGCGCCGCGCGTGCCGGCGGCCTGGTAGCCGACCAGCGCGATCGTGTTGCGCGCATCGGGCGCGTAGCGGCTCAGGTGGTGCAGCACGCGGCCACCCGTCGCCATCCCGCTGCCGGCGATGATGACCATCGGGCCCTGATGGTCGGCGATCGCCTTCGACTGCTCGACCGAGCGGATCATCGTGGCCGCGTGGCCGAGCGCGTTCGCTTCGGAAGGCGTCAGACGGTGTTCAAGGATATGGTGGCGATAGATCTCGGTCACGTCGGTCGCCATCGGGCTGTCGACGAACACCGGGACGCGCGCCATGGGGCCGGAAGCCTTCAGGCGCGCGATGTAGTGCAGGATCTCCTGCGCGCGGCCGACGGTGAAACAGGGCATCACGACCACGCCGCCGCGCGCGAAGGTCTTGTCGAACAGCGCGGCCAGTTCGCTCTCGGGGTCCGAATCCGGATGCAGCCGGTCGCCGTACGTCGATTCGACGACCAGGTAGTCCGCATGCGCGGGCGCCAGCGGCGGCTGCATGATCGGGTCGTGATAGCGGCCGAGGTCGCCCGAGAATGCGAGCACCTTGTGATCCCAGTGCATCACGACGCTCGCCGCGCCGAGAATGTGGCCGGCCGGCAGCAGGCGGAACGCCAGCCCGCCGCCCAGCGCGGTGCAGTCGTCGAACGCGACGGGCTTCAGCAGGTGCAGTGCGCGTTGCGCATCGTCCAGCGTGTAGAGCGGCTGCGCCGGATGATGCTTCGAGTAGCCGTGGCGGTTCGCGAAGTCGGCTTCTTCCTCCTGCAGCCGCGCGCTGTCGCGCAGCATGATGTCGCAAAGTTCGGCCGTGGCCGACGTGCAGTACACCGGCCCGCGAAACCCTTCGCGTGCCAGCACCGGAAGATAGCCGGTATGGTCGAGATGTGCGTGCGTGAGCACGACCGCGTCGAGCGTGTCGGGCGCGACCGGTAACGGGCTCCAGTTGCGCAGCCGCAGGTTCTTGGTGCCCTGGAACAGGCCGCAATCGACCAGCACGCGCCGGTTGCCGTGCTCGACCAGGTACTTCGAGCCGGTCACGGTTTCGGTCGCGCCGAGAAAAGTCAGTTTCATGGATCGCCTCACGGGAGTGAAGGGGGCAGTGAATCGATTACAGCGCGGATGCGCGCGAAGCGATTGATGGAAATCAGGGATTGCCGTATCCGTGCCCGGGGCGCGTGAGGTTCGTCCTCCAGCCGTTGCGGCTCCGGGTTGACGTCAATCAACGGCCGGGCCGGATGGCGGCACGATAGTGGTCATATGCGCGCAGGCGATGTCGTGATTCCGCCGTCCGCGCCGGCCGCGTACACGCCGTACGCAATGCGCAGCGAGATTTCGACGCTATAGGGATGAACCCATCATGACGCTGATCGCCAATCTGGACGGCGCGCGGACCGGCTACCGGCTGTGCTTCGTCCGCGCCCCCTGGGCGTGGTTCACCTGCCTGCCGCTCGATCTGCAATGCGGCCAAAGCTGGGCCGACGTGCCCTACCAGGACATCGCGCAACCGCCTTACAGCGATTCGCACGCGCAGCTGCTGCGCGTGGCGTTCGACGCGCCGCGCCTGCTGCCGCCCGAAGCCGGCCGCCACGG
The DNA here is from genome assembly GCF_905232215.1 of Burkholderia sp. LMG 13014. Lineage (GTDB taxonomy): Bacteria > Pseudomonadota > Gammaproteobacteria > Burkholderiales > Burkholderiaceae > Burkholderia. The sequence goes on from NZ_CAJNKE010000450.1 coordinate 4,025, forward strand.
GCAGGACTGGAGCGTCGAGCAGATCAACGGCGGCGCAGTGCCGTGGCTGCGCAGCGAGGAATTCGTCGACGCGATGAAGCTGGTCGTGCCGGCCGGGGCGACGCTCGCCGAATTCGTCGAGACGATCGAGGCCGCCGGCGGCACGGTCTACGGCCCGCTCGGCTGGGCCGAGCTGCCGCCCTGGCAGCGGCCCGACGTCGTGGCACACACGCAAACAGGCTGACCGACCGCACCGTCGCGTTTCAGCCCGCGTCGCCCCAGCCGCCGCCGAGCGCGACGTAGAACGCGACCGTGTCCTGCAGCCGCTGGGCAACCGCCTGCAGCCACGCAAGACGCGCCTGGTGGTATTGCACGTCGGCGACCAGCAACTGCACATAGCCCGAGATCCCCGCGTCGTAGCCGGCCTGCGTGAGCGTCAGCGCATCGCGGGCCGCGGCCATCGCGCGGGCCTGCGCGTCGAGCGCCGTCGCGTCGTTCGCGAGCGCGCGCAACGTGTCGGCGACCTGCGAAAACGCCGACAGCACCACTTGCCGGTAGGTCGCGCCGGCTTCGTCGTACGCATCCTGCGCCGCGCGCCGCTGGTTCAGCAGCGTGCCGCCGTGAAAGAGCGGCGCGGTGAGTCCGGCGCCGACGCTCCACGCGCGGCCGGCCGGCGCGAACAACCGGCCGGCGACGATGCTGTCGAAACCGCCCGACGCTGACAACGTGAGGTTCGGATAGAGCGCGGCCGTCGCGACGCCGACCTGCGCACTGGCCACGTGCAGCTGGGCTTCCGCCTGCAGGATGTCCGGCCGGCGGCGCACCAGCGACGACGGCGCCGTATCCGGCAGGCTGGCCGGC
>NZ_CAJNKE010000451.1 GCF_905232215.1 Burkholderia sp. LMG 13014
GTGGCATCGCTGGTGCACGCGGCCGCCGAGCGTTTCGGCCGGCTCGACGTCGGCATCAACAACGCGGGCATCGCACCGCCGATGAAGGCGCTGATCGACACCGACGAAGCCGATCTCGACCTGAGCTTCGCGGTGAACACGAAGGGCGTGTTCTTCGGGATGAAGCACCAGATCCGCCAGATGCTCGCGCAGCGCGAAGGCGTGATCCTGAACGTCGCGTCGATGGCTGGGCTCGGCGGCGCGCCGAAGCTGGCCGCCTACGCGGCGTCGAAGCATGCGGTGGTCGGGCTCACGAAGACGGCGGCCATCGAATACGCGCGCCACGGCATTCGCGTGAATGCGGTGTGCCCGTTCTACAGCACGACGCCGATGGTCACCGACAGCGATCTCGGCGACCGCCAGGACTTTCTCGCGCAGGGCTCGCCGATGAAGCGGCTCGGCCGGCCCGAGGAAATCGTCGCGACGATGCTGACGCTGTGCGCGAAGGAAAACACTTATCTGACCGGGCAGGCCGTCGCCGTCGACGGCGGTGTCTCGGCCTTCTGACGGAACCGGACGAACGGAATCGAGGAGTCGATCATGGACTTTGGCTACACCCCGAAAGTGGAAGAACTGCGCAGCCGTGTGCGCGCATTCATGGACGCGCACATCGTGCCGCGCATCCGCCAGTGGAACGAGGAAGTGCACGCGGGCCAGTATCCCGTGTCGTTCATGGAGGAACTGAAGGAACGCGCGAAGGCGGAAGGGCTGTGGAACCTGTTCCTGCCGCACCTGAAGGACGACGAGCCCGGCATGGGCCTGACGAACCTTGAATACGCACCGCTCGCCGAGATCATGGGGCGGGTGGGCTGGGCGTCGGAAGTGTTCAACTGCAACGCGCCGGACACCGGCAACATGGAGCTGCTGCACATGTTCGCGTCGCCCGAGCAGCGCGAACAGTGGCTGAAGCCGCTGCTGCGCGGCGAGATCCGCTCGGCGTTCGCGATGACGGAGCCCGACGTCGCGTCGTCGGATGCGACAAACATCACGACGCGCATCGAGCGCGTGGGCAACGAGTACGTGATCAACGGCCGCAAGTGGTTCATCACGAACGCCGCGCATCCGAACTGCAAGATCTTCATCGTGATGGGCAAGACCGATCCCGAGGCCGCGTCGCACCAGCAGCAGAGCATGATCCTCGTGCCGCGCGACACGCCGGGCGTGACGATCGTGCGCAACATCACGGTGGTCAATCACTACGCGCCGGAAGGGCACTGCGAGATCACGTTCGACAACGTGCGCGTGCCGGCGAGCAACCTGCTCGGCGAGGAAGGCAGCGGCTTCGCGCTCGCGCAGGCGCGCCTCGGGCCGGGCCGCATCCACCACTGCATGCGCTCGATCGGCGCGGCCGAGCTTGCGCTGGAGCTGATGGTCGACCGCGCGCAGTCGCGCGTCGCGTTCGGCAAGCCGCTGAACAAGCACGGCACGGTCGGCGAATGGATCGCGCGCTCGCGCATCGAGATCGAGCAGGCGCGCCTGCTGGTGCTGAAGGCCGCGTGGATGATCGACAAGGTCGGCGCGAAGGCCGCGCGCAAGGAAATCGCGATGATCAAGGCGCTGGTGCCGACCGTCTATACGGACGTGTGCGACCGCGCGATGCAGGTGTTCGGCGCGGCGGGGTTGAGCCCCGATACGCCGCTCGCCGACCTGTGGACCTGGGGCCGCGCGCTGCGCTTCGCCGACGGCCCGGACGAGGTGCACCTGCAGGCGATCGCGCGGATGGAAATCAAGGATGGCGAGCCCGGTTCGACGGCCGCGTACCTGACGCCGCCGCTGCGCGGCTGAGCGTTGCGCCACGATGCGCAGGGCCGTGGACGAACGGGAGGCGCACGCCGTAAGATGCCGGCAAGGAGATCCGGCGATGCGCCTTTCGAAGATTGACCTGAACCTGTTCGTCGTATTCGACGCGATCTACACCAAGCGCAACCTGACGCGGGCCGCGGAGGTGCTGAATCTCACGCAGCCTGCCGTCAGCAACGCGCTGGCGCGGCTGCGCAAGACCCTGAACGATCCGCTGTTCGTCAGCACGCCGGCCGGGATGATGCCGACGCCGCTGGCCGAGAACATCGTCGGCCGCGTGCGCGAGGCGATGCAACTGCTCGATTCGAGCGCGCACGAAGGCGACGTGTTCGATCCGGCGTCGTCGACGCGTGTGTTCCGGATGAGCATGAGCGACCTGACCGAAGCGCTGCTGCTGCCCGCGCTCGGCGAACTGCTGCAGACGCATGCGCCCGGCATGCACGTGCGCAGCTACACGATGGATCGCCGCGAAGTCGCGACCGCGCTCGCGAACGGCTCCGTCGACATCGCGATCGACGCGCCGCTGATCGGCGATCCGCATCTGCACCAGGCGCTGCTCGTGCGCGACCGCTATGCGTGCATGATCCGCGACGATCACCCGTTCAAGGGCGACACGCTCACCATGGACGACTACCTTGCGATGGGGCACATCCACGTGTCGAGCCGCCGCAAGGGCAGCGGGCACGTCGACGCGGAACTGACGCGCCTCGGGCTGCGCCGCACCATCCAGATGCGCGTGCAGCACTACATGGTCGCGCCGCTGATCGCGATGCGCGGCGATCTCGCGCTGACGGCGCCGCTGCGGCTGCTGCAGCGCTATCCGGCGCGCATTCTCGAACTGCCGTTCGAGATGCCGGGCCTCGAATACTTCTGCTACTGGCATCGCAGCGCCGATCAGGACCAGGGCAGCAGATGGTTGCGCGAGCAACTGATGACGCTGATGGGCGGGATCGGCGAGTCGCAGTGATGCGCGCGTGGCGGCCTTTGGCTGCTTCGACGTTCGTCACGCTTTACGCCGGGTGGATGGCGTGATGACACGGATACCGGCCGGCCCGCGCTGACCGCGCATCAACGACGTGCCTGCGCGGCCGCTTCGACCGCATCGCGAAATCGCTGCAGCGCGGGCAGGCCGGCCATCGTCGCGAGGTGAATCAGCGCGATTTCCCCCACCGGCATGACGGGAAAACCACCGACCCTGTGGATCACGCCCATGCGCGCATAGTGCAGCACGGCCGACTGCGGCGCGACGGTCAGCGCACCGAGCGCGTCGGCCATCTGCAGGTTCGTGTGAAACGACATCGATTCGACGAGCGGGCGCGGCGGCATCAGGCCGTGATCGACGAACAGCGCGTCGAAGGCGCGGCGGGTATCGGTGCCGGCATGCGGGACGATCCACTGTTCGCGCTGCAACTGCTCCGTCGAGACGCGTCGCGCATCGGCGAACGGATGCGCGAGCGGGCACGCGATCGCCAGCGGTTCTTCGTACACGGGGAGGATCGTGACGTCGAGCCCGTCGAGCTTCGATAACGCTTCCGCGTCGGGACGGCTGATGATGCAGTCGATCCTTCCGGTCGACAGCGCGTCCAGCAGCCCCGAGACATTCGATTCCATGACCGTGAACCGTGGCGCGGGGGCGTCCCGCGTCAGGTTCCGCATGATCTGCGGCAACAGCGCGACGCTGACCACGGGCAGCATGCCGATGCGCAGCAGCGGCCGGCCTTCGTCGTTGTCGTCGCCGGCCAGCGCGACGTCGAATTGCGCGAGCGCGATCCGCAAGCGCTGCAGGACGGCTTCGCCCTCGGCGGTCAGCCGTCCGCCGCGCGCGCCGCGCGTCACGAGCACCGTGCCGAACACCGCCTCCATCTCCTGCAGCATCTTCGTGATCGCCGGCTGGGACAGGTGCAGCACGCGTGCGGCCGCGGCGAGCGAGCCGCCGTCCGCGACCAGCTCAAGCATGCGCAAGTGTCGCAGCCGCAGGAAATTGCCCGCGTTGCGTCGCCCGGAAATCAGGTCGGGATTCATGTTTTCGGAATGCTGGTTCATGAATCTTCAATTTTCATGAAAGCGCAACCTGCCCACAATAGCGACTCGACCTAATGGAGAGAGACATGCACAACGGGTGGAGACAAGCAGGGGACCGGCAACGGCAGCCGACCGGGGCGCCGACGCGTCGGGCGGCAGCGAAAGGAGCGCGGACATGACGGCATTCAAACCGCTCGCCGGGATTCGCGTGCTGGATTTCACGCACGTCATCGCGGGCCCGCTGGCGACGTTCCATCTGGCACAACTCGGTGCCGAAGTCGTCAAGATCGAGAATCGCAACGGTGGCGACGTGATGCGCCGCGGCAACGGGCGGATGGGCTTCGTCGCGCTGAACGCCGGCAAGCGCTCCATCGAGCTGGACCTGAGCGACGCAGGCGACCGCGACCAGGCGCTCGAACTCGCGCGCGAAGCCGACGTGCTGGTCGACAGCCTGCGGCCGGGCGTGCTCGACCGGTTCGGCCTGGGCGACGGCGCGCTGCGGGCGCGGAATCCCGGGCTCGTCTACTGTGCGATCAGCGGCTGGGGCAACACCGGGGCGTGGCAGGGCCGGCCGGCCTACGACCATGTCGTTCAGGCGGCGACGGGCATGACGCTGATGGCCGGCCGTGAAGGCGAGCCGCCGGTCAAGACGGGCTTCCCGGTGGTCGATGCCGGCACGGGGCTCGTCGCTGCGATGGCGATCCTGGCCGCGCTGCGCGAGCGGGATGCATCCGGTCTGGGGCGGTATCTCGACGTGTCGATGACCGGCGCCGCGTTGCAGTTGATGTATCCGTTCGCGTGCCAGGCGCTCACGGCCCGCGTTGCGCCGCCACGGGTCGGCAACCAGGGATACTCGGGCAGTCCGGCGGCGGACCTGTTCGCCACCCAGGACGGCTGGGTCGCGCTTGGCGCCAATACGCCGAGGCAACTGACGGCCGCGCTCGGCGTACTCGGGCGCGCCGACCTCGCTCGCGATCCGCGCTATTTC
>NZ_CAJNKE010000452.1 GCF_905232215.1 Burkholderia sp. LMG 13014
TGCTATCCTCTCGACCGTGAATGACTATACGTGGGGCCGTGGATGCGCATGCTGCGCCGCGGCGATGCGCGCGGGTGCGACCCTGCGTGCGCGCTGAGGTAGCATGGCCGCCCGTCCACGACGATCCATGACCTGTTTCGTGACTGATTTCCTTCCGTCCATGTCCACATGGCCAAGACAACGATGAGCGGCGCGCCCGAATCCGCGGCGCCCGGCGACGACGAATCGTCCGGCGGCGGTTCGTCCTATCTGGTGCCGGGGCTCGAACGCGGGCTGCGGATCCTCGCCGAATTCTCCGCGCGCGAGCCCGTGCTCGGCGCGCCCGAGTTGTCGAAGCGCATCGGCATTCCGCGCACGACCACGTTCCGCCTGCTGCAGACGCTTGAAGCGCTCGGTTTCCTCGAGCGCGTGAATGGCGACCGCTATTTCCGGCTCGGCGTCGGCGTGCTGCGGCTCGGCTTCGAATATCTGAATTCGCTCGAACTGACCGATCTCGGCACCCCGGTGCTCGAAAGGCTGCGCGACGCGACCGGCCTGTCGACGCACCTGCTGATCCGCGACCAGCGCGACGTCGTGTTCGTCGCGAAGGCGCAGAGCAATACGTCGATGTTCGGTTCGGTGAAGGTGCACGTCGGCACGCGCCTGCCCGCACATGCCACCGTGCACGGCCATGTGTTGATGGGCGACCTGACGCGCGACGCGCTGCGCCAGCTCTATCCGGAAAAGCGGCTCGAGCAGTTCACCGAGCGCACGCCGGGCACCGTCGACGAACTGTACGAACGCGTGCGCCATTACGCGCGGCTCGGCTACGCGGTGAGCGAGGCGGCATTCGAGAGCGGCATTTCGGCCGTGACCGCACCCGTGCGCGATCACTCGGGCTCGATCGTCGCGGCGATTACCGCGACGGTGCCGCGCTCGGAGATCGGCGAGGCCCGCGAGAAGGAACGGCTCGTCGAAGCCGTGTGCGGCGCGGCGGTCGACCTTTCACAGCGGCTGAATTATCGTCCGCTCGAAAGCGACCCGACGTTCGCGCACGCGCGCCACAAGGTCGCGATGTTCTGAGTGTTCCGCTCTGCGGGGCCGGCGCGTGGCCATGCCGCCGCCGGGCTCACGCGCGCGACGCGGGCAGGCCGTGCACGAGCAGCGCGAGCGTATCCGCGCCCGCGTGGCGATCCTCGGAAATCTCCCGGTACTCGGGCGACTCGATGAACCGGCGCGCCGACGCGTCGTCGGCAAACGACATCAGCACCACCTTGTTGCGGTCCCATTCGCCTTCGAGCGCCACCGGCGCGTCGTCGGCCGCGAGCAGGCGGCCGTCGAAGCGGCGGAATACCGCCATGAAGCGGGCCTGATACCGGTCGTATGCGTCGCGGTGCGTGAAGCGAAGTTGCGCCAGCAAATAGACGGCCACGGTCGTCTCCGTTCGTCGGGGTCCGGTGATGCTACCCGTTGTCGGCGCGACGCGTGCGACGGCATGTGCACATGGCATGCGTGAACGAAGAAGAGCGGCCCGCGGGCCGCTCTTGTCGTTTCAGGCGCTGAACGCCTGCCACCGTTCGTTCAGAACGAGTGGTGGATGCCGGTGAGCACGATCACCTGGTTCGCGGTGCTCGACACGCCTGCCGTGAAGAACGCGGCCTGCGCACCGCCCGAACCGTGTTCAACCAGCACGTTCGCATACAGCTGCGTGCGCTTCGACAGCGAATAGATGTCGCCGAGCTCGACCTGCGTCCAGCGGCGGCCGGCCAGCGTCGTGGTCGCCGCGCCGCCCGCGATCGTGTTGAACGCGCTGCTGCGGTAGTTCACGCCCGCGTCGTAGCTCTGGAACGTATCCGAAAAGCCGTTCGACTGCATCTTCGTGCGCGTGTACAGGCCATGCACGAGGAAGTCGCCAAACTGGTAGGACGCGCCCGCGCCGATGTTCTCCACCTTGCTCGCGGTATAGCCGGTCGCGGTGTTCTGCCCCTGGAACGACGTGATGCCGCTAGTGCTGATCAGGATCGCGCGGTCGTGCTCGTTCGAGTACACGGCCGACGCCTTGAACGGCCCGTTCGCGTAGTTCAGCGCGACGCCGACCGACTTGCCGGTCGAGAAGTTCGTCGTGTTGCCGAGCGCCATCGTCGCGGCGGCCGAGAAGCCCGCGAAGGTCGGCGAGCGGTACTTGACCGCGTTGTTGTACGGCACGTTGCCGGTCGCGGCGAGCCCGTCGATGTTGCCGGGGTGGAACGCGTACCAGCTCATCGCGAGGTAGGCCGTGCTGAGCGGATCGAGATAGTCGAACGACAGCGGCGTCTGGCGGCCGAGCGTCAGCGTGCCGTAGCGTTCGGAGCTGAGGCCGACGAAGGCCGCGCGGTTCCAGATCGTGTTCGCGGTCGCGAACTGGCCGTTGTTCGTATAGAAGCCGTTTTCGAGCTGGAAGATCGCCGACAGGCCGTCGCCGAGGTCTTCCTTGCCTTTCAGGCCCCACCGGTCGGGCTGCGTATTGCCCTGGATCATCGCCCACTTCGCATGGCCGCCGACGTTGTTCACGTACGCGACACCCGCATCCATGCTGCCGTACAGCATCACGCTGCTTTGCGCCCACGCGCCCGACGCGGCGCCCAATCCGATCACCGCCGCTGCTACCGCATGCTTGACCATTTGATCTCCTGAATCTCCAACCTGATGAAAACGTGCCGTGGCGGCATGCGCAGGAACGGCCGGCCGTCGCGCGTTTTCGCCATCGGGCGGGCATTTTTGTGTTCCATACAAGGAACAATGTGCCTCTGATGGAATGGAGTATAGAGGCGTCAAGCACCGTATCAAAAATAATTTTTTCGGGACGGATGGGTTTCCGGCCGATGCCCGGCGTCGCTGCGCGAAGCCCGCGTAAACCCGGTAAATACCCGTCATATAACAAATAATTTCATTTAATGAGATGGGTGTACGTGATCGCCGACCCGACGGTCAGTGTTTTCCCTAGGGCGTACACCTTTTTGTTTTACTCGTGGAAAGTCACTCCTATAATCACCATCCATAAACTGCTGTTCCGGGTATGGAACAAATCGGAACCAACCGAGAGTCGATCAGAAGGAAGGGTGTGAGATGTCTGAACAATGGGTTTGCGCCGGACACGCCGGCGCGCTGTCGGAAGACACGCCGATCGAGTTCAAGCGGACCGACGGCGTCGAGATCGGGATCTATCGCGTCGGCGACGAGGTGTACGCACTCGAGAACGTGTGCCCGCATGCGTACGCGCTGCTGACGCAGGGGTTCGTCGACGAAGGCACGGTCGAATGCCCGCTGCACGAGGCCGTGTTCGACATCAAGACGGGCGAATGCCTGAAGGGTCCGGGCGGACGCGCACTGAAGCAGTACGCGGTGCGTCTCGCCGGCGAGGAAATCCAGATCAAGGTGGAATGACATGAAAGAAGCGACCGTCAACTTCAATCCCTTCCTGAAGCCGTGGGTGGCGCCGCAGCCGAACAACGTCGCGGGCAAGGGGCAGATCGAGATCCCCGGCCAGGTCGAGAACCAGGTCTGGCAGAACCGCAAGGCCGTACCGACCCAATACGAAAACGACCTCGGCGATGCGCTCGAACGCGTGTTCGAAGCCGGCGCGATCGAGCTGGACGACGTCATCGCGGGCCTGAACCGCATCGGCTTCCGCGCGCCGGACGGCACGGCGTGGACCGCCGAGCGCTTCCGCGCCGAAATGGCCGCGCTGGCGGAATGAGCGCTTGAGCGCTGATCGCCGACCCGACGACAACCGCATCCGGAGCACACTGATGACGTCCCCCGAACAACACGCAGCACAACACGACCCGGTCCGTGCCTATCTCGACCGCGGCATCAAGAACTACTGGTATCCCGTCGCGCCGAGCTGGCAGGTGTCGAATGCGCCTGTCGGCCTCACGCGCCTGTCCGAGCAGATCGTGCTGTGGCGCGATCACGACGGCAAGGTCCACGCGCTCGAAGATCGCTGCCCGCACCGCGGCGCGCGCCTGTCGCTCGGCTGGAACCTCGGCGGCAACATCGCCTGCTGGTATCACGGTATCGAAGTCGACGGCGGCGGCACCGTGAACCGCGTGCCGGCCGTATCGAACTGTCCGCTCGAAGGCACGAAGTGCGTGAAGTCGTATCCGGTCGAAGAGAAGGCCGGCGCGATCTTCCTGTGGTTCGGCGACGAAGCGCACGGCGAGCCGGCGCCGCTGAATTTGCCCGAGGAACTGGTCGACGACGAGTACGGCCACTTCCTGTGCGTGTCGAACTGGAAGTGCAATTACCAGTACGCGATCGACAACGTGATGGACCCGATGCACGGCGCATACCTGCACGCCACCTCGCACTCGATGGCCGAAGGCGACAAGCAGGCCGACATGCGCGTGCGCAAGACGGAAACGGGTCTGATGTTCGAGAAGATCGGCCAGCGCGACGTGAACTTCGACTGGGTCGAGCTCGGCGAAACGGGCTGCCTGTGGATGCGTCTCGCGATTCCGTACAAGCAGAAGTTCGGCCCGGGCGGCAACTTCGGGATCATCGGCTTCGCGACGCCGGTCGACGGCGACAACTGCCAGGTCTACTTCTGGCGCACCCGCAAGGTCAGCGGCTGGCAGCGCGACGTGTGGCGCTTCATGTACCGCAACCGCCTCGAGGGCCTGCACTGGGACGTGCTCGAGCAGGACCGCTACGTCCTCGAAAGCCTCGCGCCGAATGCGCGCGATCACGAATACCTGTACCAGCACGATGTCGGCATGACGCGCGTGCGCCGGATGCTGCGCACGCGTGCGCAGGAGCATCTTTCCGCGCTCGACGCGCATCGCGCGGCGCAGGCGCAGGCCGCATCGGAGCCGGCAAATGGCTGAGCG
>NZ_CAJNKE010000453.1 GCF_905232215.1 Burkholderia sp. LMG 13014
CGTTCGCCGGATGGTTCAGCACGCCGGCCGCGACGCCTGTTTCCTCGACCACGCCGTTGCGCGACATGATCGCCGCGACCCAGCGCAGATCGACGTCCTGCGGTTTCACGGGCCGCCCGCCGATCACGACACCCGCGTTCGCCGCGTTGTCGGCGATCGTGTCGAACACCTTGCGCGGCCGCTTCGTGTCGGGGTCGATCGACTGGCTGCGCGCGTCGATGATCTCGAGCGCGGGCACGACGTAGTCGACCGCGTCGTACACGTCGAAGATCGTGCAGTCCGGGCCGGTCAGCCGCTTGCCGAGCACGAACGCGAGCTCGACCTCGACGCGCGGCACGATGAAGCGGCCGGTCGGAATCGTGCCGCCGTCGGCGAAGAACATGTCGTCGAGCAGCGCGCCGTAGTCTGGCTCGTCGATCTGCGACGTGTTCTGCATCGCCTTCGACGTGAGGCCGATCTTGTGTCCCTTCAGCGTGCGGCCTTCCGCGAGCTTGAGGGCCACCCACGCGCGCTGGATCGCATACGCGTCGTCGATCGTGATGTCGGGATGGTCGAGCGAGATCTGGCGGATCTGCTGGCGTTCGCGCTCGGCGTCGTGCAGACGCTGCGCGAGCTGGTCGATGATGGCGGGTTCGAGCATGGTCGGATCGGGAATGGGGTTCAGCCGGCCCGCTTGTAGCGGGCGTGGATGTTGTTGTGCTTGTACGAGCCGCTTTCGCTGAACTCGGTCAGCTCCATCGACAGCGCGAGGTAGCGTTTCGCATACAGCTCCGCGAAGTGCGCCTTGACCGCGTCGAACAGCGCGTCGCACGCGGCCTTCTTCTGCGCGTCGGTGCGGCCCGAGCCGATCTTCAGCGTCACGTGGACGAATGCGTCGTCCTCCGTGCCGTCGGCCACGCAATAGTCCTGCAGCTCGATCGCACGCGAGCGGATTCCGCCTGTCGGGAACACGCCGCCCTGTGCGATCAGCGTTTCGTTGATCGTGCGCAGCAGCGCGGGAATGCGCGCGTCGTCGCGGATGTTCGCGGTGTATTCGACGACGATGTGGGGCATGTCGAGTCTCCTGTCGAATGCGTGGTGCGACGTTCAGGACAACGGAAAGATCGCATTGATCTGCCCGGTTCCCGAACTCGCGAAATAGTCGGTGACGATCTCGACGGGTTTATCGTAGCGATCCCAGCCGAGCAAGCCGAGCAGCATCGCGGTGTCGTGCATCCCGCCTTCGCCGTGGCAATGCGTGTTGTACTCGGGCAGCATCGCGCAGAAGGTCTTGAAATCGCCCTGTTTCCACAGCTCGACCACGCGCAGGTCCACCTGCCGGAAGAATTCGCGGCTGATCTGGTGGATCGATTCGTCGGGGCTGCCGTTGTCGTTGAAGCGGTGCGACAGCGACCCGCTCGCGAGGAACGCGACGTTCGAATCGCTCTTCTCGATCGCTTCGAGCAACGCCTCGCCGAAGCGCCGGCTTTCGTCGAGCTGATGCCACATGCACCAGCCGGCGATCGACACGACCTTGAAGTGCTGGTCGGCGTTCATGTAGCGCATCGGCACGAGCGTGCCGTATTCGAGTTCGAGGCTGTCGATCTCGTGTGCGCGCGTCGCGATCCCGCGCTCGGTGGCCGTCTCGGCGATCAGCCGGCCGAGCGCCGGGTTGCCTGGATATGCGTACTCCATGTCGCGGATGAAATGCGGCAGCTCGTTGCTCGTGTACGTGCCCGCGAACCGCGCATTGCAGTTCACGTGATAGCCGGCGTTGACGAGCCAGTGCACGTCCGACACGACGATCGTGTCGACGCCGAGCGCACGGCAGCGCTCGCCGATCAGTTGATGGCCGCGGATCGCCGCTTCGCGGCAGCCGTGATGCCTGCCGGGCAACTCCGACAGGTACATCGACGGCACGTGCGTGATTTTTGCGGCGAGGGACAGTTTGCCCATCGTTCAAGTCTCCTGTCGGCTGGAGTTAGCGCTTTAGCGCTTACTCCAGCCCCATGCTTCGCGGTCGGCTGGAGTTAGCGCTTTAGCGCTTACTCCAGTCCCATGCTTCGCGGTCGGCCGGAGTTAGCGCTTTAGCGATTACTCCGGCCCCATGCTTCGCGGTCGGCTGGCGTTAGCGCTTTAGCGGTTACTCCAGCCCCATGCGTGGCCGGCGTGCCGGCTAAGGAATCATTCGTGCTGCCAGACGACCCGCGCCCGTTACACGCCCCAGCGCGGAATGTGGTGCGAACCCATCGAGATGCACACGTTCTTGATCTCCGCGAACACCTCGAAACTGTACTCGCCGCCCTCGCGACCGGTGCCCGATTCCTTCACGCCGCCGAACGGCTGGCGCAGGTCGCGCACGTTCTGGCTGTTCACGAACACCATCCCGGCCTCGATGCCGCGCGCGAGGCGATGCACCTTGCCGACGTCCTGCGTCCAGATGTACGAAGCAAGACCGTACGCGGTGTCGTTCGCGAGCCGCAGCCCTTCATCTTCGTCCTCGAACGGAATGATGCACGCGACCGGCCCGAAGATCTCTTCCTGCGCGACGCGCATCCGGTTGTCGACGTCGGCCAGCACGGTCGGCCGCACGAAGTTGCCGTTGCGCAGATGGTCGGGCAGGCCCGCCGGCTTGTCCGCGCCGCCCGCAACCACGCGCGCGCCTTCCTGCTCGCCGATGCGGATATAGCCCGTGACCTTCTCCCAGTGCTGCCGCGTGATCATCGCGCCGAGATTCGTGGCCGGATCGGACGGATCGCCAACGATCAGGTTGTTCGCCCGGCGCGCGAATTCCTGCACGAAGCGGTCGTAGATCGTGCGCTGCACGAAGATCCGCGAACCGGCCGTGCAGCGTTCGCCGTTGATCGAGAAGATCGTGAACAGCGACGCGTCGAGCGCGCGATCGAAATCGGCGTCGTCGAAAATCAGCACAGGCGACTTGCCGCCGAGTTCCATCGAATACTTCTTGAGACCGGCACGCTCCATGATCCGCTTGCCGGTGACGGTGCCGCCGGTGAACGACACCGCGCGCACGTCCGGATGGCGCACCAGCGCATCGCCGGCCGTCGCGCCATAACCCTGCACGACGTTCAGCACGCCCGGCGGAATGCCGGCTTCGAGCGCGAGGCGGCCGAGCTGGTCGGCCGTCAGCGGCGACAGCTCCGACATCTTCAGCACGGCCGTGTTGCCGAGCGCGAGGCACGGCGCCGTCTTCCACGTCGCGGTCATGAACGGCACGTTCCACGGCGACACCAGCGCACACACGCCGACCGGCTGGTACAGCGTGTAGTTCAGCATCTGGTCGTCGACCGGATAGGTGCGGCCGTTCATCTGCACGCACACTTCCGCGAAGAAGTTGAAGTTCTCGGAGGCCCGCGGAATCAACTGCTTGCTCGTCTGCGCGATCGGCAGGCCAGTGTCCTGCGTCTCCAGCGCCGCGAGCATCGGCACGTTCTTCTCGATCAGCTCGCCGAGCTTGCGCATCAGCTTCGCGCGCTCCTTGGCCGGCGTGTTCGCCCATTTCGGGAACGCTTCCTTCGCGGCGCGCACGGCCGCATCGACTTCGGCCTCGCCGCCCGATGCGACGTCGGTGATCACATCGCCCGTCGCGGGATTCAGCGTCGTGAACGTCTCGCGGCTTTCGACTTCGCGGCCGTCGATCCAGTGCTTGATGGTCATGCTCTCTCCTTGGGCGACGGGCTCAGCCGGCGCGATAGTAATCTGCTTCGCCGACGATCGTGTTCACGAGCCGGCCAATCCCTTCGATCTCGGTCACGACCTCGTCGCCCGGCTTGGTATCCGCCAGCCCCTCGGGCGTGCCGGTCAGGATCAGGTCGCCCGGCGAGAGCGTCATGAAGCCGCTGATGTGCTCGATCAGCGCAGGCACGTCGAAGATCATGTCGCGCGTGCTGCCGCGCTGCGTCTCCTGGCCGTTCACCGTCGTGCGCAGCGTCAGGTCGCCCGCATCGCCGATCTCGTCGCGGCTGACGAACCACGGCCCGAGCGGCGTGCAGGTGTCGCGGTTCTTCACACGCAGGTTCGGACGGTAGTAGTTCTCGAGATAGTCGCGGATCGCATAGTCGTTCGCGACCGTATAGCCGGCCACGTAGTCGAGCGCCTGCGCGCGGCTCACATTGCGCGCGGGCCGGCCGATCACGACGGCCAGCTCGCACTCGTAATGCATGTGGGTGGCATCCGCCGGGCGCACGGTGCGCGACCGGTGGCCGATGAACGTGTTCGGCCCCTTCAGGAAGATCAGCGGCTCGCTCGGCGCCTTGAACGCGAGTTCCTTCGCGTGGTCGGCATAGTTGAGGCCGAGCGCGAACGTCGTGCGCGGCGCGACGGGCGGCAGCCATTCGACCACGTCTTCGGCAACGACACGCCCCGTATCGAGGCGGATCGCGCCGTCGCCGGCCGGTTCGGCTGCATGCAGTGCACCGTTGTAGATCACGCGCGCCGTCTTCATCGTGCTTCCTCCGCAATCAGCGTGTGCCGCAACGTGCCGATGCCGGCGGCGGCGATCTCGATCGTGCTGCCCGCGCGGGCGCGCGGTGCGCCGCCCGCGACGCCGAGCAGCAGTACATCGCCCGCGTCGAACGACATGAAGGCCGTCACGTCGGCGATCAGCTCGCGCACGGGGCGAATCAGCGTGGCCGTCGAAGCGGACACGGCCACCTCGCCGTCGATCCGCACGGTCAGGCCGATCGCATCGACGTCGCCCAGCGCGGCGGCCGGCACGATCGCCGGGCCCAGCGGGCAGAAACCATCGCGGCACTTGAAGCGCACGGCCGGACGGTAGTAATCGGGATGCGGCACCGACACGTCACTCGCGAGCGTGAAACCGTGCAGGTAGTCGAGCGCCCGTTCGG
>NZ_CAJNKE010000454.1 GCF_905232215.1 Burkholderia sp. LMG 13014
GCCGTCCGATGCCGCCGCCCCGCTCGCAGGAAGAGCCTGCGCACTCACCGTTTTTCTCCCCGTTCTACCGAAACTGAGCGCCCGCGCGCTCGCCCCTCCGCCGGCTGATGCGAATTCGCCACAGTCGCGCACAGATTTCCGCTGATTTTCCCGCCGCATTGCGCTATCTTTCGCGCCCGGCTCGCGTGTGCCACGCCGCCGGCCCGCCGTGCGACCGCGTTCGCGCCGGGCCGCCGACGGGGATCCGGCCATGTATCCGTTCCGCGAAGTTAATGCTGCCGCTATACCAGCAATAAGTGTGCGCAATTTTGACCGGACGAATGATCCGTAAAGATGGCTGCGCCCCATACGACGCAAGCAGTCGGCTCAAAAAAACAACGCTCGCGCCACTTCTCGACAATTCGACAAATTCTGGAGATCTAATGAAAGCATTCGCTCGCCGTGCGTCGCGCACGTCCGTCAAGCTGATCGCCGCGGCCGCCTGCGTGGCGGCTGCCGCTCCCGTCCATGCACAGTCGAGCGTGTCGCTCTACGGTCAGGTCGACGAATGGGTCGGTGCAACCAAGTTCCCGGGCGGCAACCGCGCGTGGAACGTGAGCGGCGGCGGGATGTCGACGTCGTACTGGGGCATGCACGGCGCCGAGGATCTCGGCAACGGCTACAAGGCGATCTTCACGCTGGAAAGCTTCTTCCGCGCGCAGAACGGCCAGTTCGGCCGCTTCCAGGGCGACACGTTCTTCGCACGCAACGCGTACGTCGGCATCGATTCGCCGTACGGCACGGTGACGGCCGGTCGCCTGACGACGCACCTGTTCCTGTCGACGATCCTGTTCAACCCGTTCTACGACTCGTACACCTTCTCGCCGATGGTGTACCACGTGTTCCTCGGCCTCGGCACGTTCCCGACCTATCCGAGCGACCAGGGTGCCGTCGGCGATTCGGGCTGGAACAACGCGCTGTCGTATACGTCGCCGTCGTTCGGTGGCCTGAATTTCGGCGCGATGTACGCGCTCGGCAACCAGGCCGGCGACAACGGCTCGAAGAAGTGGAGCGCGCAGTTCAACTATGCGAACGGCCCGTTCGCGGCGACCGCGGTCTACCAGTACGTGAACTTCAACAACGGCCCGCGTGACCTTAGCGCGCTGGTGGCCGGCATGAAGAGCCAGGGCATCGCGCAAGTCGGCGCGACCTACGACCTGAAGTACGTGAAGCTGTTCGGTCAGTACATGTATACGAAGAATGACCAGGTCGCGGGCAGCTGGCACGTGAATACCGCGCAGGGCGGCGTGTCGGTGCCGCTCGGCGCGGGCAACGCAATGGCGTCGTACGCGTACTCGCGCGATGCGGGCGGCCTCGACCAGACGCGCCAGACCTGGGCCGTCGGCTACGACTATCCGCTGTCCAAGCGCACGGACGTCTACGCTGCGTACATGAACGACCACATCAGCGGCCTGTCGTCCGGCAACACGTTCGGCGCCGGCATCCGCGCGAAGTTCTGACGCGCACACGCGACCGGTGCACCGGTCGCGCGCGAAAATCGCGTCCGGGCTACATGTTTTTCCGCCAGAACGGCGCCGCCACCCGCGGCGCCGTTTTGCCTTTCTTGACCTTTCTGTTTCCTCGCCTTTGTTACCCTATCTCGTAATTGGATCATTCCCCCGTCATTACGAGCTAGTTCGATGGATACCCTCGTCAGCATGAATGTGTTTCGCTACGTCGTCGAAGTGGGCAGCTTCGTCGGCGCGGCCGAGCGCATGCAGATGTCGGCTGCGATGGCGAGCAAGCACGTGATGCATCTCGAGCAACAGCTCGGCGCGCGGCTGCTGCATCGCACGACACGACGTGTCGCGCCTACCGAGGCGGGACGCGAATACTATGAGCGCCTCGTGCAGGCGCTGTCGGAACTCGACGAAGCCGGGCAGGCCGTCGGCGCTGCAAGCGTGGTGCCGCAGGGCAGGCTGCGCGTGACGTCGCTGTCCGCGTTCGGGCTGCGGCACGTGATGCAGGCCGTCACCGATTATGCGGGCCGGTTCCCGGACGTGACCGTCGACATGACGCTGTCCGATCGCGTGGTCGACCTGATCGAGGAAGGCTACGACGTCGCGGTGCGCGCGGCGCCGAACGGATTGAAATCGTCGTCGCTGGTCGCGCGGCAGATCGCGACCGCGCACATCCTGCTGGTCGCGTCGCCCGAGTATCTCGAGAAACACGGCACGCCCACGACGATCGCCGATCTCGCGCACCACAACTACCTGCGGCGCGACTCGAATTCGACGATGCTCGACTCGCTGGTGATCGACGCGGCCGCCGCATCGCGCGTGAACCTCAACGGCAACCTGATCGTGAATCACCTCGAAGGGCTGCGTGCGGCCGTGCTTGCGGGCGCGGGCATTGCGCTGCTCGGCACCGAGGTGGTCGGCGACGACATCGAGTCCGGCCGGCTCGTGCCGGTGCTGCTCGATGCGGTGCCGCCGCACGAGGCGCCGATCTATGCGGTCTACGCGAGCCGTCGTCACGTGTCCGCGAAGGTGCGTTCGTTCGTCGACTTCCTGGCGGCGCGTTTCGAAGGGCAGTCGCTGTGCCCGTCGATCGAATCGCGCCTGCGCGTGCTGCCGATGACGCGGATGAAGCGCGCGGTCTGAACCGGCTTTCCCACTGCGGCGGGGCAATGAAAAAGCGCGAACCGCTGCGGTTCGCGCTTTTTGTTTTGTCCGACGGTATGTGCGCCGGTGGCGGCCGTCATGGCCGCCGCATCCTCAACGCGGAATGCCGAGCCGCGCCTTCGCGTCGTCGTACTCGCGCTTCAGGCGCTCGACGAGCGCGCCCACGCTCGGCAGGTCGTCCATCAGGCCGACACCCTGGCCGGCACCCCAGATGTCCTTCCACGCCTTCGTCTTGTCGCTGCCGAAATTCATCTTGGTCTTGTCGGATTCCGGCAGTGCCTCCGGATCGAGGCCGGCCTTCTCGATGCTCTCGCGGATGTAGTTGCCGTGCACGCCGGTGAAGAGGTTCGTGTAGATGATGTCCGACGATTTCGCGTTCACGATCGCGTGCTTGTAGTCGTCGACCGCGTGCGCTTCCTGCGTTGCGATGAAGCGCGTGCCCATGTACGCGAAATCGGCGCCCATCGCCTGCGCGGCGAGGATCGAGCCGCCGTTCGCGATCGACCCGGACAGCACGATCGGGCCGTCGAAGATCTTGCGGACTTCGCCGACGAGCGCGAACGGCGACGTCGTGCCCGCGTGCCCGCCTGCGCCGGCCGCGACGAGGATCAGCCCGTCGACGCCGGCTTCGAGCGCCTTCTGCGCGTGACGCAGGTTGATCACGTCGTGCAGCACGATGCCGCCGTAGCTGTGCACCGCGTCGACGATCTCGCGCGCCGGTGCGCGCAGGCTCGTGATGAAGATCGGCACCTTGTGCTCGACGCACACGCGCACGTCGTGCTCGAGCCGCGCATTCGACTGGTGGACGATCTGGTTGACCGCGATCGGGCCGATCACCGCGTCGGGATTTTTTGCCTGGTGGTCGGCGAGCTCGGACTGGATCTGCGTGAGCCACTCGTCGAGCACTTCGGCCGGGCGCGCGTTGAGCGCGGGGAACGAACCGACGATGCCCGCCTTGCATTGCGCGAGCACGAGTTCGGGGTAGCTGACGATGAACATCGGCGACGCGATGACGGGCAGCGTCAGGTTCTGCAGGACGGTGGGCAATGCCATGTGATGTCTCCAGTCTCCAGGGGCGCCGCGCGGTCGCGCCGACGCCATGCTTTGCGGTCGAACGGTGATTCGAGTGTAGCTGCGAAACGAGGTCGTCCTTATTAATACGAACGATCGTGCGATTCTACGCGAGCTTAACAAACCGCGCGGTGTGGCGGCAATCGAGTGAGTGTTCTCTTTCTACAGATTCTGGGGGGTACCGCGCTGTGTAGACGCACAAGCGCTCCTAAAATAGCCGCCATAACAAACCAACGAGAAACAAACCATGTCGTTTGAGGCGTTTGCACCGTTTCGCGTGACGGTGCAGGACACCGACATCTTCGGTGTCAAAGGTGGCGCGGGTCCGCCGCTCCTGTTGCTGCACGGGCATCCGCAAACCCACATGATCTGGCATCGCGTCGCTGCGACGCTCGCGAATCATTTCACGGTGATCGCCACCGACCTGCGCGGTTACGGCGCATCGGGCAAGCCGCCGAGCGACGCGCAGCATGCGCCGTATTCGAAACGTGCGATGGCGGCCGACCAGATCGCGGTGATGCGGCATTTCGGCTTCGAGCATTTCCACGTGTGCGCGCACGATCGCGGCGCACGGGTCGCGCACCGGCTCGCGCTGGATCATCCGGACGCCGTCGAGCGGATGATGCTGCTCGACATCGCGCCGACGCTCGCGATGTACGAGAAAACCGATCGCGCGTTCGCGACCGCGTATTTCCACTGGTTCTTCCTGATCCAGCCTGAGCCGCTGCCCGAGATGCTGGTCGGCGCGCATACCGATGCGTACATCGAGCGCGTGATGGGCAACCGGTCCGCCGGGCTCGCGCCGTTCGCACCCGAGGCGCTCGACGCGTACCGGGCCGCGCTCGCGCAGCCGGGCGCCGTGCATGCGATGTGCGAGGACTACCGCGCGTCCGCGACGATCGATCTCGAGCACGACCGTGCGGATCTCGAGCGCGGCAACAAGGTCGCGTGCCCGCTGCGCGTGCTGTGGGGCGAGAACGGGATCGTCGGCCGCTGCTTCGATCCGCTCGACGAATGGCGCCGTGTCGCACGCGACGTCAGCGGCCGCCCGCTCGAATGCGGGCACTACATTCCGGAAGAGGCGCCCGTCGCGCT
>NZ_CAJNKE010000455.1 GCF_905232215.1 Burkholderia sp. LMG 13014
GCTCGTACGAGCGCGATTACGGCGGCCGCGGCGATCGTGGCTATCACCACCGCAAGCATCGTCACCACCGCGACTGGGACTGATCGCCGCTGGCGCGGCACGGTGCGCGACCCGCGCACCGGCGCGCCGACGGCGTCGGCACCCGACGCGAAATTCGGCCCGGCGGCCTGCCGGGCCACCATCGCCGGTCATACCGGTGAACCCTTTCCGGCCTCATCGGCCGCGGCCAGATGCCCGATCGACGGGCCGGCAAGTTTCCCTCCCTGCTGTATTTCCCCGTTTCCCGACTACATCGCCGCTCGCGACTGAATGCGTCCGGGCAGCGTCGATACCGTGCGCGTTTCGTTCGATTCCCGTTGGCCCGTTCTCCGGCCTGACGACGGCTCATGATCGATGCGGTGCAGTTTGCTGGCGTGCATCCGTCGTTGTTTTCCCATCTGCGTAACCAGATGTATCGCGACCGGCGTGCGTGACCGGCATGGCTGCGGTTACTCGCCTGCGCCTCTAGCGTCCCGGCGGACGTGTGCATTACCTCGCTCGTCAGGATTTCCCTGATAGCCAGAGCGTCGCGTCACGCTTCCTCACCGCGTATCGCGGGTGCCCGCCGGTAGTGGGAAATCGAATGGAATCCATCGCAACATTTAATTGGTCGATTGCGAACGACTTCGCTATCGTCGGCAAGGCTCGCGTACGGCATCGCACCGTGCCGCTGGCCGCGCCTCGCCGCATGATCGCGAGCGCCGCGGCCCGGCCGCCGGCTCCACAAGCATGGGCCGCTGCGTCCGATGAACCGGACGAACCCGTCGCGAAGCCTGGCCGACCGAACGAAGGCGCATGCGCCTTCAAGCCACCCCGGCAACGATGTCCCGCCGCCGCATGCGTGCCCCACGCGCGTACGTGCCGCCCGATGCCGTTTGCGTCAGGGGCCGGACCAACCCATTGCCTGGATGCACTATGTCTAAGACAACGTATTACGCGCCGCATGGCGGCCACCCGCCGCAGACCGATCTGCTGACCGATCGCGCGATGTTCACCGAGGCGTACGCGGTGATCCCGAAGGGTGTGATGCGCGACATCGTCACGAGCTGGCTGCCGTTCTGGACGAACACGCGCCTGTGGGTGATCGCCCGCCCGCTGTCGGGTTTCGCGGAAACCTTCTCGCAGTACATCGTCGAAGTGAACCCGGGCGGCGGCAGCGACAAGCCCGAGCAGGACAAGAATGCCGAAGCCGTGCTGTTCGTCGTCGAAGGTGAAGCCGAGCTGACGCTGCAAGGCACGAAGCACGTGCTGAAGCCGGGCGGCTATGCGTTCATTCCGTCGGGCGCGGACTGGACGCTGCACAACGTCAGCGATGCCGCGGTGCGGTTCCACTGGGTGCGCAAGCACTACCAGGCCGTCGACGGCATTCCGCTTCCGGAAGCGTTCGTGACCAACGAGCAGGACGTCGAGCCGATCCCGATGCCGGGCACCAACGGCGCATGGGTGACGACGCGCTTCGTCGACATGAGCGACATGCGCCACGACATGCACGTGAACATCGTGACGTTCGAACCGGGCGGCGTGATTCCGTTCGCTGAAACGCACGTGATGGAGCACGGGTTGTATGTGCTCGAAGGCAAGGCCGTGTATCGCCTGAACCAGGACTGGGTTGAGGTCGAAGCGGGCGACTTTATGTGGCTCCGTGCGTTCTGCCCGCAGGCATGCTATTCGGGTGGTCCTGGTCGCTTCCGTTACCTGCTGTACAAGGATGTGAACCGTCACATGAACCTGTTGCTGAACCCGGCGCGGTAAGCGTCGAGGAAGCAGTTGGATGTGAAAGCCCGCCGGCGGATGCCGGCGGGTTTTTTTTCGGGTTCTTCGTGGGTTGCCGTGGATGTTGCTTGTCGATCCATCACGGCCATTCGAGCCGCCGCACGTTCGACGACCGCTTCCACGGTACAACTGCCACTCGCGGACTCGAAGCGCCCGACTTCCTCGCTACCGCTGGGAGAAAGGCGAGACGCCTCGATCGATAGAGACGACGGCACCCATTGATCCACTGCCGGGCCGTATCAAGGTCGCCTGGCATCCTTCATGTGGTGAAACGAAACGTCACGCCGGCTGCATGCGCGTACGCCACGCTCGACGATAACTCACGTGGCCGAACCCGTTGGCGGATTGCTCGTATTTGGCCAGCGGACGTTGGCCCGACAGCGCCATCCCGAACCAGCACAACGCACGTGTGGCGCCCTCAATGGGCCAGCGTCCAGACGACAGCGTGGCCTGCCCCGTTCGCGGTGTATGCCAGGCCGGACACCTTACCCTCGTTGTCAATGCTCGTCGCATAGCTGTTTGTGCCACCGGGTAGCGTTCCGAGATCACTTATCACGCCGTGGTCATACAAGACGGCGTGGTTGTCACCGCTTGATGTTTGCGAGTAGCCGACTATCTGGCCGCGAGCATTGATACCGCTGGCGCCGCTGTTGTGGCCGCCAGGCAGCGTGCCGAGATCCGTCATCACGCCGTGGTCATACAAAAAAGCATGAGTGTCACCGCTCGCCGTTTGCGATTGGCCAACCACCTGGCCCTGCGCGTTGATATTGTTGGCGAAGCTATTGCCGCCGCCCGGCAGGGTGCCGAGGTCGCTCATCACGCCGTGGTCATACAAAAAAGCGTGATAGTGCCCACTTGCGTTGGTTGCATTGGTTGCGTAGCCAACTACTTGACCACGGTCGTTGATACCAATGGCGGCACTGAAGCCGCCGCCGGGCAGGGTGCCGAGGTCGCTCATCACGCCGTGGTCATACAAAAAAGCGTGCAAGTCACTATTGACGGGATACGCATAGCCGGCCACTTGGCCACGGTCGTTGATGGCCTTCCCGACGCTGTAGTTTCCACCAGGGAAGGTACCGAGGTCGGTCATCACGCCGTTGTCATACAAGAAGGCGTGCAGGTTTCCGCTCGTGACAGTTGCAAAGCCGGCCACCTGGCCGCGATGGTTGATACCGGCGGCGATGCTGTAGTTTCCGCCAGGGAGGGTGCCGAGGTCGTGCATGACGCCGTCGTGATACAAAAAGGCGTGATATTGCTGGTTCGCGGTGAACGCATAGCCGACTACCTCGTCGGGTTCCGTGATGCCGGTGCCGACGCTGAAGGTACCACCAGGCAGGGTGCCAAGATCGGAGATCGTGGCAACCGGCCCGGCTGTCGCCGTGTCGGCGCCAAGCGCCAGCACGGCAGCCATGCTCAGCACGAGGCTCAACCCGTAAATTTTGCTCAAGCGCATGCACGCGGATTTCATCATGAACTCCTAACAATGAGAAGGCCGTCAAGGCAACCAGTGGCATTGGGAACAAGTGGGCTCGATACGCAATGGCCTGCGGAGTCGAATTGGGGGACACGGGCCAAGACAATTGCCAATGTATTGAAGCCAGTCCCGGTTGGATTGTTGGCTCACAAGTCAGGCCGATTTGAGTACGCACGAATCGCACCATGGCCGGTTGGTAACGGATTCAGAAATCCCGCTCTCAAGCGTGCGCGAAAAGCGTTTCATCGACGAAACGCGTCGGATGGAATGCACATGTTCAGTGCGTGATGCGTGGCCGTCGCCTGGAGCCGAATTGGATTCGGTCGATCATCACGCCCCAGGCGTGTCCGGGCGTCGAATTCGCCTGCTGTTAGCCAAACGACCGCTTCCGACGCGAAGCGATCACTCAGATGTCTGACTACCGACAGAGGCGAATACCCGTTCGTGGCCGAGAGCCGTCGGTTTTCCCCTGGAGTTCCTTGTAGATTCGCGATGAATCTGTTTTCACGAGCGATGCGTATTGCTATAGGCCGAGTGCAGTCGCCGCGAGCTTCGCGACCTGCAATCGCGTATCGGGCAGCAGCCCGTCTTCCATCAACCACACCGCCGACAAACCCGACCACGCGAGAATCCACTGCAGCAGCCGGCGGCGGTCAAGCTGCGCCGCATCGACCACGAGCGCGACGCGCCGCTCGAAGCGCACGGGATCGACTGCCATATCGTGCGAGGGATTGCAGAACAGGTTCGCGTAGTCGAACGCGCGATCGCCGCGCAACCCTTTCGGGTCGATCGCGAGCCAGCCACGTTCGCCGAAATGGAGCAGATTGCCGTGATGGATGTCGCCGTGCAGGACGACTTCGTCGACGGGCGGCGCGGCCAGCAGCTGGCGTGCGACCGTCGCCGAGCGATGGAGCACGTCGCTGCCTGACGCATCCGACAGCAGCGCCTGAAACCAGTCGTGCAGCGGCACGACCGAAGGCGGCACCGAAGCACGATGCGCATGCAGCCGCGCGACGACATCACACGCGACGCGCATCGCATCATCGTCGCGCCCCGATGCCGAATAACCGGCCAGCGTCGGCACGGGCCGCGCGCGTTCGAGCAGCACCGCATCGCCGTCGTGCTGCCACACCTGCGCGGTGCCGTGCCCGTTCCACCAGACCATCAATGCATTGCCACGCCGCTCTTCGTCGCAGGTGGCGACCTTCAGCATCGCGGGCCGGCCCTGCCACACGACCGGCAGCAGGCCGCCGCTCGCGGTCAGGATCGGGTTGCCGTCGGGAACGAGGCCCCACGGGCCGAGGTATCGATCGAACATCACGCGATGCTACAGCCGAACCGGATCGAGCGCAGCGCGGTTCTTCCGACCGTGCGTCAAGCGGTCGCAGGTGCGACGCGAACGGCCCCGACACACTTTCCTAAATAAAATTTAGCCAGCCAAACTTTGGCTAAAGAATGTTCCGGTTTCGCGCCATCCCTTCGACAATGCGCGCCTTTCGTGACCAGTCGGTGCCTCTCGCGCACCGGCCGTCG
>NZ_CAJNKE010000456.1 GCF_905232215.1 Burkholderia sp. LMG 13014
AACCGGGCGCAGCCGGCAGTTCGCGGCGCCGCCCGGCTGAAACAGGCACGACGGCACATGACGCAAACCGGCCGCGCCGGTCAGTCCCCGTCCCCGCCCGCCGTCAGCGCGCTCGCCATCAGTTCTCCGAACCACTCAATGAACGCGTTGAGCCGGCGCGAACGATGGCGCCGGTGCGGATACACGGCCGACACGTCCATCGGCGCGGCGCGGTGGCCGGGCATCACGTCGACGAGTGCGCCGCTGTCGAGCAGATGCGCGACGTCGAAGCGCGGAATCTGGATCAGCCCCATCCCCGCGATGCAGCTGGCGATATAGGTTTCGGCGTTGTTGACGATCACGCGGCTCGGCAGCGCGAGCGTGTGCCGCTGGCCGTCCGCGCAGTATTCCCAGTCGAGCTCGCGCCCGGTCGTCGGCGACGCATAGCCGATCGCCCAGTGTCCGTGCGCGAGCGCATCCGGATGCTCGGGCACACCGCATTCGCGCAGATAGTCGGGGCTCGCGCAGTTGATCAGCGTGAACTGCCCGAGCGGCCGCACGACGAGGCTGCTGTCCGCGAGCCGCCCGACGCGAATCGCACAATCGACGCCCTCCTGGACCAGGTCGATCGAACGATCCGTCGAGCCGAGCGACAGTTGCAGCTTCGGGTAACGGCGGAACAGCGACGGCAGCGCGGGCGCCACCATGCGGCGCGCAATCCGGCTCGGCACGTCGACGTTCAGCCGGCCGATCACGTCGCGGTCGCGGCGGCGGAACAGGCGGTCGAGCTCGTCGGCCTCCGCGAGCAGCCGCCGGCCGCGTTCGAGCAGCAGCGTACCGTCGGCGGTCAGTTGCACCTGGCGTGTGGTGCGATGCAGGAGGCGCGTGCCGAGCCCCGTCTCGAGCTGCTGGACGGCCGCCGACACGGTCGCGCGCGGCACGTCGAGCGCATGCGCGGCCTTGATGAAGCTGCCCATCTCGGCCACCTGCAGGAAGATTCTGACCTGATCCAGCTTGTCCATCGGCGGGGAACGTAAGTTCGGACGATCGTCGCCGCCGGCCGTCGCGCGTCGCGGCAAGATCCGGCGGCCCAGAAAAAACGGGCGCGCAGCCGCGAGGCCGCGCGCCCGTCCATTGTCCACGCAAACGCGCCATTGCGGTGCGCTGCGCGGCCCGTTGCCGGGTCGGTTACTTGGTCGTATAGCCGCCGTTGATCAGGATCGTCTGGCCCGTGATCCACCAGCCGTCGGTGACGAGATGGCGAATAAACGGCACGACGTCCTCGATGTCGGTGAGGCCCGTCTTGCTGAACGGCGACAGCGCGGCCGCCGTCTTGTGATACGCGACCGCATCGGCGCCCTCGGCCGGGTAGAAGAACGGCGTGTCCATCGGGCCCGGCCCGACGGCCGTCACCGAGATCCCGCGCGCGCCGTACTCCTTCGACGCCGCGCGCGTGAAATGCTCGACCGGCGCCTTCGACCCTTCGTACGCCGCATAGAACGGCGTGAACGCGCCGAGCAGCGACGTCACGAGCGTGACGAGCTTGCCGTGATCCTCGAGGTGCCGCCCCGCTTCCTTGATGAAGAAGAACGCCGACTTGCTGTTGACCGCGAACATCTCGTCGTACTCGGCCTCGCTGATCTCGGTGAACGGCTTCTTCAGCACCTTGCCGACCGTGTTGATCGCGATGTCGATCTTGCCGAAGCGCTGCTTCGCGTCGTCGAACAGCTTCTCGACCGCAGCGGCCGTCGTCAGGTCGCCCTGGAACGTGGCGGCTTGAGCGCCAGCCGCGCGCACCGCGGCGGCCGTCTCCTCGGCCTGTTCCTGCGAAGCGGCGCTGTTGTAATGAATCGCCACCGCCTTCGCGCCGTGGCTCGCCAGATCCCGCGCGATCAAGCCACCGAGATTCTTTGCGCCGCCTGCGATCAGGACGACCTTGTCTGCGAGCGTATGAGTTGCCACGGTTGACTCCTTTTCTCGTTGAACGAAGCTTGGAGTGTAGGCACGCGCGACGCGCCGGTCAGCCGGTCGCGGCTGGATGGATTATCCAGAAAAACGATCCAATCGCGGCCATGCAGTGCCACCTGCCGCACCGACAATCGCGCCGGAATCTGCGCTCGATTCCGCGCATGCCGGCCGGGTCAGCGCGCGTACAGCGCCGCGTCGATCTTGCCGAGCAGCCACTGCATGCCGGCCAGATGCTGCTGGTCGTGGCTGCACAGGTAGTGGACGAGCCCGCGCACGGTCAGCGAGCCGTAGCCGTCGAACTCCCCGGTGCGCGCGAACTGCTCGGACGTGAGGCGCGACACGAGATCCAGCGTCTCGCGCCGCGCTTCGCGGATCGCCGCGAGCACGTCGGACGCATACGCGTCGTTGTAGCGGCGCTCGATCGCGAGCGCGTCGCCATCGATCGACACGAGCAGCGGCCGGTCCTCGTCGAGCATCCGCCGCAGCCGCACGTGATAGCCGTCGATCTCGATGTCGCGCACGTGGCAAAGCTGCCCGAGCGGCGAAAAATGCTCGCTCGGGATCCCGGCCCAGTCGTCGGGCGTCCAGCGCGCGTAGCCGTCGGGGACGGCCGCGAAATGGGCTTCGAGCAGACGGGGGAAATCGGCGAGTGCGTCGAGCGTCGTCGGATTCATGCGGGACTCCCTGTCGGATAGGAGCGGCGGCAGCCCTGGCACGGGCCTGCCGCCGCCGTTGCGTCACTTCACGCCGAAACCGTACGCGCCCTGCGTGCGGTGCCCGTCGGTCGCGACGGCCACCCATTTCACCGTATAGGCGCCGGAGCCGACGGCCGTGAGCGGCACCGTCATCCGCTTGCGGTTCGACGCGTCGATGCGCGCACGGCCGTCCGACACCGTCTTGCCGTCGCCGTCGACGACGACGATCGAGCTGAACGCCGGCTCCAGCGGCTCGGTGAAGTCGATCGTGACGGCAGCCGGTGCGGCGTCCAGCGCCGCGCCCGCCGCCGGGTCGCTCTTCGCGAGGTGCGCGTGCGCGAACGCGGCCGACGAAACGGTCGCGGCAAGGATGAAGGCGGCAGCCTTGCGGTCGAACGGGAACGAAGCAAAAGGCATGGACTTTCCGTGAAGAATGAACGGGCGCCGCGCCCCGCGCGGCGTACCGGCAGCTTACCAGCGCATGCGCGTTCATGCCGGTCGCGCGCCGCCGCTTGATAGAATGCGCGCGCTATGGACCTCGAAAGCATTCTCTACACCCAGGGCTTCGGCTCGCGCCGCCAGTGCCGCGGCCTGATCGAAGCGGGCCGCGTCACCGTGGCGGACGCCTGCGCGACCGACCCCGACGCCGCGTTCGATACCGACGGCCTCGTGTTCTCGGTCGACGGTACGGCGTGGCCATTCCACGCGCACGCGTATCTCGCGCTCAACAAACCGGCCGGCTACGAGTGTTCGCGCGATCCGCAACACCACACGAGCGTGTTCAGCCTGCTGCCCGCGCCGCTCGTCGCACGTGGCGTGCAGTGTGTCGGACGTCTCGACCAGGACACGACCGGCCTGCTGCTGCTGTCCGACGACGGCCAGTTCGTGCACGCGTACACATCGCCGAAGCGCAAGGTGCCGAAGACCTACGTGGCGACCGTGCGCCACCCGCTCGACGACACGCAGCTGAACGTGCTGCGCACCGGCGTGCAGCTTCACGGCGAGCCAAAGCCGATCGCCGCGGTCGCAGCCGACGCGCGCGACACGCACGCGCTCGCGCTGACCGTCCTCGAAGGCAAGTATCACCAGGTCAAGCGCATGGTCGCGGCGGCGAGCAATCGCGTCGAAGCGCTGCATCGCGAAAGCATCGGTGGCTTCACGCTGCCGGACGATCTCGCACCGGGTGCGTGGCGCTGGCTCGATGACGCCGACCTTTCAGCATTACGCAATCCAGTCAAAACCCTGTAAGGGAAAATCCGCACGACCGTTCGACGTCCGGCCGCGTCTCGGCCGCATGTTCCCCCGCTATACTGAAATCACAAGCTGTACGAGCAGCGATGCAGGGGGAGACATCATGAACATCAACCATACTTTCGAACTGTCGTACGTGATGATCGCGTTCGCGGTCATCGGTGTCATCGTGATCGGCGGGCTGCTGGCCGCGATGCACATGAAGCACAAATATCATCCGAACCTGATTGGCGCGCTGATCGGCGCGCTGCTGTGCTTCCTGCTGATCGAGGCGTTACCGGCGCTCACCTGACGCGCTGCCCGGCGCGAGCGTTTGAAGGAAATCGTCTACGGTCGGATAGCGCAACGTCACGCACAATTCGGCCTTGAGCCGTGCGTTGGACAGGCGCCGCGACTCGCGCATGAACGACAGCAGCGTCGATTCGAGTTGACGCTCGGCGTCCGCGCGGCTGACGCGTGGCGGCTTCGGCAGGCCGAGCACCTGTGCGACCCGGTCGAAATACTCCCCCATCCGCAGTTCGCTGTCGTCCGACGCGTGCACGGCGCGCGCCGGCTTGCCGCGTTCGGCCGCACGGCGCAGGATCGCCGCGAGATCGTCCGCGTGGATGTGGTTCGTGTAGACGTCGTCGGCCGGCTCGAGCGCCGGCGTGCCGCGCTCGAGCCGCGCGACCGGCAGACGGTTCGCCGCGTAGATGCCCGGGATGCGCACGATGCGCGCAGACAGCACGCCGCGCACCGTCGCCGCACGCAGTTGCCGCTCGGCCGACACGCGCCGGAACGCGCGCGGATTCGCGGGGCGCAGCGGGTGCGTTTCGTCGATGCGTGCGCCGCCGCAGTCGCCGTAAACGCCCGTCGTACTGGCGTAGACGAGCCTCGGCGCACGAAGGCCGTCGGGTACAATACGCGCTGCCCGAACGGGCGCGCCG
>NZ_CAJNKE010000457.1 GCF_905232215.1 Burkholderia sp. LMG 13014
TCCGTATCGCGCGACGCGGCCTGGGCGACCGCGCGCGTATCGTCGTCGAAGCCCGCGTTGCCGTCGGCGATCCGGTCGCGCATCCGCGCGTGCGACGTATGCAACGTGCTGGTGCCTTTCGCGATCCCGTCGCGCGTGCCGTCGATCGAGCCGCGCCATTTGCGCAGGTCGTACAGCAGGTCCTCGATGACGCGCACGAGCAGCGCGGGCCCGAAGCCGATGTCACTCATGCGATTCGCCCTCGTGCGTGCGCGGCTCGGCCGCCGCGGGGACACTGGCGAGCCACGTATCCATCGCGCGCAGCCATTCGTCGACCTCGCGGCCCCAGAAATGCGCGGCATGCGCGATCGGTGCGACGCTGTCGTCGCGAATCGTGGACGTCATGTGCGCGACCGTGCGCGACAGATCGTCCGCGCACGCGCGCAGCCGCGCGATATCGCGCCGGATGCTGGCGTCGGCCACGCGCTGCGGCGTGTCGTCCGATGAGGTCGTCATCCGTTTCCTCCCAGGTAGCGCCGCAGGCGCAGCGCGGTGTCGTCGAGCGCATCGGCGAGCCGCTGTTCGCGTTGCCGCAGCGGTCCCGCCGCGGTATCGCACAGCCGCTGCAGCTGTGGCCGCGACAGGTCGTCCGGCTCGGCCGACGCCAGCGCGCGCGACAGCGCCTGGTCGAGCTCGCGGCGCAGGTGATGCATGACCGATGTCGCGTCGTCGAGCTGACGTCGCGCACGTTCGATCTGCGTGAGCCATTCGGCGATCGGACCGTCCATCACGCGGGTTCCTCCGTGCGATCGAGTGCCAGCGCCGCGGCGAATGCGCCGAGCGCGCCGGACAGGTTTTCACGCGGCGAAACGGCGGGCGCGTCACCGCTCATGTAGGTCTTGAAGACGGTCGACGTGCCGGCGCCGCGCGCGTGATGCAGGGCCATCACCGGACGATCGCCGGCGCTTTGCAGCGCGTGCGCATCCGGACGCCCCATCAGCTTGAGCGATTCGTCGGCCGACATCTGCATCAGCACCTGATGGCCGAACAGATCGAGCTGGCGCCGGATGTCGAACACGCGCTCGAACGCGCGCCGCTGTTCGATTGCCATCACGACGTGCAGCCCCACGCGCGGCCCGTTCTGCGCGATCTGCGCGAGCAGGCGACCCGCGTCGGACGGTTCGAAGCCCCATTGCTCGCTGCGATTGCTGACGAGCCCGGCCGTACGCAGCGGATCCGGCACGAACAGCAGGCGGGTCGGTTCGCGGTGCTGGCGCTCGCGGTCGAGCGACGCACGGCGCGTGGCTTCGTCGGCCCAGCGCTGCAACAGCGCGAGCGTGCCCGCTTCGTCTTCGCTGCTGTCGAAATCGATGCCGGCCGGCGCGCAGACCGTGTCGCGCAATGCACGCCACACCGGCGCGAGGCCGTTGTCGACGACCCCGATGCCGACATCCGCGCGGCCGCGCGCGGCGAGTGCCGACAGGGCGGTTGCGAGCATCATGCCGGCCCGCGCATTCGCGTTCTGGCCGACGATCAGCACGTTTTCGTCGTCTGCGCGCCGCAGCGCGAACGCCGCATATGAATGCACATCGAGCGCGCGGCCGAGCCAGACCGGCACCGGACGATCGACCGGATGCCATCCCGGCAGGCCGAAGCCGCCCTGGCGTTCGGGTGTTGCCGCCAGTTGCGCGAGTGCGTCGTCGTCGGGCGGTGCGCCGGCCAGCAGCCGCGCGATCGCCGGCGTTTCGAGGAACACCGGCTGCTCGACACCGTCGAGCGTCACGCACACGGCGTCGATGCCGGCCTGCGCGGCCTTCTCGCGCAGCTTGCCGATCAGGTCGTCGCGCGTCGCACGATCGAGCAGCGCGACCTGCCCCTGGACGTTGTGGCCGGCACGGCCGCTTTCCGCGTTGACGAGCACCTGCCCGGCGGCAGTGAGGCTCTCGATCATCTGCCGGCCTTCGGCGTCGAATTCCGTGATGCCGCCCGTCGAGCCGGCCGTCGCTTTCATCGCGATGCGCAGGTGGATGTTGTTCATGAACTCGCGTGCGCCGATCATCTCGCGCGGCGCGAACTGCTGCGATGCGCAGAACAGGTGAATGCCCGCGCTGCGCCCCTTCGCGGCGAGCTCGATGAGGCGGCGGGAGCCGTCGCCGTCAGGATCCTGCTCGACCACTTCCTGGTACTCGTCGATCACGAGCATCAGGCGCGGCAGCGTTTCGTTCGGGAAGCGCTCGCGGAATGCGCGGTAGCCGTCGACGCCGTGCGCGCGGAACAGCGCGTTGCGCCGCTCCATTTCCTCGATGAGATCGACCAGCAGGCTGCGGGACAGGTCCGGCGGCGTATTCAGCGAGATCACGGCCGCATGCGGCAGCGAACGGTACGGTGCGAATTCCACGCCGTTCTTGCCGTCGACCAGGTAGAAGCGCAGCTCGCGCGGCGAATAGCGGCACGCGAGCGTCGTGATCAGGACATGGAGCAGGGTGGACTTGCCGGCGCCCGAGGTCGCGCTCAGCACGCCGTGGATCGAGAACGACTCGCGGCTCTCGCCAAACATCACGGTCAACGGATCCGACTGGCCGCGGTGGCCGATCTGGGCGCTGACGTGCCACGTGGCGTCTTCGCTCCACCAGCTGTCGGTTTCGCCGATGCCGCTCGCGCTGATGTCGAGCACCGCGCGTTCCGGTTCGAACGCGGCCGCGCGCGACAGCAGGCTTTCCAGCCGCGCGGGCGTTGGCAGCACGTCCGGCGCGCCTTCGCCGATGCGCGCGCCGAGCGTCGCGGGCTGCTGGGGCGCCCACAGCGGATACTGGCCGAGGTCGATGTCGCGCGGCATCGGCGCCGTTTCGTCGAAGTGGATCAGGAAGTACGTACCGTTCGCCATCCCGTTGCGCGCGAAGCGCAGCAGCTTGGCGGCCGTGACCTCGTCGAAGCCGCGCGGGAAGTCGGCCACGCAGACGATCTGCAGTTTTTCCCGCTGTCGCACCGACGGGGCGAGCTGGTCGAACGACGAGACCTTGTGGTCGAGGTACTGGCTGCTGATGCGCCCGAATTCCGCTTCGATCGCGTCGAGCCGGCGATGCAGGTCGCGGGTCTTCTCCGCTTTCGCGAAACTGTTGGCCCACCGGAACGTGTTGCCGCTGTTGTGCGGATCCAGGAACACGAATTCCGCCATCTTCGGCAGCGTCAGGTGGATTCGCAGCGCGAGTGCGCCGAGCAACTGCAGCATCGCGAGCCGGCTCTCCGGCTTGTCGCTGCGCAGCGTGACGATACGTTGCCGGCCGATGAACGGCACGAACGCGGGAATCGTCACGAGGCCGTTCGCGGTGCGCACGCCGATCGTTCCCGCGTACAGGCGGTCAGGCAACGGCCGGCCGGCTGCGTAGGCGGCGTGCAGCGCGGCCGGATCGCTGGTGTCCCACGCGGGATCGTCCCAGCCGAGCGTTTCGGCCGCATCGACCGCGGCGGACGCCGCACGCAACGTGTCGAGCAGCGGCCCCGATTCTTGTGCGGCGTCGCGGCGCAGGTTCGCGCGCTGGACCCGCATTGCGTCGCTCGTCGCGCGCAGCTTCTGCTTGAGTTGTCCGATCCCGGTTTCGATGTCCGTCTGCACGCGCTGCATCACGCCGGCCACGGTCTTCAGGTCGCGCAGGCGCAGGCGCGGTGCGAGCGTGGCCGCCTGCTTCGCGGCGAGATCGAGCTTCTGAACGGTATCGACGTCCTTGAAGCGTGCGACGAGCGCGTCGACTTCCTGGGGTGTCAAGGGAACCGGTTTGTTGGACATGGCGGATTCCGAAGAGGGAGGATGACGGGGCCGGCCTCGCGGGCCGGCCGGGCAAATCACTGGAATACGAGGCCGCGCGCCTTCATGTCCGCGGCCTTGCGCATCGCGGCGTCGACGTCGCCGCGAATCACGGTGCCGTCGGCAAACAGGAACGCGGGCGTTGCCGAGCGCGGGAAGAACAGCTGCTTCAGGTCCCACCATGCCGCGCGGTCGAAGCGGCTGCACGGCGCGGTGTTGCCGCGTCCGGTGCGCATCAGCTTGTTCCAGTCCCCGAGCGGATCGTCGGCGCAGGCGAGATGTTCGACCACCGGCATCCGCGTCGGGTCGAGCGTGATCGGCAGGATCGCGAAGCTGTACGGGCTGCTCTCCATCGCGGCCTGGTCGCGCCGGCAGTACGGGCAGTCGGGGGCGGCCAGGTAGACGAACACGGGGGCGTCGGCGCCTTGATGCACCAGCTTGTCGACGGGCATCGAGCGCAACAGTTGCTGGACGAGCGGCGAATCCTGCGCGACATGCTCCCAGCCCTTCCAGTGCTTCACGTTCGCGACGCGCCATTGCTGGTAGTACGGGTTCGACGTGTCGTCGCCCAGCGGCGTCAGCAGCCACGACGCGTCGCTGTCGAAGAACATCACGGGCATGCCGACGAGCGGCGGCGGCGCGCTGCCGGCTTTCGACACGCGGATCGCGTAGATGCCCGGAAAGGCGGTACCGGTGTAGGCCTGGTCGGCCTCGGGGCGCAGCCCGTCGGGGTGGCTGAAGCGGTTCGTCGTCGCTTCATAGCGCGCACGCACGTCGGGCGGGATCTGCGCATGGGCCGACAGAAGCGGAAGGGCCGCCAGCGCGGCGGCGAAGAGGGTGAGCAGGGGGCGACGGAACATGGGGTTCTCCGAAAGTGGACGAAGGGGCGCCGGCATTGGTGGCCATGCGCGGCGGCCGTTCGGCGCGCCGCTCGTCTCTTCATTCGCGTGAGTGTGCATTTTGTTCGCCCGCGATCGAGGCCTGCGGCGAATCCGCCCGGGAGGCGGCGCACCGGCAGGCCGTCACGC
>NZ_CAJNKE010000458.1 GCF_905232215.1 Burkholderia sp. LMG 13014
CGAACCAGTTCCCGACCGGCGCCGTGCTGTCGATCTCGCGCCGGCTCGCGCTGATCGATGCCGCGCGCCGGCATCGCGCATGGATCATTGAGGACGACTACGACAGCGAATTCCGTCATACCGGCGAGCCGATCGGCGCGATGCACGGGCTCGCACCGGATTCGCCCGTCGTCTATCTCGGCTCGTTCAGCAAGACGATGTTTCCGGCGCTGCGGATCGGCTTTCTCGTGCTGCCCGACGCGCTGCTGGCCGCGGTGCGGCCGGTGCTGCCGGAGATGCTGCGCGGCGGCACGCGCCATGTGCAGCTCGCGCTGGCCGATTTCATCGAGACGGGCGAGTACGGCCGCCATCTCGGCCGGATGCGCCGGCTGTACCGCGACCGGCGGCGGTTGCTGCTGGCCGCGCTCGACGGCAACCTGAGCGTGCCGCACGAGATCGAGGGCGGGCCGTGCGGGCTGCATCTCGCGTTGCGGCTGCCCGCGCGCTACCGCGATCGCGCGATCGTCGACGCGGCGCGCGAGCACGGCATCGGGCCGTTTCCGCTGTCGGGGTTTTCGATCGATGCGGCATCGGCCGGCAACGGGCTCGTGCTCGGATTCGGCAATACGTCGGCCGATGCGTTCGAGCCGATGTTGCGGATGCTGTCGGCGATCGCGGAGCGGGTAGGCGGAGATTGAGGGCGGGGCGGGCACGGGAAACCCAACCCGTCGCCGGTGATTTCCGCTACCGTATCGCCTCCGATTTCACCTTCTCTTCCTGATCGAACGTGCTCACGCCTTACAGATTCTTTGCGCTCGCCGGTACCGCATGCGCGTTGCTGGCCACCGCTGCCGCCCATGCGCAAGTCACCCACGACGGATTCATCTGCAATACCGACAAGCATCACATCGTGATCGACCGCGCCGCGAACGGGACGCTGAACTACCGGGCCTGGAACAAGCCGCACTCGGTCGATCGCAAGCCGGACGTCGAGTTGCACGGCGGCACGGAGGAAACGGTCGGCACCGATCCGTGCGTCAATACCGACTGGACGTTCAAGCGCGGCAATGTCGAGTATTTCGTGTCGGACAACGCTCGCTGCTCGGAAGGCAAGCCGCCGCGCAATGCGAACGGGATGGTCGTCGTATCGATCAACAAGGAATTTGCGGCGCGCTACTGGTGTCTCAAGTAGGCGCCGCGCTACGCGGCTTCAATCACCAATCGACCGAATGACCTTCGCCGGATTACCGCCCACCAGCGTATTCGGCGGCACGTCCCGCGTGACCACGGCCCCTGCGCCGATCACCGCGTTTTCTCCTACCGTCACGCCACCGATGACCGTTGCGCCGGCGCCGATCCACACGTTGCGCCCGATCGCGATCGGCTTCGCGACGACAGCGGCGCGCCGCTTCGACGGTTCCAGCGGATGGCCGGACGTGATGAGGCTCACGTTCGGCCCGATCATCACGTCGTCGGCGATGTCGAGCCCGCCGAGATCGTAGAACGTGCAGTTCTGGTTGACGAACACGTTGCGGCCGACGGTGATGTCGGGCCCGCCGGTCGTGTAGAACGGCGGAAGCAGCAGAAAGCTGTCGTCGACCGGCTTGCCGATCAGTTCGCCGAACAGCGCACGGACTTCGTCCGCATCGTCGAACGACAGGCGGTTGAGGCGGGCGGTGAGCGCCATCGCGCGTTTGACGTTCGCGAGCATCGTCGCCGATTCGGGCGTTCTTCGGGGAATGAGGAGGCTGCGGTCGTCATTCGGCATGCACGGGTTTCCTGTCTGTCGGCATTCACTGTCCGGGGGTGACGCTGCGCCGCCCGTTTTGGGAGGGCCGGCAGCGCTTAGCCGACGGTCGTCAACGAGCCGGTTTGTCGTATAGCGACCAGACGCGACCGCCGGGGCCCGGCTCCGGGGACAGCCCCGCACGGGCGAAGCCGTGCGACTCGCAGTACGTGCATCACCTTGCGTTGTCTCGTTCGAGCCGATGTTGCGGCTGCTGTCAGCGATCGCGGAGCGGGGGGCGGGGATGGACGCGCGGGTGGCAGCGCGCGCGGGTAACCTTACCCGTTGCCGGTGATTTCCGCTACCGTATCGCTTTCGATTTCACGTCGGGATTCCGACAAGAGAATCGCGTCATGAATGTGCGAGCCGGATCGGTGATGACCGTCGTTCGTCTGGCCGTTTTCCTGGCGGCCTGCGTGACGGGAGCCGGGTGCTCTCGTGCGACGGATCATGCGGATCAGCAAGCCGCTACGGCGGCGGATGAGGCCGCGCGGCCCGGCGGCGAGGATACCGGGATCGGGCTGAAACTGAACGCGCTGAACTACACGGACGTGCCGATCGGTACCTACTCTGTCGACGGCACCTGGGGCGGCAATGTGGCCGCCCGGATCGGCAGCGCCGGCGGCAGCATCATGTGCTGTGTGTCCGTTCCGCAAAAATGGCGCCCGGGATTGACGGTCCAGGTTGAATGGCGGAACGACGAGATGTATAGGCGCAATCCGAATGCAGTGGCTAGCCGGGTCGTGCCGATCGAGCCGTATGGTTCGTTCTCGGACGGCTATCTGTGGATCGTGTTTTTCCCGGGGGACAGGATCAAGGCATACGCGTCTCCGTGGCTGCCGGGCGCACCGGAATTTCCCGAAGGATTGCAGGTCCCGAGCAAGGCGTGTCCGGGACACTTCACGGTGTTGAACAGCAGCCGCGACTGCCCGACACCGGACCACAGCATGGTGCGGGCCGCGAGATGAGTGTTCGTTTTGCGGCCGCCGAGCGGCCCGATGCCGGCGTAGCGATTCCCGGTGCGCAGGAAGCGATGCTTCGCGGGCTTCATGACGACGACAAAAACGTTGCCCGGCGCAGGAGCGGCGAAATGAAAGTGCATGCCATCGGTCTGTTGCTCTGTTCCATTCTTGTCGGCTCGAGCCATGCGCAGGCGCCGGCATCGGGAACCGTCATGAGCGCGGATGAAAGAGCCGCAGCCATTCGGCGAGCCTTCAGCCCGACCGCGCGTGTCGACGCATTCAAGTCGCAGATCGATTTCGACCGGAAGTTCGCGACCGACGATGGCCGGAAGATCGTCGCGTTCGACTGGGGCAAGCTCGCGACGCAGCGCGTCCCGGGGTTCAACGCACTGACGATCGAGCGTGTCGAACAGCCTGTCGACGAAACCGGGCCGCTCAAGGATTTCCGGATATTTGTCTTCAACGGCCGGTTCAACGGCGCACGCGTGTCGATCACGGTTGCGCAGGCCAAGGATCGCTTCAAGGCGGCGGATTATTTTCTCCACGAGACAACTTCGCCGACGATCGAGCGCGTGCCGTTCGAGACGGATCCCGATCCGCTTGGAAGCGTGTCGGTCCAGAACTCGATCGCCGGTCCCGGGCTCGGACTCGTGTGGATCTACAAGAACCTGTGCGTTGTCGTGTCAGGGGCGCCGGCCGGCGCGGTCCGAGATCTCGGTCGACGCCTGCAGACGCTGGCGGAAGCCCACACGGTCGATTCGATGTGACGGTGGGCGATCGCTCGCGTCCCGGGGATCGTCGACATCCACGTCGAGCGAAGCTCAACGTGGCGCGCATCCATGGAGCCACCTGACACGCACCGCCCATCGCCATGCACGACAATCGGACTTGTGCGGATTGACGAACCGCGCACTTTGTTCGAAACGAACGCCGTCGCGGCTCCGCGCGTGCCGCGCCGCCCCGTATTCGGGTTTCGATTCGTATGTTCGAACAGGCCGCTTGGACTATAAATGGATGCGTGTACCGGGGCTTGTCGGGCGCCTGCGCGTCTCGCGCATGTCGGCGCCGTGACTCCCGGGGGAGGTGCACCGTGGTTCGCCAGACGCTTGCTCGCGCCGTGCTTCGCACCGCGTTGATCGGGGGCGTGTTTGCCGGTTGTTTGCTGCCCCCGCCGTCCGTCCTCGCCGGAACGCTGTCGCCGCCTGTCCCGCCACATCCGATGAAGCAGCGGCCGGCTGCTGCGCCTTACGCGATGCCGGTCGATTTTCCGGCGATCGTCGACCGCTACGGCCCGGCAGTCGTGACCATCATGACCGCCGCACCCGACCAGCAGGCCGGCGGCCCGTCCTTCTCGATCCTCGATCCCGACGATCCACTCGCCGCGTTCTTCCGGCACGACGCGCCGCCGCCCGCGCAGGGCCCGCAGGCGCAGGCACAGGCGCAGGCGCCTGCACCCGACACGTCGCCGCGCGCGGTATCGGGCAGCGGCTCGGGTTTCATCGTCAGCGCCGACGGCCTGATCCTCACCTCGGCGCACGTGGTCGACGATGCGACCGACGTGACGGTACGGCTCACCGACCGCCGCGAATTCAAGGCGACCGTGCTGGCCGTCGATCCGCAAAGCGACGTCGCGGTGCTGCGGATCGACGGGAAGAAGCTGCCGTTCGTGCACATCGGCGATTCGTCGAAGGTGCGCGCGGGCGAACCGGTGATGACGATCGGCGCGCCGGACGGATCGGGCAACACGGTCACGGCCGGCATCGTCAGCGCCACGTCGCACCGGATGCCGGACGGCAGCGCGTTTCCGTTCTTCGAAACCGACATCGCGCCGAACCCCGACAATTCGGGCGGCCCGGTATTCAATCGCGCGGGCGACGTGATCGGCATCGCGGTGCAGGTCTATACGGGCACGGACCGCTACGCGAGCACGACGTTCGCGATCCCGATCGCGTTTGCCGCAAAGGTGCGCGCGCAACTGCAGAAGCAGATGCAGGCGCAACAGCCCCAGGCGCCGGACGCGTCGTCCGGCAACGCAATCGGCGTCGACGTGCAGGATGTCGGCA
>NZ_CAJNKE010000459.1 GCF_905232215.1 Burkholderia sp. LMG 13014
GCTCGGCGCAACGACGACGATCGTACTCGGCCCTGCGCTCTTTGCCGCGCACGTGAGTGCAGCCGCGTTGCCCGTCGCCGCGTTCGCGGGTGCGCTCGCGGTTGCCGCGCTCGTCTACCGGCTCGCCGCGTCGCGCGGCCGGCTCGCGCTGCCGCTGCTGCTGCTCGCCGGCATCGCGATCAACGCGCTGGTCGGTGCGGCGATCGGTCTGCTCACGTTCGTCGCCGACGACGCGCAATTACGCTCGCTAACTTTCTGGAGCCTCGGCAGCCTCGGTGGCGCGCAATGGTCCGCGCTGGCGGCCGTCGCACCGTGCGTCGCGATCGGCTGCGTGTTGCTCGCGCGCGAACGCGACGCACTGAATGCATTGCAGCTCGGCGAAACCGAGGCGCTGTATCTCGGCGTACCGGTGCAGCGCCTGAAGCGGCGCGTGCTCGTCGCGGTCGCGCTCGCGGTCGGCGCACTGGTATCGTGCGCGGGCATCATCGGTTTCATCGGGCTCGTCGCGCCGCATTGCGTGCGCCTCGCGTGCGGCCCCGACCAACGGGTCGTGCTGCCCGGCGCCGCGCTGCTCGGCGCGCTGCTGACGCTCGCCGCCGATCTCGCCGCGCGCACGGTTGCCGCGCCCGCTGAAATTCCGCTCGGCGTGCTGACCGCGCTGCTCGGCGCACCGTTCTTTCTCGCGCTGCTGTGGAAGAGCCGCGGTGCGCTCGGCGGCTAACCCTTCCCTCACGACGACCATGCTGACCGCCCATCACCTCGACGTCGCCCGTCGACACCACGCGATCCTGCGCGACCTGTCGCTGTCGATCGAACCCGGCCGCGTGACCGCGCTGCTCGGCCGCAACGGTGCAGGCAAGAGCACGCTGCTGAAGACCTTCGCCGGCGAGCTGACCGGCGGCGGCGCGCCGAACGGCGTGCGCGTGGCCGGCGACATCACGCTGAACGGCGAACCGCTCGCGCGCATCGACGCACCGCGGCTCGCGTGCCTGCGCGCGGTGCTGCCGCAGG
The DNA here is from genome assembly GCF_905232215.1 of Burkholderia sp. LMG 13014. GTDB lineage: Bacteria > Pseudomonadota > Gammaproteobacteria > Burkholderiales > Burkholderiaceae > Burkholderia. The sequence continues at coordinate 1,012 of NZ_CAJNKE010000459.1, forward strand.
CCGCGCAGCCGGCGTTCCCGTTCAGTGTCGACGAAATCGTGCTGCTCGGCCGCTACCCGCATGCGCGGCGCAACGGGGCGACGTCGCACCGCGATCGCGAGATCGCATGGCGGGCACTCGAACGCGCGGGCGCCGACGCGCTCGTCGGCCGTGACGTCACGACGCTGTCGGGCGGCGAACTCGCGCGCGTGCAGTTCGCCCGCGTGCTCGCGCAGCTGTGGCCGGACGACGACGCAACGGAAAACGGCCCGCGCTACCTGCTGCTCGACGAGCCAACCGCCGCGCTCGATCTCGCGCATCAGCACCGCCTGCTCGATACCGTGCGCAGCGTTGCGCGCGAATGGCAGCTCGGCGTGCTCGCGATCGTGCACGATCCGAATCTTGCCGCGCGTCACGCGGATACGATCGCGATGCTGGCCGACGGCACGATCGTCGCGCACGGCACGCCGCGCGACGTGATGACGCCGTCCCATATCGCGCAGTGCTACGGATTCGCAGTGAAGATGGTGGACACCGGCGACGGCGCGCCACCGGTGATGGTGCCTGCGTAGCGCAGGCGTGCACTGCACGGCGCGTTGTACCGCGCGATGTCTTGTCTTACGGATAGCAGCACCTTCACGCAGCATCAATCGCGCTTCGCGCATCGACTTCAAGGAGACCACCATGCCGCTTTCGATGACCCGCATCATCCTGTACGTCCAGGACGTCGCATCGCTCAAGACGTTCTACCAGCAGTATTTCGATCTGCCCGTCGTCGAGGAAATCGAAAACGAGTGGGTCGTGCTCGGCGCAGGCGCCATCGAGCTCGCGCTGCATCTCGCCGGCCCGGCGTTCCGCCACGCGGTGCCCGCTCACGCGGAGGCGCGCGCGGAAGCCAGCCACGTGAAGTTCGTGTTCTCGATCGGCCAGGACATCGGCGGGCATCGCGACCGGCTGGCCGGCGGTGGCGTGACGGTGCGCGATCTCAAGCGCTATGACGGGTTCGCGTACACGATGTACGACGGCATCGATCCGGAAGGCAACGTCTTCCAGGTGATGCAGGCCGACTGACGCTCCGTCCGCCCCGGGCGCTCACCCGAACGCCCGGGCCGGCACCGCTCGTGCCTCCACCCGCCGCACGGGTGGCGAACCTCCCGGCTCAATGCTCGAGGTCCGCCGCGCCGAACGTCCGCATCTTCCAGCCGAGCCGCACGGCCAGCATCCGCATCGAGAATCCGGCCGCCAGCGCGACGACCGTCGCGATGCCCGCATCGATACCCAGATGCTGCATCCCGACATAGAGCCCGCCCGTGACGAACGCGACGCTCGCATACAGTTCCTCGCGCAGGATCAGCGGCATCTCGTTGCACAGCAGGTCGCGCAGCATCCCGCCGCAGACACCCGTGATCGCGCCGGCCAGCACGACGATGATCGGCACAGCGCCCGTCGACGCGCCGATGTCGCACCCGATGATCGTAAAGGCCGCGAGGCCGATCGCGTCGACGGTGACGAACAGCGTCTTCATCCGCGCGACATGCCGTGCGACCCACGACGCGACGGTCGCCGCGACGAGCGTGATCACCAGGTACTCCGGGTGCGCGATCCAGCCGAGCGGATAGTGGCCGAGCAGCACGTCGCGCACGGTGCCGCCGCCGAGGGCCGTCACCGCGCCGACGAGCGCGAGCCCGAAACGGTCCATCCCGCGGCGCATGCCCATCAGCGCCCCCGACATCGCTTCCGCGACGATTGCAATCAGATAAAGCGTATGCATGGTGCGCGTCAGTCTTCCGTCCGGAACAGGTCGAGCACGCGTTCGCGCTCGGCCGCATCGACCGCGGCAGGCATCGGCTCGGCTGGTTTGCCATGGTCGCCCGGCGTGCCGGACGCACCGGCTGCCACCGCCGCCCCGCCGCACGCGAAGCGGCTACGGATGTACGACGGCACATCGGCCGTGCACGTGCCGCGCGTATATTCGGCGTAGACGTAGTCGCCGTCGACGAGCGCGACGTCCTGCGGCGGCGTCGCCTCGACCGGCGTACGCCCGTCGACGGCCGCCTTCATGTAGTCGAGCCAGACCGGCAGCGCCAGCGACGCACCGGTCGCGCGCCCCATCGGGCGCGGCGTGTCGTAGCCGAGCCACGCGACCGCGACGATGCCCGACGAGTAGCCGGCGAACCAGACGTCCTTCGACCCGTTCGACGTGCCCGTCTTGCCGGCCGCATCGTCGCGGCGCAGCGCCAACGCGCCGCGTGCGGTGCCGGACTTCACGACGTCGCGCAGCATGCTGTCCATCATGAACGCATTGCGCGCCGACACGACGCGCTCGCCTGCCGGCGCCGTCGCCTCGTACATCGCGCCGCCGTGACGCTGCTTCACCGACAGGATCAGGCGCGGCACCATCCGCGTGCCGCCGTTCGCGAACACGCTGTACGCGCTCGCCAGCTCGAGCGGCGTCACGGCGCCCGCGCCGAGCGCGAGCGGCAACGACGCCGGATTGCGCTGCGCGTCGAAGCCGAACTGCACCGCGTGCTGCTGTACGTAGCGCGCGTCGGTGGCCTGCATCAGGCTGACCGCGACCAGGTTCTTCGAACGCATGAGCCCGCGCCGCACCGGGATGAAGCCCTCGTAGTTGTTGGCGAAATTGCGCGGGCGCCACGGCCGCGCGCCGGTTTCCTCATGGGTGAGCGTGCGCTGCGTATCGTCGACGAGCACGCCCGGGAAGTAGCCCTTTTCCAGCGCCGCCGAATAGACGAACGGCTTGAAGCTCGAGCCCGGCTGGCGATACGCCTGCAGCGCATGGTCGAACACGTTGCGGTTGAAATCCGCGCCGCCGACGAGCGCGAGCATGTCGCCCGTTGCCGCGTCGAGCGATACCAGTGCGCCTTCGAGCCCGTTGCGCGCATCGCGCTTCGCGCGCTGCTGGCGGCTCAGCGTGCGTTCAAGCGACGCCTCGGCCGCGCGCTGGTCGCGCATCGAGATCGTCGTCGTCACGTCGAGGCCGAGCGTATAGGCATCGTCGTGGAAACGTTCGACCATCATCCGGCGCGCGCGCTCGGCGACGTACGGCGCCGCGATGATTCCGGGTGGTGGTGTGGTCGCCAGCGCGATCGGCGCGTCGACGGCCGCGCGGTACGTCGCGTCGTCGAGCTGGCCGAGCGCATGCATGCGGCCAAGCACGTAGTTGCGCCGCGCGGTCGCGCGCGCCGGATTGACGACCGGGTTGAACGCGGACGGCGCCTTCGGCAGCCCCGCGAGCACGGCCGCCTCGCCCGCGCTCAGCGCGTCGAGCGGCTTGCCGAAATATACGTTCGCGGCCGCCGCGAAACCGTACGCGCGCTCGCCCAGGTAGATCTCGTTCATGTACAGCTCGAGCAGCTTGTCCTTGCTGTATTCGCGTTCGAGCTTGGTTGCCATCAGGATCTCGGCGAGCTTGCGGCTCAGCACCTTGTCGCGCGTCAGGTAGAAGTTGCGTGCGACCTGCATCGTGATCGTGCTGCCACCCTGCCCGGGCTGCCCCGTCACGACGTTCGCGAACGTCGCGCGCGCGAGGCCGCTGAAATCGACCGCGCCGTGCTGGTAGAACTTCGCGTCTTCGGCCGCGAGCAGTGCCTGCCGCATCAGCGGCGGGATGCGTTCGAGCGGCACGAACTCGCGCCGTTCGACGCCGTATTCGGCCAGCAGGTCGCCGTCGCGCGAGAAAATTCGCAGCGGCAGCGCGGGACGGTAGACGGCGAGGTGCTCGACGGACGGCAACTGCGTCCAGATGCGCTGGATCGTCCATGCGCCGA
>NZ_CAJNKE010000460.1 GCF_905232215.1 Burkholderia sp. LMG 13014
GCGCCGAACGCAAGCGCTATGACGAGATCGACCAGCAGGTGCTGCGCGAACAGAACAGTGCGATCGCAGCCGAGGCAGCGGCGCGCGCATGGGCCTATTACTCGCCGCCGCCCGTCACCGTCTACGGCGGGTATTACGGCGGATGGGGCAATCGCTGGGGCACGGGTATCAGCTACGGCTACCCGGGATGGTGGTGGTGAGCGTGCATCGCTCAGTCGATTGACTACCGGCAGGAAATAAAAAAGCGCGGCATTTCCCGCGCTTTTTCAATGGATTCGAGCAACCGCACTCAGTGATGCGCGGCCTTGCCTTTGTCGCCGCCATGATGCCGCGACGGCTTCGCGATCGACTGCGGATTCGGCACGACACGCACCGGCGCCGCGGAGACGGTGCCGCGCGTCGAGGTATTCGACGGCGTGTTGTTCAGCGGCACGGCCGGCGCATTCGGTGACACGAACTGCACGAACACCTCGCCGTCCTTCACCATGCCCATCTCGTAGCGCGCGCGCTCCTCGATGGCCGCAGTGCCGCTCTGCAGATCCTGCACTTCGCCGGCGGTGCGCTCGTTGCGCAGCTTCTCGTCCGCATTCTTCTGAAGCTGGTCGTCAAGCTGCTGACGCAATTCGTGCACCCGCAGCCAGCCGCCGTGTCCCCACCATAGGGGGTACTGAATGAGCGCCAGCAAGGCAATCAGGACGACAGTGACAAGCCGCATGTAAGAACCGCAGATATAAGAAGCGCCGCTCCGCGCACGTGCACAGAGCGGCGTCGATATGACGAACCCGATAGTAGCGCGTTAGCGCAGGTTATAGAAAGCCGATTTACCCGGGTAGCTTGCGATGTCGCCGAGATCTTCCTCGATGCGCAGCAGCTGGTTGTACTTCGAGATACGATCGCTACGCGACAGCGAACCCGTCTTGATCTGACCGGCGTTCAGGCCGACCGCGATGTCCGCGATCGTCGAATCTTCCGTTTCGCCCGAGCGGTGCGAGATCACGGCCGTGTAGCCGGCGCGCTTCGCCATCTCGATTGCCGCGAACGTTTCGGTCAGCGTACCGATCTGGTTGATCTTGATGAGGATCGAGTTCGCGATGCCCTTCTCGATGCCTTCCTTCAGGATGCGCGTGTTCGTGACGAACAGGTCGTCGCCGACCAGCTGCACCTTCTTGCCGAGGCGGTCGGTCAGCAGCTTCCAGCCTTCCCAGTCGCTTTCGTGCATGCCGTCCTCGATCGACACGATCGGGAACTTGTCGGCGAGCGTCGCGAGGTAGTCGGTGAATTCGGCCGACGACAGTTGCAGGCCTTCACCCGCGAGCTGGTACTTGCCGTCGTGGTAGAACTCGGATGCTGCGCAGTCGAGCGCGAGCAGCACGTCTTCGCCCGCACGATAGCCGGCTTTCTCGATCGCCTGCAGGATCGTCGACAGGCACTCGTCGTTGCTGCCGAAGTTCGGCGCGAAGCCGCCTTCGTCACCGACTGCCGTGCTCATGCCGCGGTCGCTCAGGATCTTCTTCAGTGCGTGGAACACTTCCGCGCCGCAACGCAGGGCTTCACGGAACGTCGGCTGGCTCACCGGGACGATCATGAATTCCTGGATGTCGAGGCTGTTGTTCGCGTGCGCGCCGCCGTTGACGATGTTCATCATCGGCACCGGCAGTTGCATTGCGCCCGAACCGCCGAAGTAGCGGTACAGCGGCAGGCCTGCCTCTTCGGCAGCTGCCTTCGCGACGGCCATCGACACGGCCAGCATCGCGTTCGCGCCGAGGCGCGACTTGTTGTCGGTGCCGTCCAGCTCGAGCAGCGTCTTGTCGAGGAACGCCTGTTCCGACGCGTCGAGGCCCATGATGGCTTCGGAGATTTCGGTGTTGATATGCTCGACTGCCTTCAGCACGCCCTTGCCGTTGTAGCGGCCGGCTTCGCCGTCGCGCAGTTCGATCGCTTCACGCGAGCCGGTGGACGCGCCCGACGGCACCGCCGCGCGGCCCATCGTGCCCGATTCGAGCAGCACGTCGCATTCGACGGTGGGGTTGCCGCGCGAATCCAGAATCTCGCGGCCGATGATATCTACGATTGCACTCATGGGTTTCCTCTGAGAATGACGATGGATTCTTCAAACTGCGACGGCGCGCGCGCCTGAACCGCTTTCGCTACAGACGCGCGAAACCGTCGCAAGGTTCATTCGATCTTTAATTGAAATCGTTTTCCAGGAACGGATTGCGCTTCACCGCCTGGTCGAGCGTGACGAGAGTCTCCAGCAGCGCACCCATCCGGTTCAGCGGCACCGCGTTCGGGCCGTCCGACTTTGCCTCGGCCGGATTCGGGTGCGTTTCCATGAAGAGGCCCGCGACGCCCGTCGCGACCGCCGCCCGTGCGAGCACCGGCACGAATTCGCGCTGGCCGCCCGAGCTCGTGCCCTGCCCGCCCGGCAGCTGCACCGAGTGGGTCGCATCGAACACGACAGGCGCGCTCGTCTCGCGCATGATCGCGAGCGAACGCATGTCCGACACGAGATTGTTGTAGCCGAACGAGACACCGCGCTCGCACGCCATGAAGCGGTCTTCCGACAGCCCCGCCTCACGGGCCGCTTCACGCGCCTTGTCGATCACGTTCTTCATGTCGTGCGGCGCGAGGAACTGGCCCTTCTTGATGTTGACGGGCTTGCCCGAGCGCGCGCACGCATGGATGAAATCGGTCTGGCGGCACAGGAACGCCGGCGTCTGCAGCACGTCGACGACCGACGCGACCTGCTCGATCTCTTCGATCGAGTGCACGTCGGTCAGCACCGGCAGGCCGAGCTGGCGCTTCACCTCGGACAGGATCCGCAGGCCCTCGTCCATTCCGAGGCCACGGAACGACTTGCCCGAGCTGCGGTTCGCCTTGTCGTAGGACGACTTGTAGATGAACGGAACGTTCAGCTTCGCGCAGATCTCCTTCAGGCGGCCCGCCGTGTCGATCGTCATTTGCTCCGATTCGACGACGCAGGTACCCGCGATCAGGAAGAAAGGCTTGTCGAGACCGACCTCGAAATCGCACAGCTTCATGCTTACACTCCGCGCGCTTGCTTGTTGGCAAGCGCAGCTTCGACGAACGACTTGAAGAGGGGATGACCGTCACGCGGCGTGGACGTGAATTCCGGGTGGAACTGGACGCCGACGAACCACGGGTGCATCGAACGCGGCAGTTCCATCATTTCCGGCAGATCCTCGCTCGGGGTACGGGCGCTGATGATAAGGCCGCCGGCTTCGAGCTGGGGCACGAAGCGGTTATTGACTTCATAACGGTGGCGATGGCGCTCGTTCACGTCCTTGCCATAGATCTCTTCGGCCATCGTGCCGGGCTTGATCGGGCAACGCTGCGAGCCGAGGCGCATCGTGCCGCCAAGGTCGGATTCCTCGGTGCGCGTCTCGACCTTGCCGTCGCGGTCGTACCACTCGGTGATCAGCGCGACCACGCGTTCCGGCGTGTCCGGCTCGAATTCCGTGCTGTTCGCCTGCTTCAGGCCGACGACGTCGCGTGCGAACTCGATCACCGCGAGCTGCATGCCGAGGCAGATGCCGAGATACGGCACCTTGGCTTCACGCGCATAGCGGATCGCCGCGATCTTGCCTTCCGTGCCGCGACGGCCGAAACCGCCCGGCACCAGCACGGCGTCGAGGTGCTTCAGGCTGTCGACACCGTTCGCCTCGATCTCTTCCGAGTCGATGTATTCGATGTTGACCTTGGTCGACGTGTGCAGCGATGCGTGGCGCAGCGCCTCGATCAGCGACTTGTACGACTCGGTCAGGTCGACGTACTTGCCGACCATGCCGATCGTCACTTCGTGCTTCGGGTTCTCGAGCTTCTCGACGAGCTCCGACCACATGCTCAGGTCGGCGTCCTTCGGCGACAGCTTCAGTTCCTCGCAGATGATGCGGTCGAGGCCCTGGTCGTGCAGCATCTGCGGAATCTTGTAGATGCTGTCGGCGTCCCACACCGAGATCACGGCGTCTTCCGGCACGTTCGAGAACATCGAGATCTTCTTCGATTCGTCGTCCGGAATGCGGCGGTCCGCACGGCACAGCAGCACGTGCGGCAGGATGCCGATCTCGCGCAGCTTCTGCACGCTGTGCTGGGTCGGTTTCGTCTTCAACTCGCCGGCCGTCGCGACGTACGGCACCAGCGTCAGGTGCACGAAGCACGCGCTGTTGCGGCCGAGGCGCAGGCTCATCTGGCGCGCGGCTTCGAGGAACGGCAGCGATTCGATATCGCCGACCGTGCCGCCGATCTCGACGATCGCGACATCCGGCTCACCGCAGGTGGCCGACGCGGCCCCGCGCTCGATGAACGCCTGGATTTCGTTCGTGATGTGCGGGATGACCTGCACGGTCTTGCCGAGATAGTCGCCGCGGCGTTCCTTGCGGATCACCGATTCGTAGATCTGGCCGGTCGTGAAGTTGTTGGCCTTGCGCATCTTCGTGCTGATGAAGCGCTCATAGTGGCCGAGGTCGAGGTCGGTCTCCGCTCCATCTTCCGTCACGAACACTTCGCCGTGCTGGAACGGGCTCATCGTGCCGGGGTCGACGTTGATGTAGGGATCGAGTTTGAGGAGGGTGACTTTCAGACCGCGCGATTCGAGGATCGCGGCGAGGGAAGCGGCGGCAATACCCTTGCCAAGGGAAGAAACTACGCCGCCGGTGACGAAAACATATTTGGTCATCGCTGGATGCTCGCGGGAAAAACGGATTATACCGTAAAGCCCGCCCTTCTCTCAGCAATTGACTCGATGATCGCGCCCT
>NZ_CAJNKE010000461.1 GCF_905232215.1 Burkholderia sp. LMG 13014
GCGCAACGGCTGCGTGAGCGCGTTCTGCACCGGGTACGGCGCGGCATCGGCCACGCGTTCGCCGAGCCGGGCCATCAGCGTGTTGCGCAGGCCACGCGCGTGGCGGCCGGTGATCGCGCGCGTGACCTGCGTCGACGTATCGGCGCTCGCGAGCAGGCGTGCCTTCCAGTCCGCCGCGATCGCGCTTTCCGTGCAGGTGAGGAACGCGGTGCCGAGCTGCGCGCCCTGCGCGCCGAGTGCGAGCGCGGCCGCGATTCCGCGGCCGTCCATGATGCCGCCCGCGGCAAGTACGGGCAGGCCGGTCGCGTCGACCAGTTGCGGCACGAGCGCGAGCGTGCCGATCAGCGCGTCGTCGGCCGAACCGATGAACGTGCCGCGATGGCCGCCCGCCTCGGCGCCCTGCGCGGACAGCGCGTCAGCGCCGGCCGCCTGCCATGCGAGCCCCTCGGCCACATGCGTCGCCGTGCCGATCACGTAGGTGCCGGCGACCTTCAGGCGCTTGACGTCGGACGCATCGAGCACGCCGAACGTGAAGCTCGCCACGGGCACGCGCAACGCCACCAGCGCATCGAGCTGCGCACGGAAGTCGGGCGCGTAGCGCGCGGGGGCAGTGCCCGGCGGCAACCCGAGCGTCGCGTTCAGCGGGTCGATCGCGGCCAGTGCACGGGCGACGGTCGCCGCATCGGGCGCAGCGTCCGGCAGCACGAACAGGTTGACTGCGAACGGGCGATCGGTCGCCGCACGGATGGCGTCGACTTCGGTCGCGAGGCGCTCGGGCGCGAACGCGGCGGCGCCGAGACTGCCGAGCGCGCCGGCATTCGATGCGGCGGCGACCATCGCGGTCGTGGTCGCGCCGACCATCGGCGCCTGCACGAGCGGCAGGCGCAGGCCGAAGCGTTCGGAAAAGGGCGTGGAAAACTGGCGGGCAGACATGGTGAATCCTTCGAAGACGATGCGCGAAAGCGCTTTGTAAAGGCGGGCACATCGACTCTATCGAAGCGGCGCAGCGCCGAAAAATGAATAATCGAGATCGAAACGATCGCTGCGCGAGAAGCGGGCGCGTGCCCTGCAATGACACGGGATCAGTGGCACACTAGGCCGCCCTCTTTCACCCCGGGGCGCGCATCGCGCACCCCGTTCGCCAGGAGTTCAGAACGTGACAGCCCAATGGATCGACATCCCCGCCGGTAACGACAGCTTTGGCGGCTATCTCGCGCTGCCCAAGCGCGGCACCGGCCCTGCCGTCATCATCATCCAGGAGATCTTCGGCGTGAACTCGCACATCCGCGCGGTCGCCGACCAGTACGCGTCCGACGGCTTCGTCGCGCTCGCACCGGACGTGTTCTGGCGCACGCAGCCGCGCGTCGAGCTGACCTACGAAGGCGCGGATCGCGACAAGGGCATCGAGCTGATGAAAAAGACCGACGTGGGTCTCGCGGTCGCGGACATCGGCGCGGCAGCCGATGCGTTGCGCGCGCGCCCCGAAGTGGCCGGCAAGATCGCCGCGATCGGCTACTGCTTCGGCGGCCAGCTGGCATACCGAGCAGCCGCGACCGGCAAGATCGACGCGGCCGTGGCCTACTACGGCGGCGGCATCCAGAACGCGCTCGATCTCGCCGACAAGGTCACGCAGCCGATCCTGTTCCACTACGCGGAAAACGACCACGGGATCCCGCTCACGGCCGTCGACCAGGTGAAGGCCGCATTCGCCAGCCACGGCGATGCGTCGTTCCACGTGTACCCGGGCGCCGAGCACGGCTTCAACTGCACGGATCGCGCGTCGTACAACCAGCGCGCCGCGGCGCTCGCGCACGGCCGCACGCTGACCTTCCTCGCCGAGCACCTCTAAAATCGGCCGGCCGCGGGCCCCGCGCACCGGGCCCGCGTTATGCTGCTGTCATCGCCACGAGTCACAACGGGGGTGACCGCGATGCACTCGGACTATCTCGCGCATGACGCGATCGGCCTCGCCGCACTGGTGCGCGAACGCAAGGCGAGCCCGCGCGAACTGCTCGACGCCGCGATCGGCCAGGCCGAAGCGGTCAACGGCGCGATCAACGCGATCGTGCTGCAAGACTACGAAGCCGCCCGCCAGCGTGCGGCCACCCTACCCGAAGGCGGCGCCGACGCGCCGTTCGCCGGTGTTCCCTATCTCGTGAAGGATCTCGGTGCGGCGGTCGCCGGGCTGCCGCTGTCGATGGGCAGCCGGCACTACCGGTATTTCGTGCCCGCCGACGATTCGCCGGTGATCGCGCGCAGCCGCGCGGCCGGTCTCAACGTGTTCGGCAAGACCAACACGTCGGAGATCGGCCAGATGCCGTACACGGAACCCGAACTGTTCGGCGCGTGCCGCAACCCGTGGAATCTCGACCACACGCCCGGCGGCTCGAGCGGCGGCGCGGCGGCGGCCGTCGCGGCCGGCATCGTGCCGGTCGCGCATGCGTCCGACGGCGGCGGCTCGATCCGCATTCCGGCGTCGTGCTGCGGGCTGTTCGGCCTGAAGCCGAGCCGCAACCCGGTGCTCGTCGACCTGCCGTCGAACGGCGAGCTGGTGGTCCAGCATGCGGTCACGCGCAGCGTGCGCGACAGCGCGCTGCTGCTCGACGTGACGACCGGCCAGACCTTGCCGACCGGCGCACCCGGCACGTTCCTCGGCGAACTCGACACGCCGCCCGGCCCGCTGCGGATCGGCCTCGTGCTCGACCCGATGCTCGCGCCGGCGCTCGCCGACGACACGCGCGCGGCGCTCGACGACGCGGCCGCGCTGCTCGAATCGCTCGGCCACCATGTCGAGCCGGCAACGCTGCACGTCAACTACGCGCGCGCGGCCGAAACCTTCCTCACGCTATGGGCAACGATCGCCGAGGAAATGGTGCTCGGCGCGCGCGCGATGACCGGCCGCACGCCGAAGCGCGGCGAATTCGAAGCCGCGACGTGGGCGATGGCCGTGGTCGGCCGGCGCCTCGCGCGCACGCGCCTGCCGGACGTGCTCGAATGGCAGCGCCAGCTCACCGTGCAGGTGGCCGGCCTCGTGTCGCGCTACGACGCGATCCTGTGCGCGTCGCTCGCGGGCCCGCCGGTGAAGATCGGCGAATTGCAGCCGACGCCGTTCGAATCAGCGCAGATGAAGGTGCTCGCCGCGCTGCCGGTGAAGCCGCTGCTGAAGGAAATGCTCGCGAAGTCGTCGGAAAAGGCGTTCACGTGGGCCGGCTGCACGGAGCTGTTCAACCTGACCGGCCAGCCGGCGATGTCGGTACCGCTCTACTGGAACGCACGCGGGCTGCCGATCGGCGTGCAGTTCGTCGCGCGTCACGCCGACGACGCGCTGCTGCTCAGGCTCGCCCGGCAGCTCGAACAGGCGCGGCCGTGGTTCGACCGCCGCCCGCCGCTGATGCAGGCGCAGCGCTGACGCGCGGCGCCCGATGAAAAAAGCCCCGCCGGCGGAACCGGCGGGGCTTTCGTGTGTGCTGCAGGCAGGCGCCGTGCTTACACGAGCCGTTCGCAGACCGTCTTCGTCGCCGCGGCCGCATTCAGCGTGTAGAAATGCAGCCCGGGGACGCCCGCGTCGACGAGACGCTGGCACAGGCCCGTGACGACGTCCGCGCCGAACGCGCGGATCGACTCGCGATCGTCGCCAAAGCTCTCGAGCCGGCGCGCGACCCAGCGCGGCACTTCCGCCCCGCACATTTCCGAGAAACGCATCAGCTGCGAGAAGTTCGTGATCGGCATGATGCCCGGCACGATCGGCACGTCCACGCCGAGCTTGCGCACGTCGTCGACGAAGCGGAAATACGCGTCCGCGTTGAAGAAATACTGCGTGATCGCGGAATTCGCGCCGGCTTTCACCTTGCGTGCGAAGTTCTCGAGATCGGCCTTCGGCGAGCGGGACTGCGGGTGGTACTCCGGATACGCGGCGACTTCGATGTGGAACCAGTCGCCGTGCTCGGCACGGATGAAGCTGACGAGTTCCGACGCATAGCGCAGTTCGCCGACTTCGCCCATCCCCGACGGCAGGTCGCCCCGCAGCGCGACGATGTGGCGGATGCCGTACGAGCGGTACTGGTCGAGGATCGCGCGCAGGCTGTCGCGCGACGAGCCGATGCACGACAGGTGCGGCGCGGCCTCGAGGCCGTCCTTCTGCATGTCGAGCACCGTATCGAGCGTGCCCTGCTGCGTCGAACCGCCGGCGCCGAACGTGCAGGACACGAATTTCGGCTTCAGCGGCAGCAGCTGCGCACGCGTGGCGCGCAGCTTCTCGACGCCTTCCGCCGTCTTCGGCGGGAAGAATTCAAACGAGAGTTCGATCGGTTTCATGATTCGAAAAGGTCAGCCGATGTCGCGCTGCCCGAAGATCAGCGCGGACAGCAGCCACGACACGATGCTGTACAGGATCGAACCGAAGAACGCGGACCAGAAGCCCGACACCTCGAAGCCCTTCAGCAGCGACGACGCGAACCAGAAACACAGCGCGTTCACGACGAGGATGAACACCCCGAGCGTGACGATGGTGACGGGCAGCGTCAGCAGGATCAGCACCGGGCGGATCACCGTGTTGATCAGGCCGAGCACGACCGCGATGATCAGCGCCGTGCCGAAGCTCTTGATGTGGATCGACGGCACGAGGTAGGTGATGATCAGCAGCGCGAGCGCGTTGATGACCCAGGTGAGGATGACGCTCATGGAGTGCTCCGGTTCGGTTGTCGATCGGTACGATCAGTGGCCGCCGCCGGCCGCCGCGGGGCCCGAAGG
>NZ_CAJNKE010000462.1 GCF_905232215.1 Burkholderia sp. LMG 13014
GGACATCCTTCGTCGCGCCGTGCTTCGGCTCCGGTGCATGCTCGCGGATGAAGTCGCGCAACTGCGGATAGATGATCGTGCGCCAGCGGCGGCCCGAGAAAATCCCGTAGTGACCGCATTTCTCGGCGGTCAGGCTGCGGCGATCGTCTTGCGGGATGCCCGTGCACAGCTCGTGCGCAACGTGCGTCTGGCCGCTGCCGGAGATGTCGTCGAGTTCGCCCTCGATCGTCATCAGCGCGGTGTGCTTGATGTCCTGCGGGCGCACACGCTCGCCTTCGACATCCCACGTGCCTTCCGCCAGCCGGAATTCCTGGAACACGACGCGGATCGTCTCGAGGTAATACTCGGCGGCCATGTCGAGCACCGCGTTGTATTCGTCGTAGAAGCGGCGGTGCGCTTCGGCGTCGTCCTCGTCGCCGCGCAGCAGGCTCTGGTAGAAATCCCAGTGCGATTGCGCGTGCCGCTCCGGGTTCATCGCCACGAAGCCCGTGTGCTGCAGGAAGCCCGGATACACCTGGCGGCCTTCGCCCGGGTAGTTCGCGGGCACCGTGTGGATCACGTTGTTCTCGAACCACGCGGTCGAGTGTTGTGTTGCGAGCGAATTCACCGACGTCGGGCTGCGGCGCGCGTCGATCGGGCCGCCCATCATCGTCATCGTGAGCGGCGTGTCCTCGCCGCGGCTCGCCATCAGCGAGATCGCCGCGAGCACCGGCACCGTCGGCTGGCACACCGAGATCACGTGCAGGTTACGCGCACCGATATGGCGGATGAATTCCTGGATGTACGCGATGTAGTCGTGCAGGTGGAACGGGCCGGTCTCGACCGGCACCATCCGCGCGTCGATCCAGTCGGTGATGTAGACCTTGTGATCCTGCAGCAGCGTACGCACGGTGTCGCGCAGCAGCGTCGAGTGATGGCCCGACAGCGGCGCGCAGACCAGCACGACCGGCTCGTCCTTCAGCTGCGTGACGGCATCGGCATCGTCCGAATAGCGCTTGAAACGCAGCAGCCGGCAGAACGGTTTCTCGACGATCGTCTGCTCGACGATCGGGATGTTGTGGCCGTCCTTGACGATCTGGTGAATGTTGAATTCGGGCTTCTCGTAATCCTTGCCGAGCCGGTACATCAGTTCGTACGCGGCGGCCATCCGCGTCGCGCCGGGCATCAGCGAGAACGGGCTGGACGGATTGGCGAACGATTTGGACGCGGCCTGGGCCCAGGCCGTCAGCGGGCTCAGCATGGCGCGCTGGAATTCGTGCAGTTGGTAAAGCATGCAGACTACTCCCGCGTGGGGGACGGTGCGCAAGGGCGGCGTGGGGCGTCGCGGCGTGCCGTGTGGGTCAGCGGCCGGCCATGTTGCACTGCAGCCGGACAATCGCGTCGATCATATCGGACAACGATGGGTGGTGCAATGCAACATTTCCCCGATTTTTCATCAAAGTTTTGCGATTTGACGTTCTCTGACCAAGCCGCTCGCGCCCCCGTTCAGCGCCCCGTCGCGACGGCCGGCGCGGGCTGGCCGGCTGCGCGCGCCATCGCGTCTTCGTGGTGCATCAGGTTCATCGCGGTATGCACGAGCGCCACGTGGGAGAACGCCTGCGGGAAGTTGCCGACCAGCCGCCCGGCCACCGGGTCGTACTCCTCCGCGAGCAGCCCGAGGTCGTTCGACAGTGCGAGCAGCCGGCTGAACAGGCGGTGCGCGTCGTCGATCCGGCCGAGCAGCGCATAGTTGTCGACCAGCCAGAAGCTGCAAGCGAGAAACGTGCCTTCGCCGGGCGGCAGGCCGTCGTCATAGTCGGTCGTGCGGTAGCGCATCACGAGCCCGTCGTGCAGCAATTCCCGCTCGATCGCCTCGACCGTGCCGACGATGCGCGAATCTTCCGGCGGCAGGAAGCCGAGCAGCGGCATCAGCAGCACGCTCGCGTCGAGCTCGTCGCTGCCGTAGCTCTGCGCGAACGCCTGCTTGCCTTCGTGCCACGCGTTGTTGCATACGTCGGCGTGGATCTGCTCGCGCAGCCCGCGCCAGCGGTCGAGCGAGCCGGGCAGCCGGAACATTTCCGCCGACTTGATCGCGCGGTCGAACGCGACCCACGCCATCACCTTCGAGAACGTGAAATGGAGGCGGCCGCCACGCGTTTCCCAGATGCCTTCGTCGGGTTCCTGCCAGATCTTCTCGAGATGGTCGAGCAGCGCGCACTGCACCGACCAGACCGTGTCGTCGGCCTGCAGGCCGCCCACCCGCGCGAGGTGCAGCGCCGCCATCACCTCGCCGAACACGTCGAGCTGGAGCTGGTTCGCGGCGCCGTTGCCGACCCGCACCGGCTTCGAGTCCTGGTAGCCGGGCAGCCAGTCGAGCTCCATTTCGGGCAGCCGGCGTTCGCCGGCGATCCCGTACATGATCTGGATCTGCTCGGGCGAGCCGGCCATCACGCGGCCGAGCCACGTGCGCCACGCGCGCGCCTCGTCGTAGTAGCCGCCGCGCATCAGCGCGAGCAGCGTGATCGTCGCGTCGCGCAGCCAGCAGTAGCGGTAGTCCCAGTTGCGGTTGCCGCCGATCTTCTCGGGCAGCGACGTGGTCGGCGCGGCGACGATGCCGCCGGTCGGCTCGTACGCGAGCGCCTTCAGCGTGATCAGCGAACGGCGCACGGCGGCCGCGTAGCGGCCCTGCACCTGGCAGCGGCCCGACCATTCGAGCCAGTAGTTCTCGGTGCGCGCGAGCATCGACAGCGGGTCGCGCGCGGGCGGCAGCCGCAGGTGCGACGCCGCATAGCTGAGCGAGAACGGCACGCGCTCGTCGGCGCTCACCGTGAATTCCGCGAGCGTATGGAGATTTTCGCCGGTGAGCGGCACCGGGGTGCGCAGCACGACGGTGTCGGGGCCCGCGATCGCCTTCATGCCGTCCTCGCGGGTCAGCTGCGTGACCCACGGGATCGAGAAGCCGTAGTCGAAGCGCAACACGAGCTCCATGCGCATCTTCATCGTGCCGTGGCGGCCGACGACGATCCGCACCAGTTCGGACCAGCCGTTGCCGGGCGGCATGAAGTCGATCACGGTGACGGCGCCGTCGGCGCTTTCGTAGTCGGTTTCGAGAATCAGCGTGTCGCCGCGATAGCGGCGCGTCGTGTGCGTGATCGCGGCGTCGGCGGCCGGTGCGAGCAGCCAGCGGCCGTGCTCGGGGGTGCCGAGAAGCGCCGCGAAGCAGGCGCCCGAATCGAAGCGGGGCCAGCACAGCCAGTCGACGGAGCCGTCTTTGGCGATCAGCGCGGCCGTGTGGCCGTCGCCGACGAGGGCGTAGTCTTCGATCAGGGTGGGCATGGGCAGGCGATCCTTGGGTATTCGAGTTCACAATGCGGACGGCGGTCGCCAGGGCTTCACGCCTTGGCGCCGCGCCCCGTATACTCGGCCGGGCGGCGGAGCGCATGAACGGTCGGCGTTTCGTCCTATCTCAACACTTGAAGCGACTCGATGCAAGGAGGATTCAATGCCCAACCGTTTACGCGAGCGTGACGCACGCGCTTCGACACGAGGGTTCCCGCTTAGGCTCGCTCACTGGATGAAAGGTTTCGCGATCGTGCTCTCCTTGTCCGCGACCCACGCATTTGCGCAGCAATCACCCGCCCCGGCCGACGGCGTCTACAACCTGCTCGTCGGCACCTACACGGGCGGCGGCAGCGACGGGATCTATGTTTACCGCTTCGATACGAAATCCGGCAGCGTGGCGCCGGTGTCGTCGGCGAAGACCGTGAATCCGTCATACCTGTTGCCGAGCCGCGACGGTCGCACCGTCTATGCGGTCAACGAACTGCCCGGCGACGACGGGCCGGCGACGCAGCGCGGCGGCGTCAGCGCATTCCGCTTCGACGCGAAGACGGGCGCGCTGAGCTTCATCGACCGCGTGTCGTCGGAAGGGAACGATCCTTGCTATCTCGCGCTGTCGCCGGACGGCAAGTACCTCGTGACGGCCAACTACTCGGTCGCGAAGGATCCGGGCGGCAGCTTCGCGGTGTTTCCGCTGCGCGACGACGGCGCGGTCGGCCAGTCCGTGCTGACCGTGCACCATGAAGGCACCGGGCCCGTGAAGGGTCGCCAGGACGGCGCGCACGTGCATTCGACGGTGTTTTCGCCGGATGGCCGCTACCTGTTCGTGCAGGATCTCGGCGCGGACAAGATCTACGGCTACCGCTACACGGTGGACGGCAGCCGCGGGCTGATCAGCCCGACCGACACCCGCTACACGCCGGTGAAGGCGGGCTCGGGCCCGCGTCACATGGTGTTCAGCGCCGACGGCCGGTACGCGTACGTGACGAGCGAGCTCAACGCATCGGTCGAGGTGTTCGGCTACCACGACGGCAAGCTGACGCCGGTCGAGACCGTGTCGATGACGGCACCGGGCTTCAAGGGCAAGGTCGGCGGCGGCGCGATCCATCTGTCGCCGGACGGCCGCTTCCTGTACGTGAGCAACCGCGGCGACGCGAACGATCTCGTGATCTACGCGGTGAACCAGGCAGACGGCCGGTTGAAGCAGGTCGGCCGCCAGTCGAGCCTCGGCAAGACGCCGCGCGAGTTCCTGATCGATCCGACCGGCAAGTGGCTGATCGTCGGCAACCAGGACAGCGATACGTTCTACGTGTTCAGCCGCAATGTCGAAACCGGGCAGCTCGGCCCGAATCCGCAGAAGGTGGCGGTCGGCAAGCCGGTCGACTTCAAGCTGGTGCCGGTGCAGTAAATGAAAAAGGGCGCTGCCGATG
>NZ_CAJNKE010000463.1 GCF_905232215.1 Burkholderia sp. LMG 13014
TCGTCAGGTTGCCGACCACCGACACCGGCTTGTCGCCGTCGAACTTGATCGTGCCCTTGTAGTTCGCCTGCGGGAACTTGGACACGTCGAAGAACTCGGCCGTCTGCAGATGCTCGTCGAGCTTCGCGCTGCCGGTGTGGATCGACGCGATGTCGGTCGTCACGTCGACCGTACCCGTCTTCGCCGCGCGGTCGAGCGTCACGGTGCCGCTCGACTTGTCGAACTTGCCGCGCCAGACCGACAGGCCGCCGAAGTGGTCGGCCTCGAAGCTCGGGTACGTGTGGCTCGGGTCGAACTGGTACGTTGCGCTATCGGCAAACGCCGAGAACGACAGCGACGCTGCCAGCGCGCCCGCGGCGATGATCAGTTGCTTTTTCAAACTCTTTCTCCTTGGAACGGCGCCGCGCCCTCGCGCGGCATTCAGGTGAGGCGACAGCCCGCCGCTTACTTGGTGGCGACGAGATGGAACTTGATCTGCACTTCGTCCGCGACGATCGACGTGTCCTTCCACTCGCCGGTGCCGACGTTGAAGGCCGAACGCTTGATCGGCAGCACGCCGTCGAACGTCTGCGTCGCGCCGCTTTGCGTGACCGTGACGGGCACCGTGACGTTCTCGGACTTGCCCTTGATCGTCAGCTTGCCGGTCACGTTGTACTTGTTGCCGCCCGCCGGCGCGATCGCCGACGACACGAACGTCGCCTGCGGATACGCCTTCGCGTCGAACCAGTCCTTGCCGGCGACCTGTTCGTTGTACATCTTGTCGCCGAGGTCATAGCTCGCGACGTCGATCGTCATCTGGGCGCTGCCCTGCGCGGCTTTCGCGGGATCGAACTTCAGCTGCGCGGAAAATTTCTTGAACGCGCCTTCGGTCGGCACGTTCATCTGCTTCGACACGGCAGACACCTTGCTCTTCGCGAGATCGACATCGGCGAGCGCCGCGCCCGACGCGACAAGTGACACCGCGGCGAAGGCGGTCAGCATGGAGCGGGAGAAAGACACTTTCATGGGATCCTTCATTTGGCAAAGGGAAGCATCCGCGACAGCAGGCCGTCGCGGTCCAACAACTGGTGCTTGAGCGCCGCAAGCACGTGCAGCGAGACGAGCGCAAGCAGAATGTAATTCAAGGACACGTGAAGCGTCTTGAAGGTTTCCTTCAGCACCGGATCGGGGTCGATCAGCCGCGGCAGCGGCACGATGCCAAGGTAGACGACCGGGATGTTCGACGCCGAGCTGTACAGGTAGCCCGTCACCGGAATCACGATCATCAGCACGTACAGCAGGATGTGCACGCCGTGCGACGCCGCACGCTGCCACGCCGGCGTATCGCCCGGCAGCGCCGGCGGCACGTGAGTTGCACGCCACAGCACGCGCACGGCGGCCAGCGCGAATACGGTCACGCCGATCCACTTGTGCCACGAAAAGTACTTCAGCTTGGTCGGCGTGAAGCCCGGGATGTCGGTCATCACCCAGCCCAGCGCGAACGCGCAGACAATCAGCAGCGCGATCAGCCAGTGCAGCGCGATCGCAGTTTGCGTATAGCGTACCGGCGTGGCCGGCAGCGATTTCGATGCCATCTTGGATTCCTCAGTTCAGCGAACGGCCGCGCCGGCAATTGGTCCGACGCTTGTCAAGGGCGCCATGCTACCGCAACCTTTTGACGCGCGCGGACTCTGAAGACAGGCGCGCCAGCCGGCTGACGGTTTCCCGTCATGTTACCGATCAGTCACCGAACACACGATCGTTGACACGCCGAAAAAGGCCTTTTGGTAAGATTGGCGCGGGTTCCGGCCCCGTCGACGCGTCTCCCCAGCCGTCGCACAACTGCCTTTTCCATGCAACGAAACGACCTGATTGCCTGTCACGAGTGCGACGCACTGTTGCACAAACCGCGCCTGAGCGGACGTGAATCCGCGCGCTGTCCGCGCTGCGATGCCCTGCTCTATCGCAACAGCGCCGCGCAGATCGAGCGGATCTGCGCGCTCGCGCTCGCGGCGCTGATCACGTTCACGATCGCGCAGGCGTTCCCGATCCTCGAAATGGACGTGAACGGCAACCGCGTGCAGACCACGCTGATCGGTGCGATCGATTCGCTGTGGCACCAGGACATGGCGATCGTCGGCGTGATGGTGTTCTGCTCGACCGTGCTGTTCCCGCTCGTCGAGATGGCCGCGCTGCTGTACCTGCTGCTGCCGATCCGCCGCGGCGTCGTGCCGCCCGGCTTCAACCTGGTGCTGCGCGCGATCGAGCTCGTGCGGCCGTGGGGGATGATCGAGGTGTTCATGCTCGGGATCCTCGTCACGATCGTGAAGATGGTGAGTCTCGCAAGAGTCGTTCCCGAAGCCGCGCTGTTCGCGTTCGCCGCGCTCACGCTGATGATCGCCGTCGTGCTGATGTTCGATCCGCGCACGCTGTGGGACATCGCCGACGACCTGCGTGCCGGGCGCGCGCCCGGGCAGCCCGACGATGCCGCCCCGCTGCCGGAAGCCGCCCGCCGATGACGATCCCGACCGCCGCCCGCGAGGGCTACGCCAGCTGCCATGTGTGCGGCCTCGTGCAGACGCTCGACCATCCGCACGCACACTGCGCACGCTGCGGCAGCGCGCTCCATTTCCGTACGCCGAACAGCCTGATGCGCACGTGGGCGCTGCTGCTCGCGGCCGCGATCCTGTACATTCCCGCGAACCTGCTGCCGATCATGCGCACGGCGTCGATCGTCGGCTCGCAGGAAGACACGATCATGAGCGGCGTCATCTATTTCTGGATCTCGGGAGACTGGCCGCTCGCCGTCGTCGTGTTCGTCGCGAGCATCCTCGTGCCGATGCTCAAGCTCGGCGTGCTGCTGATCCTCGTGATCAGCGCGCAGCGCCGCACCGCGTGGCGGCCGCTGCAGCGCACGCGCCTGTTCCGGATCGTCGAGCGCATCGGCCGCTGGTCGATGCTCGACATCTTCGTCGTGACGCTGACCGTCGCGCTCGTCCATTTTCGTTCGCTCGCCATCATCACGGCCGGCCCCGGCGCGCTCGCGTTCGGTTCGGTCGTGATCCTGACCATGCTCGCGTCGATGCAGTTCGATCCCCGCCTGATCTGGGATCCAGTCGAAACCTCAGGGAATCACCATGAATAGTCCACAAGGCCCGCAGCACGACGCGCCCCGGCCGCCCGATCCGACGATCTCGACGAAAAGCGGCTGGCTGCCGTCGCTCGTCTGGCTCGTGCCGCTGATCGCCGCGCTGATCGGCATCGGCCTCGTGATCAAGTCCGTGCGCGAGCGCGGCCCGGAAATCACGATCAGCTTCCACAGCGCCGAAGGGCTCGAGCCCGGCAAGACCCAGGTCAAGTACAAGGACGTCGAGATCGGCATGGTCAAGACGATCAAACTGTCGAAGGACCTGTCGCGCGTGCTCGTCCAGGTGCAACTGAAGAAGGAAGCCGAGGACTTTGCGGTCAAGGACTCGCGCTTCTGGATCGTGCGGCCGCGCATCGGCGCGACCGGCGTGTCGGGGCTCGGCACGCTGCTGTCCGGCGCGTACATCGGCGTCGATGCCGGGCGCTCGCAGGATACCCTGACCGACTTCACGGGTTTCGAAACGCCGCCGGCCGTCACCGGCGACCAGAAGGGCACGCAATACGTGCTGCGCGGCGGTTCGCTCGGCTCGGTCGACATCGGCTCGCCGGTCTACTACCGGCGCGTGCAGGTCGGCCAGGTGGTCGGCTTCTCGCTCGACAGGGACGGCACGGGCGTCACGTTCCACGTGTTCGTCAACGCGCCGTACGACCAGTACGTCGGCGAGAACTCGCGCTGGTGGCAGGCGAGCGGCGTCGACCTGCGGCTCGATTCGAGCGGCCTGAAGCTGAACACGCAGTCGCTCGCCACCGTGATCCTCGGCGGCATCGCATTCCAGACACCGCCGAACCAGGACTCCGGCAAGACCGCACCGAACAACACGACGTTCCGGCTCGGCTACGACGAAGCCGACGCGATGCGCGATCCGGACGGCCTGCCGCTGCCGGTCGTGATGAACTTCAACCAGTCGCTGCGCGGGCTCGCCGTCGGCGCGCCGGTCGACTTCCGCGGCATCGTGCTCGGCGAAGTCACCAATATCGGCATCGACTTCGATCCGAAGACGAAGAACTTCCTGATGCCGGTGACGATGAACATCTATCCGGAGCGCCTCGGCCGCCGCTTCCGCGAGACGATCGAGAGCAAGGGCGAACCGGCCCGTCGCGAGATCGTCGAGCGGCTCGTCCGGCACGGGCTGCGCGGCCAGCTGCGCACCGGCAACCTGCTGACGAGCCAGCTGTACGTCGCGCTCGACTTCTTCCCGAAGGCTCCGACCGTGACGATCGACACGGCACGCCAGCCGCTCGAGCTGCCGACCGTGCCGAACACGCTCGACGAGCTGCAGCTGCAGGTCGCCGACATCGCGAAGAAGCTCGACAAGGTGCCGTTCGACCAGATCGGCGCGAACCTGAACAGCGCGCTGTCGAACGCCGACAAGCTGTTCAAGCAGCTCGACACGCAGGTCGCGCCGGAAGCGCGCGACACGCTGTCGGCCGCGAAGCAGACCTTCTCGACCGCCGAAGCGACGCTGCAGCAGGATTCGCCGCTGCAAACCGACGTGCGCGGCGCGCTGAAGGAGCTCACGCGCACGCTGCAGTCGCTGAACGCGCTCTCCGACTATCTGGAGCGCCACCCCGAATCGCTGCTCAAGGGCAAGCCAGGAGATCAACCATGA
>NZ_CAJNKE010000464.1 GCF_905232215.1 Burkholderia sp. LMG 13014
GAGGGCCACGACGGCAGGCCGTGGCCGCGGACGCTGTTTCATCAGTTCGCTTCTTTTTGTCGTACGCAACGGCTGCAACCTGGGGGCGTCAGGCACGCGCGGCATCGCGCGCGCCGGCGTTGCCCGCCTGGCGATACGAATCCGGATCGATCCGGCGCATTTCCGCTTCGATCCATGCTTCGACCTGCGAGTTCAATGCATCGGGCGTCAGCCCTTCGCTGGGGATCGGCTTGCCGATCGACACGGTGACGACGCCCGGGAATTTCGTGAACGAATTGCGCGGCCACACCCGGCCTGCGTTGTGCGCGATCGGCACGACGGGGGCGCCGGTTTCGATCGCGAAGCGCGCGCCGCCCGTCTTGTACTTGCCCTGCTTGCCGACCGGCGTGCGCGTGCCTTCCGGGAACATGATCATCCATGCGCCTTCCGACAGGCGCTTCTTGCCCTGGCGGATCACCGAAACGAACGCGTTCTTGCCTTCCTTGCGGTTGATGTTGACCATGTGCAGCAGCCCGAGCGCCCAGCCGAAGAACGGCACGTACAGCAGCTCGCGCTTGAACACGTAGCAGAGCGGCCTCGGCATCAGCGCCGGAAACGCAAGCGTCTCCCAGGCGGACTGGTGCTTCGACAGCAGCACCGCCGGGCCGTCGGGCAGGTTCTCGTACCCTTCGATCCGGTAGCGGATGCCGTTCAGCCAGCGCACGACCCACAGCGTCGACTTGCACCAGCCGGCCGCCATCCAGTAGCGCGCATCGGGGCGCATGAACGGAAAGGCGATGAAGCACGCGGTGGCATACGGCACCGTGTACAGGACGAAGTAGATCAGCAGCAGCAGGGAGCGGACGAAGCGCATCGGCGTAAGTCTGGCGTTAGGGAGGATGCGCGCGGCGGCTGCATCACTCGTGGTCGTGTGAAAGGAAATCGAGCGCGAACGCGCGCAAGTCGTCGTGGACCTTCGTGCCGGGCGGCAGGTTACCGGCGGCGAGCGTCTTCTTGCCCTTGCCGGTAAGCACGAGGTGCGGCTGGAAGCCGACCGCGACGCCGGCCTGCAGGTCGCGCAGCGAATCGCCGACGACCGGCGTGTGATCGGGATCGATCTCGAAGCGCTCGGTGATCATCTGCATCATGCCGGGTTTCGGCTTGCGGCAGTCGCAGTGATCCTCGGCCGTGTGCGGGCAGAAGAACACCGCGTCGATACGTGCGCCGACCGCGGCCGCCGCGCGATGCATCTTCAGATGCATCGCGTTGAGCGTGGCCATGTCGAACAGCCCGCGACCGATGCCGGACTGGTTGGTCGCGACGACCACGCGATACCCCGCGTGGTTGAGCCGGGCGATCGCCTCGAGGGCACCGGGCAGCGCGATCCATTCGTCGGGCGTCTTGATGAACGCATCCGAATCGACGTTGATCACGCCGTCCCGGTCGAGGACGACGAGCTTTCGGTTGGGGCTGATCGGCATCGTGCGGCCCTTATGCGGCGAGCTTCGAGATGTCGGCGACGCAGTTCATCTGCTGGTGCAGCGCGGACAGCAGTGCGAGACGGTTCGCGCGCAGCGCCGGATCTTCCGCGTTGACCATCACGTCGTTGAAGAACGTGTCGACCGGTGCGCGCAGTGCGGCGAGCGCCGACAGCGCGCCCGTGTACGCGCGCGCCTCGAGCTGCGACTGCACGTGCGGCGTCACGGCCGCGAGCTGTTCGTGCAGCGCCTTCTCGGCGGCCTCGACGAGCAGCGTCGGCTGCACCGTGCCGTTCGCGCCGCCTTCCGACTTCTTCAGGATGTTCGAGATCCGCTTGTTCGCGGCCGCGAGCGCTTCGGCTTCCGCGAGGCGCGTGAATTCGCGCACCGCGTCGAGGCGCGCGACGAGATCGTCGACGCGCGTCGGGTTCAGGCTCAGCACCGCGTCGATTTCGCCGGCCGAATAGCCGCGCTCGCGCAGCAGGCCGCGCAGGCGATCCATGAAGAACGCGAAGATCGCATCGGTCGACTCGGCGACGCCCGGCACGCTTTCGAAGCGCGCGTGGGCCGTGCGCAGCAGCGACACGAGATCGAGCGGCAACTGCTTCTCGAGCAGCAGGCGCAGCACGCCGAGCGCGTGGCGGCGCAGCGCGAACGGATCCTTCTCGCCGGTCGGCGCGAGGCCGATGCCCCAGATGCCGACGATCGTCTCGAGCTTGTCGGCCAGCGCGACCGCGGTCGACACGGGCGTGGTCGGCAGTGCGTCGCCGGAGAAGCGCGGCTGGTAGTGCTCGGCGCAGGCGAGCGCGACGTCGTCGGCTTCGCCGTCGTGGCGCGCGTAGTACGTGCCCATCGTGCCCTGCAGTTCCGGGAACTCGCCGACCATGTCGGTCAGCAGGTCGGCCTTCGCGAGACGCGCGGCGCGCTTCGCGAGCGTGGCGTCGGCGCCGATCGCGGGTGCGATCTCGCCGGCCAGCGCTTCGAGGCGCTCGACGCGCGCGAGCGCCGAACCGAGCTTGTTGTGATACACGACGTTCGCGAGTTGCGGCACGCGGTCGGCGAGCGGCTTCTTCTTGTCCTGCTCGAAGAAGAACTTCGCATCGGCGAGGCGCGGGCGCACGACGCGCTCGTTGCCTTCGATGATCTCGCCCGGTGTTTTCGTCTCGATGTTCGACACGATCAGGAAGCGCGAGCGCAGCTTGCCGCTGACGTCGGTCAGCGCGAAATACTTCTGGTTCGTCTGCATCGTGAGGATCAGGCATTCCTGCGGGACCTGCAGGAACTCGTCCTCGAAGCGGCACGGGTAGACGACCGGCCATTCGACCAGCGACGTCACTTCGTCGAGCAGCGACTCGGGCATCACGACGGTATCGCCGTTCGCATGTTCGTTCAGCTGCGTGCGGATCGTTTCGCGGCGATCGACGAAGTGCGCGATCACGCGGCCCTTGTCGCGCAGCGTGTCGGCATACGCGCGCGCATGCTGGATCGCGACGAGGCCGTCGGACAGGAAGCGGTGGCCGAGCGTGGTATCGCCGGCGTCGACGCCGAAGGCGGTGACGGGCACGATGCGATCGTCATGCAGCACCGTCAGGCGATGCACCGGGCGCACGAACTTCACGTCGGAGCCGTCCGGGCGCTGGTAGGTCATCACCTTCGGGATCGGCAGCTTCTCGAGCGTTTCGTCGAGCGCGGCCTGCAGGCCGTCGGCGAGCGTCGCGCCGGCTGCCGAATAGTTGAGGAAGAACGCTTCGGCCTTGCCGTCCTGTGCGCGCTCGAGATCGGCGATCGACAGGTTCGGGTGGCCGAGCGCCGCGAGCTTCTTCGCGAGCGGGGCGGTCGGCTTGCCTTCGGCATCGAGCGCGACCGACACGGGCAGGACCTTTTCGCGGACCTGCTTTTCAGGGGCGACGGCGCGCACGTTCTGCACGACGACGGCGAGGCGGCGCGGCGTGGCGTAGCGTTCGAACACGAGTTCGCCTTCGACGAGGTCGCGTGCCGCGAGGCGTTGCGCGAGACCTTCGGCGAATGCGTCGCCGAGGCGCGCGAGGGCCTTCGGCGGCAGCTCTTCGGTCAGCAGTTCGACGAGCAGGGGGGCGGGATGATTGTGCGTCATGATTGGAATGAATCTCGTCTCGTCAGTCCTGATCGATCTTGCGTTCGACCTTGAGCGGCGGCGCCCATGCCGGCTGGGCGGCGTCCTGGGCGTCGGTGGTGAGGCCGGGCACGCCCGGCGGGTTGCCGAGCATCGGGAAGCCGAGCTTCTCGCGCGAGTCGTAGTAAGCCTGCGCGACGAGACGCGACAGCGCGCGGATGCGGCCGATGTACGCCGCGCGTTCGGTGACCGAGATCGCGCCGCGCGCGTCGAGCAGGTTGAACGTGTGGCCGGCCTTCAGCACGAGTTCGTACGCGGGCAGCGCGAGCTGCGCGTCGATCATCTTCTTCGCTTCCGCTTCGTAGCTGTTGAAGAACGTGAACAGCAGGTCGACGTTCGCGTGCTCGAAGTTGTAGGTCGACTGCTCGACCTCGTTCTGGTGGTAGACGTCGCCATACGACAGGCGGCGCAGCTCGGGGCCGTTCGGGCCTTGCTCTTCCCACTCCGTCCACACGAGGTCATACACGTTCTCGACCTTCTGCAGATACATCGCGAGGCGCTCGAGGCCGTAGGTGATCTCGCCGAGCACCGGCTTGCAGTCGAGGCCGCCGACCTGCTGGAAATACGTGAACTGCGTGACTTCCATCCCGTTCAGCCACACTTCCCAGCCGAGGCCCCACGCGCCGAGCGTCGGGTTTTCCCAGTCGTCCTCGACGAAGCGCACGTCGTTCTGCTGCAGGTCGAAGCCGAGCGCCTCGAGCGAGCCGAGGTACAGGTCGAGGATGTTTTCCGGCGCCGGCTTGAGCACGACCTGGTACTGGTAGTAGTGCTGCAGGCGGTTCGGGTTCTCGCCGTAGCGGCCGTCCTTCGGGCGGCGCGACGGCTGCACGTACGCGGCGCGCCACGGCTCGGGGCCGATCGCGCGCAGGAACGTGTGGACGTGCGACGTGCCTGCGCCGACTTCCATGTCGATGGGCTGGAGCAGGGCGCAACCCTGCTTGTCCCAGTAGGACTGCAGCGTCAGGATGATTTGCTGAAACGTAAGCATGAAGAGCCTTCGTGGCGCTGGCGCTCCGTTGCGGGCGGCGCTCCGGGCGGGGCCCGGAGGGTCGGCTCGCGCGGCGGCGCGGCTTGTTAGTGTGCTGAAACGCGTAATTTTACCGGATCGGCGAGCGGA
>NZ_CAJNKE010000465.1 GCF_905232215.1 Burkholderia sp. LMG 13014
GCGCAGCGGGCGTTCGTGTTCGAGGACCGTCCGGCCGCGCCGGCCGGCCTGCCGCCGGTGCTCGCGGGGCTGGGCGATGCGCACGACGGCTACGTGACCGAGACCCACGAGGCCGCGCTGGCGTTCACGCGCACCGTCTGCACGATGCTCGGCCGCGGCGCCGTGCTGCTGGTCGACTACGGCTTTCCCGCGCACGAGTACTACCACCCGCAGCGCGACCGCGGCACGCTGATGTGCCACTACCGCCACCATGCGCACGACGATCCGTTCCTGTACCCGGGGCTGCAGGACATCACCGCGCACGTCGAATTCACCGGCATCTACGACGCGGCCGTCGCGACCGGCGCCGACCTGCTCGGCTACACGTCGCAGGCGCGCTTCCTGCTGAACGCGGGCATCACCGACGCGCTGGCCGCGATCGATCCGTCGGACATCCGTGCATTCCTGCCGGCCGCGAACGCGGTGCAGAAGCTGATCTCCGAAGCCGAGATGGGCGAGCTGTTCAAGGTGATCGCGTTCTCGCGCGGCATCGACGGCACGCTCGACGCGTTCGCGCGCGGCGACCGCTCGCACGCACTCTGACGGGAGCCGACATGTTGCGCTGGCTGATGACGTCGTTCGTCGCGGTGATGATCCTGACGCGCTGCTGGCCGTGGCTCGGCAAGCTCGGCATCGGGCGGATGCCGGGCGACGTCACGCTGACGCTCGGCGGGCGGCGCTACCCGTTCCCGTTCATGTCGACGCTGGTGCTGACGATGCTGCTATCGATGGTGGCGCGGCTGCTCTGAGCCGCGCCTGAATGGCGGCGCGTTACAACTCGATTTCGCCGAGGATCCGGTGCGCGAGCGCCTTCGCCTCGTCGAACGCTTCCTCCTCGCTGGGGCTCGTCGAGTGGACGTCGTAGCGCATGTTCTCGGTCTCGTCCCCGTCGTCCCGCGCGAGGATCACGTAACCCTGGAACTGCCCGTTGCCCGCATGCTGGGTATGCGCCTTGGCCGTGTAGATGCCCTTCGTGAACGTGTTGGTGTCCATCGTGCTCTCCCGCAAAAGGACACTTCATCGTAGCACTGCGGCGCAGCATGTACAGCGTGGCTTATCGGTGACCGAACGGGGGCCGGTCGCGGTGCCCGGTCACCGTCCTTCCCGTCATCGTTCGATCAGCGCGACGACCTCGTCGAGCGTCGGCGCATGCGCGCCCGTATGCCGGCACGCCGCGGCGCCCGCCGCCAGCGCGAACACGAGATGCTCGCGCCACGATCGCTGCGGCGCCGCCATCAGGCTGAACAGCATGCCGCCGATCGACGCGTCGCCCGCACCGACGGTGTCGGCCACCTCGACGCGCGGCGGGCTGGCTTCATGCACGTCGCCGTCCGCGTAGAGCGTCGCCGCCTGCGCGCCGCGCGTGACGAGCACGGCCGCGCGCGGGTTCAGCGCGCGCACCGCGGCGATCGCGTCGGGGCCGTCGCCGCCGAACAGGTGCCGCAGGTCCTCGTCGGACACCTTGATCAGGTCGGCGAGCGCGGCCATCTTCGCGAGCGTCGGCCGGTACGCGGCCGTCATCAGGTTCCGGACGTTCGGGTCGAAGCTGATCTTCACGCCGCGCGCATGCAGGTCGGCCGCGAGCGCGGCCAGCGTGCCGGCGAGCGGTTCGCGCACGAGGCTGATGCAGCCGAAATGCGCCCATTGCACGTGGTCGGTCCAGCCGGCCGGCAGCCGCGCCGGATCGAACGCGAGGTCGGCGCTCGCTTCGCCGATGAAGAAGTACGCGGGCGGGCGGGTCTCGTGGACGATCGCGAGCAGCGGCGGCCGTACGACGCGCTGCAGGAAGCGCAGGTCGAGCCCGGCTGCTTCGCTCGTGTGCCACAGCACGTCGGAGAAGCAGTCCTCGCCGATCGCGCCGGCGAGCGCGCTGGGCACGCCGAGCCGCGCGAACGCGCGCGCGACGTTCCAGCCGGCGCCGCCCGGCACCGATGTCCATTGCGCGTCGCCCGCGCGCACCATGTCGGTCAGGATGTCGCCCGCCGACACGAAAGCCGGAAACGTGCCGCCACTCATTGCGTCGGCTCGCTGCGCTGCTCGCGGGCGAGGGTGGCGAGCACGTCGTAGCACGCGCCCATCGTGTGATAGTCGGTCTTGCCGGCCGGGCTCTTCTCGTCGCTGTACTTGCGGTTGTCGCAGGTGAGGATGCGGTACCACGCGCCGTAGCGGTGATCGACGAAGTGCGCCCAGCTATAGCGCCAGATCTCGTCGTACCAGTCCCAGAAGCGCTCGCTGCCGGTGCGCGCGCCGAGCATCGCGGCCGCCGCGAAGGTTTCCGCCTGCACCCAGAAATACTTGTTGTGGTCGCAGATCGTGAAGTCGGGGCCGAAGCCGTAGTACAGGCCGCCGTGATCGGCGTCCCACGCGTGCGTGAGCGCGGCGTCGAACAGCTCGGCCGCGCGCGGCACGAGCCAGTCGAGCGGGCGGTGCCGCTCGAGGATCAGCAGCAGCTTCGCCCATTCCGTCTGGTGCCCGGGCTGGAAGCCCCACGGACGGAAGATGTTCGAGCTGTCTTCCTTGTTGTAGTCCCAGTCGACCGACCAGTCCGCATGGTAGTGCTCCCACACGAGCCCGCCCGACAGCGCGGCCTGGCGCTGCGTGACGTGGGACGCGAGCTTCTCCGCCCGATCGAGGTACGTGAGGTGGCCGGTCGCCTCATACGCGGCGAGCAGCGCCTCCGTCATGTGCATGTTGGCGTTCTGGCCGCGGTACGACGACACGATCCAGTTCGGCGTCGCGTCGTCCGCGTAGAGGCCCGCGGCCGCATCCCAGAAGCGGTGCTCGGCGAGCTCGTAGGTCGCCGCGATCAGCGGGCGGGCCTCGTCGATGCCGGCCATCGTCGCGTGCGCGGCCGCGAGCAGCACGAACGCGAGCCCGTAGCAGTGGCGCGTGCCGTCGAGCGTCGAGCGCTTCGCGCCGTCGCGCCAGTCGAGTTCCCAGTCGTAGCCCTGCAGCTCGTCGTCCCAGTGCGCGTCGCGCAGGAAGCGCAGCCCGTGGCGCGCGTATTCCAGGTGACGCGGATCGCCGAAATGCCGGTACGCCATCGCATAGTTGAAGACGAACCGGCAGCTGCTGACGAGGTGGCGCGACGTGCGGTTGTAGATGCTGCCGTCGTCGCGGAAGTAGTGGTAGAAGCCGCCCGTCGGGTCGAACGCGTTCGTCGCGTAGAAGCGCAGCGTGTCCTCGATGTGCGACAGCAGGAACGACGGGTCGCGGAAACTCGCGACGAACGGCGCGGCTTGCGTGTGGGCGGCCGGCGCGGCCGTGCAGGGTTGGACCGGGGGCATGTTCATGATGATTCGGTGACCGTGGCGGTATCGAGTGCCGGGGAGCCGGCGGGCTGGCTGCTGGCCCGCACGATCAGCTCGACGGGCAGGGAAATCTCGGTGCGCTCGGGCGCTTCCGCGAGCAGCAGCTCGACGCCGCGGCGGCCGAGCGCCTCCTTGTCGACCGCGAGCGTCGTGAGCGGCGGGTTCGCGTGCGCGGCGGCCGGGATGTTGTCGAAGCCGACGATCGCGATGTCGTCGGGAATGCGCAGCCCGCGCGCGATGCAGACGCGCTGCGCGGCGAGCGCGGCCGCATCGTTGTACGCGAACACGGCTTCCGGGCGCGGGCCCGGTGCGTCGAGCAACTGCTCCATCGCCCGCGCGGCGCCCGTGTCGGGATCGAGCCCCGCGTCGATCGTCACTTCGTATGCGGGATCGAACAGCCGCCCGGCCTCGAAGAACGCGCGCCGGTAGCCGATCGCACGCTGCGCGATGCTGTAGTGCGCGGGCGAGCCGCCGATGAACGCGATCCGCGTGCGGCCGGTGGCGAGCAGGTGGCGCATCGCGAGCGCCGCGCCTGTTGCATTGTCGATGTTGACCGAGCGCAGCCCGGGCGCCCACAGGTCGATCAGCACGAGCGGCCGGCCGGTCGCGGCGAGCGCCTCGATCGTCTCCGGCTCGATGAAGCCGGCCACCGCGATCGCATCGGGCGCGTGCGGGCGCATCTGGCGCAGCACGTCGTCGTTCGGCCCGACCGTGAGCAGCGTCGGCACGATGCCGCGCTCGCGGCACGCATCCTCGACGCCGTGCAGCACGTGCGAGAAGAACGGGCTGGCCGGAAAGCGGTTGTGCTGGCGATGCAGCAGGAAGGTGAGCCGGCGGATGCGCGGCCGCAGCTGCGCGGGATCGTAGCCGAGCTGTTGCGCGATCTCGACGATGCGCGCACGCGTGGCTTCGGACAGGCCCGGCTGGTTTTTCAGCGCGCGGGAGACGGTGCCGATCGAGACCTCTGCCGCCCGCGCCACATCGCGAATGGTCGTACCCATCGTTCGTTCGGGGTCCGGTTTGTTTAGGGTGAAAGCGATTGTATAGTAAAACTTCTCGCGGAATTCGGGCCTGATAGCCGGGGAATACCCGCGAATTCCCGGTTTTTAAGCGCTAATCTGCGAAAACGCCGTTACTAAAAATACTAAACAAAACGCGAAAAAGGCAAGGTGGGCGTGCGGGTGCCTGGTGAGCGGGAAATGGGGGGGCAAGCAGGTTGGCTTCACGCATTCGCGCGAGCAGTGCCCGATTGCCGCCGCTGGTCGCCGGAAGGCGGTGTGCAACTAACGGTCTGGCTGGCGAGCGGGCGAATGCGCGCCACCGCCGCACCGGGCGCCGCCGTGTCTGCGAACGGTGGCGCCCGCCGTTCAGCGT
>NZ_CAJNKE010000466.1 GCF_905232215.1 Burkholderia sp. LMG 13014
CTTCAGTCTTTCTTCAGCGCGATGCCTCGACCAGTGCCTGTGCAAGCGCGTTGTGACGCGCGATGACGGGCGGCAGGTCGAGCGTCGCCAGACGCCCCTCCCGCACCACCACCTTCCCGTTCACCACCGTGTACGCCGTCTGCGACGGTGCGCAGAACACGAGCGCCGCGACCGGGTCGTGCAGCGCGCCCGCGAACAGCGGCTGGCGCAGGTCGAACGCGGCGAAATCCGCCGCCATGCCGGGCTTCAGCGCGCCGATATCGTCGCGGTTCAGCACCTTCGCGCCGCCGAGCGTCGCGATCTCGAGCGCTTCGCGCGCGGTCATCGCATCGGGGCCGAAACCAACCCGTTGCAGCAGCAGCGCCTGCCGCACTTCCGCGACCATCTGCGCGCCGTCGTTCGACGCGGAGCCGTCGACGCCGAGGCCGACCGGCACGCCCGCGAGACGCATCTTCTTCACCGGCGCGATACCCGACGCGAGCCGCATGTTCGAGCACGGACAGTGCGCGACGCCCGTGCCGGTGCGCGCGAACAGGCCGATACCCGCATCGTCGAGCTGCACGCAGTGCGCATGCCACACGTCGTGGCCGACCCAGCCGAGATCTTCCGCATATTCGGCGGGCGTCATTCCGAACTTCTCGCGGCTGTACGCGATGTCGTTGACGTTCTCCGCAAGGTGCGTGTGCAGCGACACGCCGTACTCGCGCGCGAGCACGGCCGCGTCGCGCATCAGGTCGCGGCTCACCGAGAACGGCGAGCACGGCGCGACGACCACGCGCAGCATCGCGTAACGGCCTTCGTCGTGATAGGTCTCGATCAGGCGCTGCGTGTCGCGCAGGATGTCGGGCTCGCGTTCGACGACGGAATCGGGCGGCAGCCCGCCGTCGCGCTGGCCGACGCTCATCGCGCCGCGGCTCGCATGAAAACGCATGCCGATCCGCTGCGCGGCGCCGATGCTGTCGTCGAGGCGGCTGCCGTTCGGGTAGATGTACAGATGATCGCTCGACGTCGTGCAGCCCGACTGCAGCAGCTCGGCCATCGCGGTGAGCGTCGACACCTCGATCATCTCGGGCGTCAGGTGCGCCCAGATCTTGTACAGGTTCGTGAGCCAGCCGAACAGCTCGGCGTTCTGCGCCGCGGGCACCGCGCGCGTGAGGCTCTGGTACATGTGGTGGTGCGTGTTCACGAGCCCCGGGATCACGAGGTGACCGCGCAGGTCGAGCACTTCGTCGGCCGTGTCGGGCAGCTCGGCGGTCGGGCCGACCGCGACGATCCGGTTGTCTTCGATGTAGAGCCCCGCGTCGCGCAGCTCGCGGCGCGTATCGTCCATGGTCACGAGCACATCGGCGTGCTTGACCAGCAGGGTTTTCGGGCGGGATGAGGAAGGGTTCGGCGCGCGTGCGCCAGCGTGCTGCTCGAGGTTCATGCGTTCTCCGCGTCGGTCTGCTTCCAGGGGCTGATCCTGGAGGCGGTCACACAGCCGTTCGAACGCTGAATCGCGGCACGCTCCGGTGCCTGCGTCCGTTCGAACGCCCTGGCCCGGTTACCCGGCGTGCTCGCCGTCTTCGGGGTACGCGCGGGCCACAGGCCGACGCGCACGGCGGGAGGATCGCCCAAGCGCGCGCCGCACACAATGCGCGATCCGGAATACCGCGCTTCACGGTTTCGATATGGTACGCCGCGCAACGCCCCGCCGGAGGCCCGAAACGCCCGCCGGAAGCCCGATCCGGCGTGCCGTCGACAGCCGCTCATGCGCGGCGCATTATCTTTGATATCGCGCCCGTATTTGCGCGGGGAACCTTTTTACAATGCCTGCACGGCGCTCGCTTCAATCTCGCCGACGGGTATGTAGCCACGTGACGTGGAGCCTCGATCCGCCGCACAGTCAATGGATCGAGTCGCCGCCGAACCTCGCATTCACACAAGGACAATTGCGAATGGGAAAGCTCACTACCCACGTACTCGATACGGCGCACGGCCGTCCCGGCGCTGCAATCAAGGTGGACCTCTACGCGCTGGACGGCGAATCGCGCCGCGCGATCAAGACCGTGCTGACCAATAGCGACGGCCGCTGCGACGAACCCCTGCTCGAAGGCGCCGCGCTCGCCGCCGGCGAATACGAACTCGTGTTCCATGCCGGCGACTACTTCGCGTCGCTCGGCGTGAAGGTGCCCGAACCCCGTTTCGTCGATCGCGTCGTGCTCCGCTTCGGCATCGCCGACACCGCCTCGCACTACCACGTGCCGCTGCTCGTGTCGCCGTGGTCGTACAGCACCTATCGCGGCAGCTGACATACGCATCGGCGCCCGCATCAATACAAAATCTGAGTCTGGAGGAGTTTCATGGAAGGCTTCATCACCGACTGGCTGAACCTCGCGCTGCGATGGCTGCACGTCATCGTCGCCATCGCGTGGATCGGCGAGTCGTTCTATTTCGTCGCACTCGACAACAGCCTGAAACCGCCGACCGACCCGAACCAGCGCAAGCGCGGTGTGTTCGGCGAACTGTGGCACGTCCACGGTGGCGGTTTCTACAACATGCAGAAGTACACGGTCGCCCCGCCGGAAATGCCGGATGACCTGCACTGGTCGAAGTGGCCGTCGTACACGACCTGGCTGTCGGGCTTCTCGCTGTTCTTCGTGCTGTACCTGCTCGCGCCGAACACGTACCTGATCGACAAGAGCGTGCTCGACATGGGCCCGGTGGTCGCCGTCGCATCCGCACTCGGCTTCCTCGCCGCCGGCTGGATCGTCTACGACTCGCTGTGCCGCATCCTCGGCACCAACGATCGCGTGCTCGGCATCTGCGTCGGCATCTACGTGGTCGCCGCCGCGTACCTCGCGTGCCACATCTTCGCGGGCCGTGCCGCGTACCTGATCGTCGGTGCGATGCTCGCGACGATCATGTCGGCAAACGTGTTCTTCGTGATCATTCCCGGCCAGCGCAAGATGGTCGACAAGATGCTCAAGGGCGAAGAGCCGAACCCGATCTACGGCAAGCGCGGCAAGCAGCGCTCGGTGCACAACACGTACTTCACGCTGCCGGTGGTGTTCGCGATGCTGTCGAACCACTATGCGATGACCTACACGAACAAGTTCAACTGGGTCGTGCTCGTGATGATCATGCTGGCCGGCGCGCTGATCCGCCAGTTCTTCGTGATGCGACACCGCGGCAAGCAGCTGTGGTACCTGCCGATCGGCGGCGTCGCACTGCTGTCGGCCGCGCTGGTCTGGACGATGCCGAAGCCGGTCGCACCGGAAGCGCAGGCCGCGAACGCACCGAAGGTCGTGATCAACGACATCATGCCGATCCTGCAGCAGCGCTGCGTCGAGTGCCACTCGGCGAAGCCGACGCTGATGGGCAGCGCGCCCGCAGGCGTGATGTTCGACACGCCGGACGAAGTGTCGAAGAACGCGCAGCGTATCTACGAACAGGCCGTGCGCCTGAAGGCGATGCCGATCGGCAACGTCACGCACATGACCGACGACGAGCGCACCAAGCTCGCCGCCTGGTTCGAGGGTGGCGCGAACAAGTAAGCCGCCGTGCGCCGGATGCAGGATGCCGGCGCAATCCTCTCCGTTCGCGGGCCCGATGACGGGCCCGTTTTTTTTGCGTGCTTCAGTTGCGCATCGCGTCGCGCTGGAGCGCGACCAGCGCATCGAGCGCACGCGGACCGTCGTCGAACGGCACGAAGATGTGATCGTGACAGGCAGCCGCCATCACGTTGCAACTGATGCCGGCCGCGCCGAGTGCGCGTGCGAACGCCGCCGTGAGGCCGACCGCCGCGAGGTCGGAATGCACGGTCAGCGTGATCCAGGCGGCGCGGAACAACACGGGCCAGCCGCGACGCGCGGCAGTCTCCTCGCCGACGACGACCGTCAGCCCTTCCGCTTCGCGGAATGTCGCGATCACTTCGGATAACGACACGTCTGCGTCGATCGGCAGCGATACGAATGCGAACGCGCCCGGATGCAGTTCGGGCTGCATCGTGCTCAGCAGGATCGCGAGGTTGCTTTCAGGTTGGCTCATCGGAGAAACGCACCCGGAAAGGGTGTCGTGCAGTGGCGATGCGGGCACGATAGCACGCGCCGCCACCACCACTACGCGCGCATCGTCGCGACTTCATCCGCGAGCCAGTCGCGCAAGGCGACGATGCGCGGATCGTCCTGCGTGCGCTCCGGATACACGACGTGATACGCAAGGCCGGGCGCCACCTCGACATTCACGTCGAACAGCTGCACGACGCGCCCTTCCGCGAGATCGCGCGCAATCATGCGCGGCTCTGCAAGACCGACCGCCGTGCCGTCCGTCACGGCCTGCACGACGTGGCTCGAATCCGGAAACGCTACGCACCGGCTGTCGTCGAATCCGTCGACGCCCGCCGCGGCCATCCACGCCGACCAGCGCGGCCAGGTCACGCCGTCGACCTCGCAATCGACGTGGCAAAGCGTGTGGCGCAGCAGATCGCGCGGCTTGCGCAACGGCGGCCCGGCCGACAACAGCGCCGGGCTGCAGACCGCGACCACCGACGTATCGAACAGGTGCTGCGCGCACGCGTCACGATAACGCCCGGTGCCGAAGCGGATCGCGACATCGACGTCGTCGTCATCGAAATCGCGCAACCGGTCGGTGATGTCGAACGACAGCTCGAACGCCGGATGCGCAGCCCTGAAACGCGGCAGGCGCGGCAGCAGCCAGTGCGTCGC
>NZ_CAJNKE010000467.1 GCF_905232215.1 Burkholderia sp. LMG 13014
GGCCGCTTCGACTACGGCTACTTCACCGACGACGTGCTGTCGCGCTACGTCGACGATGCCGTGCACGCGGCACTCGTCAACCTCGACGCCCGCCCCGCGCCCGCCGGCGCGATGACGGTCGTGCTCGGGCCGGGCTGGCCGGGCGTGCTGCTGCACGAGGCGATCGGCCACGGGCTCGAGGGTGACTTCAACCGCAAGGGTTCGTCGGCATTCGCCGGCCGGCTCGGCGAGCGCGTTGCTGCGAAGGGCGTGACCGTCGTCGACGACGGCACGCTGCCGAACCGCCGCGGCTCGCTGAACATCGACGACGAAGGCAACCCGACGCAGTGCACGACGCTGATCGAGGACGGCATCCTGAAGGGCTACATCCAGGACACGCTGAACGCACGCCTGATGAAGATGCCGGTCACGGGCAACGCACGCCGCGAGTCGTACGCGGCACTGCCGATGCCGCGCATGACGAACACGTACATGCTGAACGGCGACAAGGATCCGCAGGAAATCATCGCGTCCGTGAAGAACGGCTTGTACGCGGTGAACTTCGGCGGCGGCCAGGTCGACATCACGAACGGCAAGTTCGTGTTCTCGGCGTCCGAGGCGTACATGATCGAGAACGGCAAGATCACCTACCCGGTGAAGGGCGCGACGCTGATCGGCAGCGGCCCTGAATCGCTGAAGGACGTGAGCATGATCGGCAACGACATGTCGCTCGACTCGGGTGTCGGCGTGTGCGGCAAGGAAGGCCAGAGCGTGCCGGTCGGCGTCGGCCAGCCGACCCTGCGGATCGACAGGATGACGGTCGGCGGTACGGCATAACCGCATCGCGGCGCAGACATTCCGCGCATTTTGAAGAAAACGCGCGGAATGTCCGCATTTTCGACGTTTCCCGGTTGCCAGCCGCCCGGCGACGGGGTATAAATTCCGAATCAACTTTTTTGACGAACCGAATCTCCGTCATGTCCGCCAAGTTTTATTTTTACTTTTTTTGGTATCTCAGACCGCTGGCGGATCGAGAGGGTTGATGGCGCGTAAAGCGCAACCGAAATTCCCGAAAAAACCGCCGGCGAACCCGGCGGTTTTTTTTCGCCCTTCGCCACCCGGTCGCCGCCGCAGCGGTCCCGCGGCCCCGACCGAAACCACTGAATCGCTTGAATTGATGAATCTGCCGCACGCGCACTCGCACTCGCACTGACCGAACGGCGCCCGGAACCAAGGAGAAACAGCATGCCCCCGCACAACACCGACGACGTCCGCATTCGCGAACTCAAGGAACTGACGCCGCCCGCCCACCTGATCCGCGAATTCGCGTGCTCCGAAGCCGCGTCCGAGCTGATCTACAACTCGCGCCAGTCGATGCACCGCATCCTGCACGGGATGGACGACCGGCTGATCGTCGTGATCGGGCCGTGCTCGATCCACGACACGAAGGCGGCGATCGAATACGCGGGCCGGCTCGTGAAGGAGCGCGAGCGCTTCAAGGGCGAACTGGAAATCGTGATGCGCGTGTACTTCGAAAAGCCGCGCACGACGGTCGGCTGGAAGGGCCTCATCAACGATCCGCACCTCGACAACAGCTTCAAGATCAACGAAGGGCTGCGCACCGCGCGCGAGCTGCTGCTGCAGATCAACGAAATGGGGCTGCCGGCCGCGACCGAATACCTCGACATGATCAGCCCGCAGTACATCGCCGACCTGATCTCGTGGGGCGCGATCGGCGCGCGCACGACCGAGTCGCAGGTGCACCGCGAGCTCGCGTCGGGGCTGTCGTGCCCGGTCGGCTTCAAGAACGGCACCGACGGCAACGTGAAGATCGCGGTCGACGCGATCAAGGCCGCGTCGCAGCCGCACCATTTCCTGTCGGTGACGAAGGGTGGCCACTCGGCGATCGTGTCGACGGCCGGCAACGAGGACTGCCACGTGATCCTGCGCGGCGGCAAGACGCCGAACTACGACGCGGACAGCGTGAACGCCGCATGCGCAGACATCGGCAAGGCCGGCCTCGCCGCACGCCTGATGATCGACGCGAGCCACGCGAACAGCTCGAAGAAGCACGAGAACCAGATCCCCGTGTGCGCGGACATCGGCCGCCAGCTCGCGGCCGGCGACTCGCGCATCGTCGGCGTGATGATCGAGTCGCACCTCGTCGAGGGCCGCCAGGACCTGAAGGAAGGCTGCGAGCTGACCTACGGCCAGAGCATCACCGACGCGTGCATCGCGTGGGACGACAGCGTGAAGGTGCTCGAA
Organism: Burkholderia sp. LMG 13014; assembly: GCF_905232215.1. Taxonomy (GTDB): domain Bacteria; phylum Pseudomonadota; class Gammaproteobacteria; order Burkholderiales; family Burkholderiaceae; genus Burkholderia. The sequence goes on from NZ_CAJNKE010000467.1 coordinate 2,245, forward strand.
GGCCTCGCGGAATCGGTGAAGGCTCGGCGCGTCGCGCGCGGCAGCGGGAACTGATCGCCCGCAGCGACAGGCTGACCGCATGCCCCGCCGACGGCGGGTTGGCCATGCGGCCAGCCTGCGGTCGTCGTTTCGCTCTGCCAGACCGCGTCCATTCGGGAAATCGCGATCAAATACCGCGAAGGCAATCTGCCCGTCCATCCGCGCGATGCACGTTCGGCGTTCCGGCTCGCAGGTTTTGCGGAATTGCCGATCAGCAGCGATCACGTCGAAGGTGTCGCCGGATTGCCCGATTTCCCGGATCGTGCCGATCCGTTCGACCGCGTGATGGTCGCGCAGGCACTCCATGAAGGCATGCCGCTCGTCAGCGCCGATCCGAAGGTGTGGCGCTATCACGCCACACTGATGCTGCGCGCCTGACGCGCTGCCCACCACAAAGTCAAAGCCCGGCTCGCGCCGGGCTTTTTCATGGGTCCAGAACCTTGCGGGTACGCGTTACTCGAGCGCGCCCGAACCGAAGATCTCGGTGTTCACGCGCTCCGGCGCGACGCCGAGTGCGATCAGCGCGTCACGCTGCGCCTTCATGAATGCGATCGGGCCGCAGATGTAGTAGTCGGCATCCGGCACCAGCGCGAATTCCTTCACGCGCTCCGGCGTGAGACGGCCTTCGAGGTCGTAATCGACGCCGACGCGATCGTTCGGGCCGACCTGCTCGTACAGCACCGTGCGTTTCACGTTCGCGTTCGCCCGCACCGTATCGTTCAGCCAGTCGCGGAACGCGTGCACCGCGCCCGAACGGCACGCATGGACAAACCGCACGCCGCGCTTGCTGCCTTCCGCGACCAGCGTCGACACCATCGACATCATCGGCGTGATGCCGACGCCGCCCGAGATCAGCACGACCGGCGTCTCGACGCCACGCTTCAGCGAGAATTCGCCCATCGGCGCGGTCACCTCGACGATCGCACCCTGCTCGACGCCGTCGTGCATCAGCGTCGACACCTTGCCGGCCGGAATGACTTCCGGCTTGCCGGCCTCGCGCTTCACCGAGATGCGCAGCCACTTGCCGTTCGGCGCGTCGGAGAGGCTGTACTGGCGCGGCTGGTCGACGCCGAGATCGCCGACGAAGCGCTTCACCGTGATGTACTGGCCCGGTTCGAACGTCGGTGCCGCGCCGCCGTCCGCCGGCGTCAGGTAGAACGACGTGATCTCGTCGCTCTCGCGCACCTTGCGCTCGACCTTGAACGGGCGGAACCCGCTCCATGCGGCGCCCGCGTACAGGTCGGCCTCGGCGCCGATCAGGATCTGTGCGAGCTGGCCGTACGCGACGCGCCATGCTTCGAGCGTGTCGGCATCGACCGCATCGCCGAGCACCTCGACGATCGACGCGAGCAGATTCTCGCCGACGATCGGGTAATGCTCGGGGCGGATGTTCAGGCTCGCGTGCTTGTGCGCGATGTGCGACACGGCGCCGCCCAGCGCGCCGAGGTTGTCGATGTTCGCCGCATACGCATAGACGGCCTTCGCGAGCGTCTCCGGCTGGCTGCCGGTCTTCTGGTGCGTCTGGTTGAACAGGTTCTTCAGTTCCGGATGGCGCGCGAACATGCGCTGGTAGAAATGCTTCGTGATCGTCGCACCGTGCACGGCGAGGACAGGGGCAGTGGCCTTCACGCGAGCCATCTGGTCAGCGGTAATGGGGGTCATGTTCGTTCTCCGTTAAACATGTAGATACGATACATCTTTAAAATTGCCCGTCCCTCGGGCAAATTGTCGCAGTGCGGAAATCCTTGCGCGGCGTCAGCGGACGCGGCCGCGCTCCCACAGCACGTCCGCCCCGCCGTCGGTGCGGTTCAGCACGCGCGCCAGCACGAACAGCAGGTCCGACAGCCGGTTCACGTAACGCCGCGGCGCATCATTGAGCGCGTCGTGGCGCCCGAGCGCGACGATCGAGCGCTCCGCGCGGCGGCACACCGTCCGGCACACGTGCGCGAGCGACGCCGCGCGGGAGCCGGCCGGCAGGATGAATTCCTTCAGCGGCGGCAGCGTCCCGTTGTAATCGGCGAGCCAGCGGTCGAGGCGCGCGAGGTGCGTGTCGTCGATCACCGTGTGGCCGGGGATGCACAGCTCGCCGCCCAGGTCGAACAGGTCGTGCTGGATCGTGACGAGCGCCGTGCGCACGTCGTCGGGCAGCGGCTCGGCGAGCAGCACGCCGAGGTTCGAATTCAGTTCGTCGACGTCGCCGATCGCGGCGATCCGCACGTCGTCCTTGCCGATGCGCCGTCCGTCGCCGAGGCCGGTGGTGCCATCGTCGCCGGTGCGCGTGGCGATCTTGCTCAAGCGGTTGCCCATGCGAATGTCCTCTGGTGCGCGGCCGCCCTGCGGCCACGGGTTGCCGTGGAACGCGATTATCGCAGCCCGCGGCGGGGGCCGCAGCAGGCGTTCCAGCGTAGAATGGGCCGAA
>NZ_CAJNKE010000468.1 GCF_905232215.1 Burkholderia sp. LMG 13014
GAGATCTACACCTCTCTATTCGTCGGCTGCGTCTGATGTGTATATGAGACTGGCACGCCGGCCATCGCGCTGCAGTCGCCGCTGACCGTATCGGCCGGCGCCGGCCGCGTGACGCTCGGCGCGACGCGGCTCACGCTCGAAGGCGCGTCGATCGACCTGAAATCGTTCGTGTTCGATCACGGCCAGATGCGCTCGGCGGGCTCCGTGAGCGGCGCGTCGGTCGCGCGTTTCCTCGAGGTCCGCCAGGAGCTGACGGGCCAGCGGCCGCCGGTGCGGACCGACGTCGTGCTCGACGCCGACTGGGATTTCTCGCTCGGCGCGAACTCGACGGGCTATGTGCAGGTGAAGCGTCGCGGCGGCGACGTGACGATCGAAAGCGGGCGCGGCATCGCGTCGCTGGGGCTGACCGACCTGTCCGCGCGCGCGAGCTTCACGCCCGGCAACCGGCTCAACCTGACGGCGCTCGCGAAGGCGAACCGGATCGGCACGCTCGATGCGAACGTCATCGTGCCGTTCGCGCTGCACGACGGCATGTTCGGCGTGGTCAACGATGGCCCGTTGTCGGGCCGCATCGACGCCGATATCCCGGCACTGAAGACGACCGGCAACCTGTTCGGGCCGAGCTACCTGCTCGGCGGGCGCGCGGCGCTGAAGCTGACCATCGCGGGCACGCCGGTGAAGCCGAACCTGTCGGGGATGCTGACGGGCGACGATTTGTCCGCGACGCTTATCGACCAGGGCGTGCAGTTGAAGGACGGCATCGTGCGCGTGAAGCTGTCGGACAACCTCGTCGAATTCCAGCAGGTCGAATTTCACGGCGGCGACGGCACGCTGCGCGCGCTCGGTCGCGTGCGCCTCGACGGCGAGGCGCCCGACCTGACCGCCAGCATCGTCGCGGACAAGCTCGAACTGTTCGCGGCGCCGGACCGCAAGCTGTCGCTGTCGGGCAAGGCGACCGTCGCGAACGACGGGCCGCGCGGCGCGAGCGAACATCGACATCGGCCTCGGCAACAACTTCCGCTTCAAGGGCCACGGCGCGGATCTCGGGCTGCGCGGCACGATCACCGTGATGAGCGCGCCGGGCGTGCCGCTGCGCGCGGTCGGCAACGTGCGCGTGACCGAAGGGTCGACATATACGTCGTTCGGCCGCAAGCTCGCGATCGAGAACGGCTTCTTCACGTTCAACGGCCCCGTGTCGAACCCGGGCGTCAACATCCTCGCGATGCGGCGCAACCAGGAGGTCGAGGCCGGCGTGCAGGTGACGGGCACGATCCAGTCGCTGACGGTCAAGCTCGTGTCGGAGCCGAACGTCACGGACAACGAAAAGCTGTCGTGGCTGCTGTTCGGGCACGGCACCGACCAGGGCAACAACGTCGGCCAGCAGGGTGCGATGACGGCGGCGCTCGGGCTGCTCGGCAGCGTGACCGGCAAGCGCGTCGCGCAGACCTTCGGTCTCGACGAGGTCTCGGTCGGCCGCAGCGAAGTCGGCCTGACCGACCCGCAGGTCGTGCTGGTGTCGAAGGCGATCAACGAGCGGTTCGTGCTCGGCTTCGAGCAGGGGCTGCAATCGGCGGCCAACGCGTTCAAGGCGACGATCAACCTGACGCGCTTCTGGTCGGTGTCCGCGTACGGCGGCACGTTCCAGGGTGTCGACCTGAACTACACGCGGCGCTTCGATCGCTGGTTCGGCAGTGACGCCGCGCGCGCGCGGCGCGCCGAGCAGCCATGAAAAAAGCCCCGCACGAATCGTGCGGGGCTTTTTTTCGCAAGCGGCAGTGCGCGCGGCTTACTTCACGCGCATGCCGGGCTTCGCGCCGCTGTGCGGCTCGAGGATGTAGAGGCCCGGTTCCGCCTTCTCGTCGGTGGCCGACGCGGCGAGCACCATCCCTTCGGACAGGCCGAACTTCATCTTGCGCGGCGCGAGGTTCGCGACCATCACGGTCAGCTTGCCGACGAGCTGCTCGGGCTGGTACGCGGACTTGATGCCGGAGAACACGTTGCGGGTCTTTTCCTCGCCGATGTCGAGCGTGAGCTGCAGCAGCTTGTCCGAACCCTCGACGGCCTGGCACGCGACGATCTTCGCGATGCGCAGGTCGATCTTCGCGAAATCGTCGATCGAGATCGGGGCGTCATCCGCGCCGTTCACCACCGCCTGCTTCGCGTTCGCCTTCGCGTTGTTCTTCGCATCCTTCGCGGCATTCGCGCTCGCGGCGGCCGCGCCGGTGGCTTCGGCCTGCAGCGAATCGCGGTTCGCGGCGAGCAGCGCTTCGATCTGCTTCGGGTCGACGCGCGTCATCAGGTGCTGGTACGCCTTGATCGGCTGTTCCGACGACAGCGGCTTCGCGGCATCGGCCCAGGCGAGCGGCGCGATCCCGAAGAACGACTCGACGGCTTCGGCGACACGCGGCATCACCGGCTTCAGCGCGAGCGACAGCAGGCGGAACGACTCGAGGCTCACGCTGCAGGTTTCGTGCAGCGCGACCGCGTTGGCCGGATCCTTCGCGAGATCCCACGGCTTCGCGCCGTCGACGTACGCGTTCACTTCGTCCGCGAGCTCCATCGTGTGGCGCAGCGCGCGGCTGTACTCGCGTGCCTCGTAGTGCGCGGCGATCTGCGGAATCGCGTCGCGCAGCTTCGCGACGAGCGGATGGTTCATCGCGCTGTCCTGCACGCGGCCGTCGAAGCGCTTGATCAGGAAGCCTGCCGCGCGGCTCGCGATGTTCACGTACTTGCCGACGAGGTCGCTGTTCACGCGCGCCTGGAAGTCGTCGAGGTTCAGGTCGATGTCTTCCATCGTCGCGTTCAGCTTCGCGGCGAAGTAGTAGCGCAGCCATTCGGGGTTCAGGCCGGTGTCGATGTAGCTCTGCGCGGTGATGAACGTGCCGCGCGACTTCGACATCTTCGCGCCGTCGACCGTCAGGAAGCCGTGCGCGAACACGTTGGTCGGCGTGCGGTGGCCCGAGAATTCGAGCATCGCCGGCCAGAACAGCGTGTGGAAGTACAGGATGTCCTTGCCGATGAAGTGATACTGCTCGGTGGTCGAGCCCGGGCGGACCCACGCGTCGAAGTCGACGCCGTTGCGCTCGCACAGGTTCTTGAAGCTCGCGTAGTAGCCGACCGGCGCGTCGAGCCACACGTAGAAATACTTGCCGGGCGCGCCCGGGATCTCGAAGCCGAAGTACGGCGCGTCACGCGAGATGTCCCAGTCGGCGAGCTTGGCCTCGCCGGCGTCGCCGAGCCATTCGCGCATCTTGTTGGTCGCTTCGGGCTGCGCGAGGCCGCTCACCCATTCGCGCAGGAACGTTTCGCAGCGCGGGTCGGACAGGCGGAAGAAGTAGTGCTTCGACGTCTTGCGCACCGGCGTCGCGCCCGACACGACCGAATACGGGTTCAGCAGTTCGGTCGGCAGGTAGGTCGAGCCGCACACTTCGCAGTTGTCGCCGTACTGGTCCTTCGCGTGGCACTTCGGGCACTCGCCCTTGATGAAGCGGTCCGGCAGGAACATTTCCTTGACGGGATCGTACGCCTGCTCGATCTCGCGCTCGGCGATGAAGCCGGCTTCCTGCAGCGCGACGTAGATCTTCTCGCTCAGCACGCGGTTCTCGTCCGAATCGGTCGAGTAGAAGTTGTCGAACGACACGCCGAAGCTGTCGAAGTCGCGCTTGTGTTCGGTCCACACGCGGTCGATCAGCTGCTTCGGGGTCAGGCCTTCCTTCTCCGCGCGCAGCATGATCGGCGTGCCGTGCGTGTCGTCGGCACCGATGTAGTAGACCTCATGGCCATGCATTCGCAGCGCCCGCACCCAGATGTCGGTCTGGATGTACTCGACCAGGTGGCCGATGTGGATCTGCCCGTTGGCATAGGGCAGTGCGGACGTAACGAGGATCTGGCGGCCGCCTTGCGGCGCCGCAGCCTGCACGGAAGTGAGGTCGGATGCGGACATAGGGTCTGTAGAGGAACGGCGGAAAAACGACGGGAAACTGCGATTCTAGCAGGGGCGCGCGCCAGCGACGCGGGCAGGCGCCCTTGAACGGGCGCCGAAACGGGCGGGGCCGCGCAAGCGGCGTGCCCGACGGCGATGTGCTGCGGTGCAGCACGAATTCTGCGGGCAAAAAAAACCGGGGCGGATACGGCCCCGGAGCAACAACGACAAGAGGAGAATGGTGACGCGCCGGCAACACCAGCCGCGTACCGTAAATACTGACCACGGCCTGCGACAGAAGTTCGAAAATATTTTCGATTTGTTACCGGCTCCGCCGGAAGCCTTGTCCGGCGGGGCGGCGCGAGCGGCGGGCCCGCACCTTCTCCTCGTCGTGCGCTTACTGCGCCTGCGCTGCGCGCAGGTAGATTTCGACGCGGCGGTTCTGTGCGCGGCCGGCTTCGGTCGCGTTGTCCGCGATCGGGTTCGATGCGCCCATGCCTTGCGCCGACAGGCGGCCGCCGTTCACGCCGCGCTGTGCCAGTGCGTTCACGACGCTTTGCGCGCGGTTCTGCGACAGCGTCTGGTTCAGCTGGGCCGAGCCCGTGCTGTCCGTGTAGCCGACGATCGATGCCGTCACTTGCGGGTTCTGGTTCAGCGTCGTCGCCAGGTCGTTCAGCAGCGGCGTGAAGGCCGGCGTGATCGCGTACTGGTTCGTCGCGAACGTCACCGAGCTCGGCACGTTCAGCTTCAGCGAGCCGTCCGGCTGCTCGGTCAC
>NZ_CAJNKE010000469.1 GCF_905232215.1 Burkholderia sp. LMG 13014
ATCGCCGGCCTTCACCGGATCGCCGTCGTGCACGAGGATGCGTGTCACCGCGCCCGTCACGTCCGGGTAGACGTTCACGTTCGCGCCGGCCGGCTGCTCGCTTTCGACGATGCCGTTCGCATAGACGCCCCGCGCATACGGATTGGCGGCCGGCTTGAACACCGGCGGCTGCGGCGGCTCCTGCCGGCTGTAGACCCACGCGGCGACGAGGCTTGCCAGGAAGCCGAGCAGGGCCGCCGCGAACACGAGCTTGTGCCTCATCGCGCGCCTCCGCGGTCGATCCCGTTCAGCTTGCCGTCCTCCATCCGCAGGATGCGATCCGCGTATTCGAAGATCCGCGCGTCGTGCGTGACGATCACGATGCAACGCGTGTCGTTCAGCACCTTGTGCTTGACGAAGTCGATGATCATGCGGCCCGTGTCGCCGTCGAGCGACGCGGTCGGCTCGTCGAGGATCAGCAGGTCGGGCTGGCTGACGATCGCGCGCGCGATCGCCACGCGCTGTTGTTCGCCGCCGGACAGCTTGACGGGCGGCAGTTGCGCGCGGTTCCCGAGCCCGACGACCTCGAGATAGCCGAGCGCTTCGTGCAGCGCTTCGTCCCACGGCCGGCGCTTCAGGATCAGCGGGATCGCGACGTTCTCGGCCGTCGTCAGCTTCGGAAACAGGTGGTAGTCCTGGAATACGAAGCCGATCCGGTTCAGCCGGAACTCGGCGATCGCGTCGTTCGGCTGCGCCCACAGGTCGACGCCGTCGATCGACACCGTGCCGGATTCCGGCCGCAGGATGCCCGAGATCACGCTGAGCAGCGTCGTCTTGCCGCTGCCGGACGGCCCGACGATCAGCAGCATCTCGCCGAAGTTGGCCTGCATCGACACGTCGCACAGCGCCTGCGTGCGCGCGTCGCCTTCGCCGAACCATTTGGTGACGCCACGCGCGTCGATCGCGACATTCGCCATCGTCAGCCCCGGAAGATGTCGAACGGCTCGATGCGCAGCACGCGGCGCACGCCGAGATAGCTCGAGATCGTCGCGATCACCACCACCATCCCGAACGCGAGCGACAGGTTGCCGAAAGTAACGAGCGCGGCGTAGTCGGGGATCCGCAGTTTCGCGACCGTGATCATCAGCACGCACAGCCCGACGCCGATGCCGTAGCCGGTCAGCGCGGTGAACGTCGCCTGGAACAGGATCATCGCGACCAGCTCGCGGCTTTTCGCGCCGATCGCCTTCAGCGCGCCGAACTTGTCGAGGTTCTCGAGGATGAACGCATAGAAGGTCTGGCCCGAGATCGACAGGCCGATGATGAAGCTGATGATCGTCATCAGCATGATGTTGGTGCCCAGCCCGGTCTCGTACTTGTAGAAGCGCGCGATCTGCGCGATGAATTCGTCGCGCGTGTACGCACGATAGCCGAGCGACGTCACGACGGCCTTGATGTGCGCGATGTCCGCCTCCGACTTCGGCTCGACGAGGATGTAGGACGTCGTGAAGCGCGGCGACGGGATGTACCGGATCGCACGGGCATACGTCGTGTAGAGCGTGGGCGTGCCGAACAGGCCGCTGGCCGCCACTTTCGCGATGCCGACGATCACGCCGCGGTGGTCGTTCAGCTCGAAATCGGTGCCGACCGACGGATTCTCGAGCTTCGGAAACTCGGGATCCTGGATCGCGATGAAGCCGTTCTCCGCGTAGATGTTCTCGATCCGGCCCTGCAGCATCGTCGGGCGGCCGAGCAGGCTCGCATCGTCGAGGCCGACCACGGTCACGGCCTGGTAGGTGCCGGAGCGCAGCTTGACGAGCGCGGCGCCGGAGTAGAGCGGCACCGCATACTTGACGCCGTCGATGCTGCGCACCGCATCGAGCACGTAGTCGGGCATGCCGATGCTGTTCGCGATCGTCTTCACGGCCGGATCCATCACCCACACCTTCGCACCGATGTTGATGACGGACGCCGACGATTTGTTCAGGATCCCGGCGAACAGCGACGTCATCTCGATCATCAGCAGCACCGAGAACGTGATGCCGACGGTCAGCGCGGTGAACTTCGCGCTGTCGTTCACGAGCAGCTTGAACGCGAGGCGGAGGATGCCGTTCATGATCGGGCATGAACCAGGTGCGGGCGCATCATGAATGCTCGCAGGCGGCCGGATCCGGCTGCGCGACGAAGGCGGCAAGGCCCGACACCAGCGCGACGATCGCATACGGGAGGACATGCACCCCCACCAGCATCGCGTGCACGACGCCCAGCAGCGACGCGAGTGCAACGAACACGCCGAGCGTGGCAAGAACGATCCGGTTGGGCGGGCGCATCATGACGTTCTCCGGGGAGGCGGCCGCCGGCCGCCCGTGAGCGCGATCCCGCGTTGCCGCAATCGCGGCCGCGACGGCTTGCGCAAGTCGTGACGTCATGATCGCGTGAAGGGTTCCGCCACGGTTGATCTGTATCAACGGGCGAATCCGGGCGCCGCGAGGGCATCCGGCCGCTTACCCGGTCGCTTACGCCATCTGCGTGATCGTCTTGCGGAAGCGCATCAGCGACAGCAGGAACAGCGCGCAACCGATCGCGAACAGCACCGCGAACTGGATCCAGACCGCATCGAGGCCGGCGCCCCGGTACAGGATGCGTTGCGCGAGTTCGACGAAATGCGTGGTCGGCGCGGCCAGCATGATGTCCTGCACGGCGAGCGGCATGCTCTCGCGCGGCGTCAGTCCGCCCGACAGCAACTGCAGCGGCAGCAGCACGAGCACCAGCAGCATCCCGAACTGCGGCATGCTGCGCACGAGGGTCGCGAGGAAGATGCCCATCGACGTCGTCGCGAACAGGTGCAAGGCCATCCCGGCCACGAACAGCGGGATGGAGCCGGGAATCGGCACGCGCAGCGCGCCGCCCACGACCAGCGTCAGCGACGCGACGGCCGCCACCGTGACGACGAGCCCCATCGACCAGACCTTCGCAAGCATGATCTCCGCCGCGGTCACCGGCATCACGAGCAGGTGCTCGATCGTGCCATGCTCGCGCTCGCGGATCAGCGCGGCTCCGGTGAGGATCATCGACAGCATCGTGACGTTGTTGATCAGTTCCATCAGCGCGCCGAACCACACTTCGTCGAGATTCGGGTTGAAGCGCATCCGCATCGCGAGATCGACGGGCGGCGACGACGCGCCGCGATAGCGCCGCACGAATGCATCGATCTCGCCCGACACGATCTGCTGCACGTAGCCGCCGCCGGTGAATGCCTGGGTCATGCGGGTCGCATCGACGTTGAGCTGGATCGTCGCATGGCGGCCGGCGAGCACGTCGCGCTGGAAATCCGGCGGAATGTCGAGCGAGAACGTGTAGTCGCCGTTGTCGAGACCGCGGTCGGCCGCAGCCGCGCCGACGATCGGGGGCGGGGCGAACTGCGGCGGGAAGAACGCAGCGGCGATGCGCGCGGACAGCGGCGACGCGTCTTCGTCGACGATCGCGATCGGTACCTTGTGCAGCGTTTCCGGGCGCGCGGTGGCGGCGACGTAGATCGACGCGCTGAATGTATAGACGATCAGCACGAGCAGGATCGGGTCGCGAGCGAGGCTCCAGAGTTCCTTGACCCCGAGCCGGAAAATGACGAGCAGGCGCGACATGGTCAGCGCTCCTGTTTGCGCAGCAGCACGGCGGTCATGACGAGGATGACCGGCGCCGCCGCGAGCAGCGGCCAGAACTGCGACGACAGGTCGGCCAGGCCGAGTGCCTTGTTGAATACGCCGCGGCTGATCGCGAGCATGTAGGTGGCCGGGTAGACCGTCCCGATCCACTTGCCGGCGCCTTCCAGCGACGACAGCGGCGTGAGCAGCCCTGAGAACTGCACGACGGGAATCAGCGTGCCGACGATCGTCATGAAGATCGCGGCGATCTGGCTGCGCGTGAACGTCGACGCGAACAGCCCGATGCCCGTGGCCACCACGTTGAAGACCAGCACCGCGGCCGCCAGCGTGAAGAAACTGCCCTTGATCCGCACGCCGAACGCGAGGTCGGCCAGCACGACCATCAGCAGGAAGTTCAGCATGGCCAGCATCACGTAGGGCGCCTGCTTGCCGAGCAGGAATTCGGCCCGTGTGACCGGCGTCACGTACAGGTTGACGATCGACCCGAGTTCCCGTTCGCGGACGACAGCCAGCGCCGTCAGCATCGCGGGCAGCATCAGCAGCAGCATCGGCATGATGGCCGGGATCATCGCCGGCAGGCTCCTGACGTCCGGGTTGTAGCGATAGCGCACGGCGATCTCGACTGCCGGTGCGAGCGACACGCCGAGCCGGCGCTTGGCCTGGTCGCGCAGCCAGTTCTCGTGCATGCCGGCGACATAGCCGCGGATCGTCTCCGCGCGCATCGGCATCGCGCCGTCGATCCACACGCCGATCTCGACGCGCCGGCCGTGCGCGACGTCGCGGGCAAAGCCGGGCGGAATCTCGATCGCGAGCGACAGCTGGCCGTTGCGCATGCGCCGGTCGATATCGCGATCGTCCACCAGCGGCGCGCGCGGCACGAAATAGCGGGAGCCGCCGAGGTTCTGCGCATAGTCCTGGCTCAGCATCGACTGGTCGTGGTCGAGCACCGCGAACGTCAGGTTGTCGACGTCGAGACTGATGCCGATGCTGATGACGCACATCAGGACGAGCGACCCGAACAGCGCCAGCGTCGCGCGCAGCGGGTCGCG